>JBDSLK010000120.1:0-15915 GCA_039916425.1 Nocardioides sp.
GCGACACGGGCTACCGAGGTCCCACCGCCTGCAGCGCGGCCGGCATCACCTATCGCCAGCTCGACTACTGGGCTCGCACCGGGCTCGTCGAGCCGAGCGTGCGCGGCGCCGCCGGCTCGGGCTCCCAGCGCCTCTACTCCTTCCGCGACATCTTGATCCTCAAGGTGATCAAGCGGCTTCTCGACGCCGGGATCTCGCTGCAGCAGATCCGCTCCGCGGTGCAGTTCCTGCGCGAGCGGGGCACCGACGACCTGACCCGCGTCACCTTGATGAGCGACGGGGCCTCGGTCTACGAGTGCACCAGCAACGATGAGGTCATCGACCTCCTCCAGGGTGGCCAGGGTGTCTTCGGCATCGCCATCGGCGGGGTGTGGCGCGAGATCGAGGGCACGCTCGCCGCGCTGCCCTCGGAGCGCACCGCCGTCGACAGCGACGTGCCGGCCGAGCCCACCGCCGGTGACGAGCTCGCCGCTCGTCGCGCCGCCCGCCAGACGGGCTGACGACCTGCCGGCCTCCTCGGGGCCCGGCTGGTAGATTGACCTCGCTGACAATCCCACACGGGAGAGTCTTCTCCTCGTCCCGGACGAGGTGGAGCGCCGAAGGGGCAACCCCTCCCCGGAACCTCTCAGGCGCCAGGACCGTGTGGATCAGGCGACTCTGGAGCGACGGTGCTGTCCGACCGGCGTGACAGAGGGGGAGGCGACCCGAACGACACCGATTCGAGGAGCGCCGATCCCGTGACCCGTCCTGACCTCAGCCTGTCCGCGTTCGAGGCGGCCGCCACGTCGGCCTTCGTCGACCGTCACATCGGGCTCGCGGCACCCGACGTGGAGAAGATGCTCGGCATCCTCGGCTACGACAGCCTCGACGACCTGATGGACGCCGCCGTCCCCACCGCGATCCGCGGCCAGGGCGAGGCGCTGGACCTGCCCGGCCCGCTGTCGGAGGACGCGGTCGCCCGGGAGCTCCGTGCGCTGGCGGCGGCGAACCGTCCCGGTGAGGCGATGATCGGGCTGGGCTACCACGGCACCCTGACCCCGCCGGTGATCCGGCGCAACGTGCTGGAGGACCCGAGCTGGTATACCGCCTACACGCCGTACCAGCCGGAGATCTCCCAGGGCCGGCTCGAGGCCCTCCTCAACTTCCAGACCGTGATCGGCGACCTCGCCGGCCTGCCCACGGCCAACGCCTCCCTCCTCGACGAGGCCACCGCCGCGGCGGAGGCGATGACACTGGTCCGCCGGGCCAAGAAGTCGGCCACCGGACCGTTCGTCGTCGACCACGACGCGCTTCCGCAGACCATCGAGGTGATCCGCACCCGGGCCGAGGCGATGGGCATCGAGGTGGTCGTCGCCGACCTCGCGCTGGGACTGCCCGACGTCGCGCCGTCCGGGGTGCTGGTGCAGTACCCCGGCGCGTCCGGGCGGGTGCTCGACCCCCGGCCGGTCATCGAGGCCGCGCACGCCGCGGGGGCGCTGGCCGTGGTCGCCGCCGACCTGCTCGCGCTTACCGTGCTGGAGGCCCCCGGCGCCCTGGGCGCCGACGTGGTGGTCGGGTCGTCGCAGCGCTTCGGCGTCCCGCTCTTCTACGGCGGACCGCACGCGGGGTTCATGGCGGTCGGCGCCGGCCTCGAGCGGCACCTGCCGGGTCGCTTGGTGGGCGTCTCGGTCGACGCGCACGGCCGCCCCGCCTACCGCCTCGCCCTGCAGACGCGCGAGCAGCACATCCGCCGCGACAAGGCGACCTCCAACATCTGCACGGCCCAGGTGCTGCTGGCGGTGGTCGCCTCGATGTACGCCGTCTACCACGGCCCCGACGGGCTCACCACGATCGCCACCCGCGCGCACGCCTACGCGGTGCGCATCGCCAACGCCCTGAGCGCCGGAGGCTACGACGTCCCGACCACCGGGTTCTTCGACACCCTGACCGTGCGGACCCCTGGCCGTGCCGCGGAGATCGTCGCCGCCGCGCGGGGCCGCGACATCCAGCTCCGGTTCGTCGACGACGACACCGTGGGCCTCTCGACCTCGGAGACGACCACGCACTCCACGGTGGGCAGCGTGTTGGCGGCCTTCGGGGTCGACCCCTCGATGCCGGCGGTCCCGGGTGCCAGGGCGCCCGGCGCCGCCACCGACGCGGTGCCCGACGCGGTGCCCGACGCGCTGCCGAACGGCTTGCGACGAGCCACGCCGTTCCTCACCCACCCGGTCTTCCACGAGCACCGCAGTGAGACCCAGATGCTGCGCTACCTGCGCCGGCTCTCGGGGCGCGACTACGCGCTGGACCGCGGGATGATCCCGCTCGGCTCCTGCACGATGAAGCTCAACGCCACCACCGAGATGGAGCCGGTGAGCCTCACCGGCTTCGCCGACCTGCACACGTTCGCGCCCGCGGAGGATGCCACCGGCTACCGCAAGCTCGTCGCCGACCTCGAGGGTTGGTTGGCGGAGGTCACGGGCTACGACCGGGTCTCCATCCAGCCCAACGCCGGCTCGCAGGGCGAGCTCGCCGGCCTGCTCGCGATCCGGGGCTACCACCGGGCCAACGGCCAGGGGGGCCGTGACGTCATCTTGATCCCGTCGTCGGCGCACGGCACCAACGCTGCGTCCGCGGTGATGGCCGGCATGCGCGTCGTCGTGGTGAAGGCGACCGAGGACGGCTCCGTCGACCTCGACGACCTGCGGGCCCAGTGCGTGGCCCACGCGGACGACCTGGCCGGGATCATGATCACCTACCCGTCCACGCACGGCGTCTACGAGGACACCGTCACCGAGCTGTGCGACCTCGTCCACGAGCACGGGGGACAGGTCTACGTCGACGGAGCCAACCTCAACGCCCTGCTCGGGTTCGCCCGACCGGGACGCTTCGGCGGCGACGTCTCGCACCTCAACCTGCACAAGACCTTCTGCATCCCGCACGGCGGTGGCGGCCCGGGCGTCGGACCGGTGGGAGTGCGCGCCCACCTGGCGCCGTACCTTCCTTCGCACGCCCAGCACCCGGAGCTGGACAAGCGGCAGGGGATCGGCGCCATCTCCGGCGCCCCCTACGGCTCGGCCGGCATCCTGCCCATCTCCTGGGCCTACGTCCGGCTGATGGGGGGCAGCGGGCTCACCCTCGCGACGGCCGCGTCGGTGCTGTCGGCCAACTACGTGGCCGCGCGGCTGGAGGAGCACTTCCCGGTCCTCTACCGCGGTGAGCACGGGCTGGTCGCTCACGAGTGCATCCTCGACCTGCGTGGGCTGACCCGGGAGACCGGTGTCACCGTCGACGACGTGGCCAAGCGGCTGGTCGACTACGGCCTCCATGCGCCGACGATGTCCTTCCCCGTGGCCGGGACCCTGATGGTCGAGCCGACCGAGTCCGAGGACCTCCGCGAGATCGACCGCTTCTGCGACGCCATGATCGCGATCCGACGCGAGATCGCCCAGGTGGCCAACGGGGTGTGGTCCGCCGAGGACTCTCCGCTGCGGCACGCCCCGCACACCGCCGCCGAGGTCGTGGGGGAGTGGGACCGGGGCTACGACCGCCTGGTCGGCGCCTTCCCGGCCGGACCGGACGCCGATAAGTACTGGCCGCCGGTGTCGCGGATCGACCAGGCGTACGGCGACCGGCACCTGGTTTGCGCGTGCCCGCCGCCCGAGGCCTTCGAGGGGCTGGACTGAGGCTGCTCGGGCGGCACGTCGCGTGTCCGGACCGACAGGATGTGGGTCCGGACCTGGCGGTCGTTGAGCCCCGGGCACGGGCCGGCGCTGGGGCCGGTGGCCGTCCTGGCAGCGGGGGCTGGCGTGGCACGCGGGTCGGCTGACCCTCAGCGCGCCCGGCTCACGCTCGACATGTTGAAGTCAGGCACCCGCAACGCCGGGGTGGCGGTGCGTGAGAAGTAGTCGTCGCCCCACTCGCGGCTGAAGCTCGGGACGGTGGCGGAGGCGTGCGTGAAGCGGTTGAGCAGGTCGATCGGGCTCTCGTTGAACCGGAAGTTGTTGACCTCGCCGGTGATCTCGCCGTCCTCGACGAGGTAGACCCCGTCGCGCGTCAGGCCGGTGAGCAGGAGCACCTGCGGGTCGACCTCCCGGATGTACCACAGACAGGTCAGCAGGAGCCCGCGTTCGGTGCCGGCCACGACGTCCTCGATCGAGCCACGGCCCTCGGCCACGTCGAGGACGAGGTTGTCGATCATCGGCGTCACCGGCTGGCCGGTGAGAGCCGCGGAGTGCCGGCTCTGCAGCAACGACGTCAGCCGACCGTCGCGGACCCAGTCCGTGCGCCCCAGGGGCAGGCCGTTGTCGAAGACCGACTCCTCGTTGCCGGATGTCGTCGCCAGGTTGAACGGGGCGGACTCCAGCCCGGGGTAGGCCGGGTCGGAGTAGAGGTCCACGCCCTCACGGGCGATCCGCTCCCCGATCCGGGTGCCGCCGCCCCGTCGGCTGTAGACCGACTGGCCCTCGTGGGCGGTACGCCCGCCGGCGTACCAGTAGGCGTCGATCATCAGGTCGGCGACGGCGCTCGGCGGCAGGATCGTGTCGTAGCGACCGGCCGCCAGGTCGACCTGGCGCTCGCCCCACCCGAGGCGCTGCTCGAGGGTGGCTTCCATGGCGTGGGCGTCGACGTCGTTGAAGTCCCTGGTGGCGCCGCCCACCCACGCGCTCCGTGCCAGGTCGGCAGTCTTGCCGGTGCAGCCGTAGTGGCCGGTCGGCTGGACATGGCGCCGGCGCAGACCGGTGGTCGAGCCGAGATAGGTGGTGGTCACCTCGTGGTTCACGAAGCCGTAGAGCACCCGTCCGGCCGAGCCGGCCCGGGCGAAGGCGTCACCGAGGGAGGGGGCGAAGGTGTCGTAGACGTGGATGTCGGTGGCCCCGGGAGCGTCGTCCCAGTCGGCCGCGGCCTCGCCCGGGACCAGGTCGGCCGCGTCCTCGGCCGGGGAGGCGGCCCGGGCGGCGGCGTCGGCGGCCTCGACCAGGGCGGTGACCTGCTCACGGGAGGAGGCGCTGCCACTCACCGACCCGGCGGCGACGCCGCCGGTGGTGCGGACGAACGACATCACGGTGACGCTCGACCCGTGCATGACGCCGTTGGTGGTCAGGGTGTTGTTGGCCCACCGGAGGTTGGCGCTGGTGTGGTCTGACGCGATCGTGAGGCACTCGTCGGCGGTGCTGGTCGCCAGGGCGTGCTCGACGAGGTGCTGGGGCGATCCGGTCCGCTCCGTCATCTCAGTGGCCCCCCTCGTGGACGGTGTTGAGGATGTTGACGCCGCGGAACCGCGACGTCGGGCACCCGTGGCTCACGGCGGCGACCTGGCCGGGCTGGGCCTTGCCGCAGTTGAAGGCACCCCCGAGGATCCAGGTCTGGGGTCCGCCGACGGCGTCCATGGAGCCCCAGAACTCGGTGGTGGTGGCCTGGTAGGCCGCGTCGCGGACCTGGCCGGCCAGCCGGCCGTCCTCGATCATGAAGAACCGTTGGCCGGTGAACTGGAAGTTGAACCGCTGCATGTCGATCGACCACGACTTGTCGCCCACGACGTAGAGACCCCTCTCGACACCTGCGATCAGCTCCTCGGTGCTGGGCCCGTCGGGGGCCGGCTG
Organism: Nocardioides sp.; assembly: GCA_039916425.1. Taxonomy (GTDB): domain Bacteria; phylum Actinomycetota; class Actinomycetes; order Propionibacteriales; family Nocardioidaceae; genus Nocardioides. Next base: position 5,580 of record JBDSLK010000120.1, read on the forward strand.
CAGGGAGACGTTGGCCATCCGCTGGATCGGGATGTGGCCGGGGGAGTCGGCGTAGGCGCAGCCGTTGGAGCGTCCCCCGGGATGGTCGGGGCGGAGCTCCGGCTTCATCCGCCCCATTGCCCGGTCGAGCTGGTAGCCGACCAGGACGCCGTCCCTGACGATGTCCCACGACTGGGTCTGCACGCCTTCGTCGTCGTAGCCCGTGGTCGCCAGACCGTGCGGATGCGTGCGGTCACCGGTCACGTTCATCAGTGGGGACCCGTAGCGCAGAGTGCCGAGCTGGTCGTAGGTGGCGAACGACGTACCGGCGTAGTTGGCCTCGTAGCCGAGGACGCGGTCGAGCTCGGTCGCGTGGCCGATGGACTCGTGGATGGTGAGCCACAGGTTGGAGGGGTGCACGACCAGGTCGTAGGTGCCCGCCTGCACGCTCGGCGCCTTGAGCTTCTCCGCGAGCAGATCGGGCACCGCGAGGAGCTCGGCGTCCCAGTCCCACTGACCACCGGTGAGGTACTCCCAGCCCCGGGCGACCGGCGGCGCGATCGATCGCATCGCGTCGAACGCGCCGGTGCCGGCGTCGGAGCCCATCGCCTCGAACTCCGGCTGGAGCCGCACCCGCTGCTGGGTGGTGCGGGTGCCGGCGAGGTCGGCGTAGTACTTGTTCTCCTGGACCTGCTGGAGGCTGGCCGTCGCGTGCTCGACGACGTGGTGCCCACGCAGCCGACGGGTCCACTCGACGAGCAGCGCCGCCTTCGCGCCGGTGGGCACCTCGAGCGGGTTGACCTCGTAGGGGGACACCCAGGTGACGTCGTCGTAGACCGGCTCGTCGGCCAGCTCGACCGCCACGGGCGTCATCTCGGCGGCCACCCGGGCGACCGCGACCGCCGTCTCGGCGAGCCGCACCGCCTCCGCGTCGGTGAGGACCACGCCGGAGGCGAAGCCCCAGGAGCCGCCGTGGACGACCCGGACGGCGAACCCGAGGTCCTCGCGGTCGGAGGCACTCTGGAGGACCGCGTCGCGGACGCCGAGGCGTTGGTAGCGCAGCCGCTCGAACCGGAAGTCCGCGTGGGTGGCCCCCAGCGCCGCGGCCCGTGCCAACGCGGTGTCACCGAGTCGGCGGTAGGGGAGGGCGGTGAAGGTCGGATCGAGCCCGGTCATGCCCCCGAACCTAATACACCGGCCGTGCTGCGCACCTGTGACCCTCGGCGGCTCTTGGTGACCAGGAGCTGCGTGGGGATGCGGTCCTTCATCTCCGCGACGTGGCTCACCACGCCCACGACCCGACCCCCCTCGCGCAGGGAGTCGAGGGTGTCCATCACATCGTCGAGGGTGTCGGCGTCCAGGCTGCCGAATCCCTCGTCGACGAAGAGGGTCGCCAGCCGGGAGTCACCCGTGGCCGCGCTGTCGGACTCGTCGGTGATCACGTCGGCCAGGCCGAGCGCCAGCGCGAGGGACACCACGAAGGTCTCGCCCCCCGACAAGGTGGCGGGATCACGGTCCTCGCCCGACCAGTCGTCGCGGACCAGCAGGCTGAGGCCACCACGGTTCTCGCCGGCGCCACGGCGACCGGTGTGCACCAGGGAGTAGCGCTGGTCGCTCATCCGCGCCAGCCGGTCGTTGGCCGCGTCGACCACCTGGGAGAGGCGGTAGGCGAGCACGTAGGCGGACAGCCGCATCTGGAACTGGTTGTCGGCGGAGCGGCCCTCGACCATCGCGGCCAGACCGGTGACGAGCTCGTGCTCGGTGCGCACCGGCGCCCAGGCCCGCAGCGCGGCCACCAGGTCGGTGTGCAGCCCCGCCAGCCGGTCGTCGCGGCCCGACGCGACCCGCGACCCGGCGTCCCGGGCCGACAGCGTGTCCCGGCACGCCGTGTCGTCGGCCGCGAGGGCAGGAAGGTCGGGCGCCGACCGCGCGGCAGCCAGTGCGAGCGCGTCGTCGTCGAGGACCTGCCGGACGGCGTCCCTGGCGGCCTCGTGGGAGCGCAGTGCACGGGTGAGGCGCTCGGCCTCGGCGGGCGGCACGGCGGCAGCCCGCGCCTCGGCGGCGTCGGCGAAGCCTGCGTCGGCCAGGGCCGCCGCGAGCGCGGAGGCGGCCCGGCCCCCTTCGGCAGCCGCGGCCGCGGCGGCAGCCTGGGCGTCGAGCGCGGCCCCGCAGGCCTCCGCCACGATGGCGAGCCGCTCGGCACGGGTGGCCAGGTCGGGGTCGTCGCCCTCGCCCAGCAGTGCCGCGATCTCGTCCGTGACCGCAGCGACCTCGGCGCGTCCGGCGTGCTGGGCGGAGACCACGCCCACTCGCTCCAGTCGGGCGGCCTCGACCCGCTCGTGGAGGTCGTCCGCGTGCTCCTCCAGACGCCTGAGCTCCGCCTCGAGCTGCGGGGCCGTGGCGGCCCGCGGGGCCAGCGTCGCCACCTGCTGCTCGGCCCCGGCGAGCCGGTCGGGGAGCTGTTCGGAGTCGGGCCCGGCCAGCTGCTCGGCCAGGGCGATGCGGGTGGTCAGGTCGCGCACCAGGCCGTCCTGGAGCAGGACCGTGGCCTCGGCGTCGTCGACGCGGCGCCGGGCCCCACGCTCGGTCGCGGCATCGGGAGCGCCATGGGCCGCCCGCGCCGGCTGGGGGTGCTCGGCGGAGCCGCAGACCGGGCAGCAGCCACCCACCTCGAGCCCGACCGCCATCTCCGCGGCCATCCCGTCGAGCCGACGCTCCCGCAGGTCGAGCCAGACGTCCTTGAGGCGACGAACCTCGTCGGTGGCCTCGAGCAGCGTCTTGCGCGCGGCACCCAGCCGGGGCCGGAGCAGCCCGACCTGGGTAAGCGCGTCGTGCTGCTCGCGGAGCCTGACGAGCGCGGCCTCCGCCGCCGGTAGGGACGCGACCGCGGTGGACGCGGTCGCGTGGTCGCGGCGGGTGGCGCCCACCCGGACCGGCAGCTGTGCGAGCTCACGGCTGTGCCGGCGGGCCTCCTCGTTGAGGCGGTCGATGCGGGCGGCGTAGGTCTCCAGGCCGGCGCGCAGGGCGACGAGGGTCTCCTCGCGCGGGCGCAGGGCCCGAGCCGCTGCGGCACCGGTGAGCGCCTGGTCGCGAGCGGCGGCGAGCCGCTCGGGTAGGACGCCGAGGGCGGTGGTGGTCGCCAGTGCCGCGGCCGCGGTCGCGGCGGTGTCGCGGGCCGACCTCGCCGCACGGTCCGCGAGGTCGGTGACCGGCAGCACCCGGGCCGCGCGGGCGCCCGCGTCGAGACGGAGAGCGGCAGCCCGGTGCTCGGCCCCCTCGGCCTCCACGACCGCCCGGCGCTCCTGGGCGGCAGTCCAACGCGCCTGCTGCTCTGCGAGCCGACGGCCGTGGGCGAGCACGTCCGCGGCGGCCGCGGCGGCCGTTTCGACGGCGTCCAGAGCGGTACGCACCGCAACCGCGGCGGCAACGGCGGCGGCGCGCAGGTCGTCGGCCCAGGTCTCCACCACACCGGTCGCCGCCGGCTGGTCCAGCGACTCGGGGTCCCAGTCGCCAGGGGCCACGCCCGCGGCCTCGCTGACCCGGTTGACCAGGCCGGCGACCGTGGCCTGGTGCTGCAGCGACGTGCGGCGCAGGGTGCGCCGGTGGTCGCCCAGCCACCTCTCCACGGCCTCGAAGCGGCCGGTGCGGAAGAGCTGCTGGAGGAGGTGGTGCCGTTCCTCGGACCGGGCCCGGAGGAAGGCCTGGAAGCGGCCCTGCGGGAGCATCGCGACCTGGCAGAACTGGTCGAGGTTCATCCCCACCAGACCGGTGACGAGGTGCCCGGTCTCGTCGAGGCGCGTGGACAGGGTGTGCCACTGCTCGTCGACTCTCTCGGCGATCGTGACCGCCGCCTGCTGGGTCGTCAGGCCCGTGCCGCGCCTCTTGGGCCGCTCCCAGGCGGGCGATCGGGCGATGCGGAACCGCCGGCCGGACACGGTCGTCTCCAGGACGACGCGGGGCTCGACCCCGGGCTCGGCCTGGTCGGCACGTAGCCGCTTGGCGGTGCCGCGATCGCCGGGGACGTTGCCGTACAGGGCGAAGCACACGGCGTCGAGGACGCTGGTCTTGCCGGCGCCCGTGGCCCCGGTGAGCAGGAAGAGCCCCGCGTCGGAGAGCGCGTCGAAGTCGACCTCGACAGTGTCGGCGAACGGGCCGAAGGCGGTGATCTCGAGGTGGTGCAGGCGCATCAGGCGCGTCCTCGCGCCGGCACCGGGTCGAGCTCGGGGTCCTCGCAGCAGGCGTCCACGGCCGTGCGCAGCAGCCGGGACTCCGCAGTTGAGGCCGGTGCGCCACGCAGGTCGAGGACGAAGTCCAGGGCGATCTCGTGGTCGGAGCGCCCCGTCGTGCGGGCGACCGGGGCCTGGTCACCCGGGCGGCGGGTCGGCTCGAAACCCAGGACCAGCGTGTGGGGGAAGCGGGTCCGGAGCCGCTCCATCGCCTGGGCGGGCCGAGTGTCGTCGGTGAGCGTCGCCTGCACGAAAGCGCCTTCGTGGCGCGTCAGCGCGGGGTCGACCAGGAGGCGCTCGAGCTCACCGCGGAGCCGCGCCAGCGGGCGCGGCACCGGGGCTTCGACGAAGTCGGCGGTCACGGCCCCGTCGGCGGCCAGGTCGACCAGCCAGGAGCCCTTGACCTGGTCGGCCTCGGAGAAGGAGTAGGCCAGTGGCGAGCCGCTGTAGCGGAGCCGCTCGCCGAGCGTGTGGCGGCCGTGGAGGTGCCCGAGGGCGGTGTAGTCGATGCCCTCGAAGAGGGTGGTGGGCACGAGGGAGACCCCGCCGACGCTGATGTCGCGCTCGGACTCACTGGGCTGGGAGCCCGCCACGAAGGCGTGGGCCAGCACCACCGAGCGGGTGCCGGGCGGCCGGGTGGCCAGGTCGCCACGGACCCGGGACATCGCCTCGGTCAGCGCGGCCTGGTGCGACCGCGCGCCCAGCCGCCAGCGCTCGCGGACGGTGTCGGGATCGAGGTAGGGGAGCCCGTAGACGGCGACCGTGCCGTGAGCGTCGTCGAGCAGCACCGGGGTGCCCACGCCGTCGACGTCGGTGCGGATGAAGACCCCGGCGGCGTCGATCAACCGGGAGCCGAACCCGAGGCGTTGCGCGGAGTCGTGGTTGCCGCTGGTGACCACCACCCGCGCGCATGAGGCGGCCAGTCGGGCGAACGTCTCGTCGGCCAGCCGCACGGCGTCCACCTGAGGCAGCGCCCGGTCGTAGACGTCACCGGCGACGACGACGAGGTCGACCCGCTCGGCCGCGATCACCTCGAGCAGGTGGTCGACGTAGGCGGCCTGGTGGCCGAGCATGCCCTCCCGGTGGAACGACCGACCCAGGTGCCAGTCGGAGGTGTGGAGGATGCGCACGTCACGAACCTAGGCGGCGCCACCGACAGCACGGCGTACCCACGCCGGGGGCCTGCCTCAGGCGTAGCGGACGGTGCGCTCGGGGCGGGTGAAGCCGTAGAGGGCCAGGCCCGCCTCCCCGGCGAGGTGCGCGGCGAGGCTGCTCGGTGCGCCCACGGCGACCAACGACCCGATGCCGGCGGCGACCGCCTTCTGCACCAGCTCGAAGCCGGCCCGGCCGCTGACCACGAGCGCGGCCTCGGCCGGGGACTCGCCCGCGAGCACCCGGGCGCCGGTCACCTTGTCGACCGCGTTGTGACGGCCCACGTCCTCACGCACCACCAGCAGCTCACCCGCGGCCGTCGCCAGCCCGGCTGCGTGCACACCGCCGGTCCGGTCGAAGACGGCCTGGCGGGCGCGCAACAGGTCCGGCAGGCGGCGTACGACGTCGACGTCGGGCAGTGGCCCGGTCCAGGCCGGTGCCCGCGGCACGTCGAGGACCGCCGAGATGGAGTCCTTGCCGCAGACCCCGCAGGCCGAACCGGCCCCGGCCCCACCGCTACCGGCGTGCCGGTGGGTGACGTCGATCCTCGGGGGTCCGGCGAGGGTGAGCGTGACGACGTTGAACTCCTGCTCGGGCGTGAGGTCGGCGTCGGTGCAGTAGGCCACGCCGCGCACCTGGCCGGGGACCCCGGCCTCGACCAGGCCCTCGTGCGTCGCCCATCCCGCCGCGAGCTCGAAGTCGTGGCCCGGGGTCCGCATGGTCACCCAGGCGCGCGCCGCGGGGGACCCCGGCCAGGCCAGCCGTAGCTCGAGCGGCTCCTCGGTGACCAACCGGTCCTCGTGGACACGGTGGTCGGAGCCGACGGTCTCGGTCACGCGGACGCGCACGGTCGGGCCGGGTCGTCGCGCGAGAGTCACGGGTTCGACCCTAGTAGCACCCGGGTCGAGTGCTCAGGTGGTTGCTCCCACGGTGGGGTTCAGCACTCGACTCCCGGGTCGGTCCTCGACCGGGCCCTCGCGGTGTCCGTGACGTTCCCACCAGCGACGCATCGGCGCCGGCGCCCACCAGTTGGCGTTGCCCAGGAGCCGCATCGTCGCGGGCACCAGCAGCGCCCGGACCACGGTGGCGTCGAGGAGGACAGCCACCAGCATGCCGACGCCGATCATCTTGATGAAGACGATCCCGGAGGTGGCGAAACCGCCGGTCACGATCGCCAGCAGCAGCGCGGCGCTCGTGATGATCCGGCCCGTCCGCTGGAGACCGAGGGCGACGGCGGTGGTGTTGTCGCCTGTGCGGTCCCACTCCTCGCGGACGCGAGAGAGCAGGAAGACCTCGTAGTCCATCGACAGCCCGAAGAGGATCGCCAACATCAGGATCGGCTGGGTGACGTCGAGGTAGCCCGGCGAGGTGAAGCCCAAGAGCCCCGCGAGGTGGCCGTCCTGGAAGATCCAGGTCACCACGCCGAAGGACGCCGCGATCGAGACGGTGTTCATCACGATCGCCTTGATCGGCAGCACCACCGAGCCGAAGGCCACGAAGAGCAGCACCAGCATCACCGCGGCGACGAACGCCGCCATCCAGGGCAGCCGGTCGAAGACCGAGTCGACCAGGTCGACCGTCTGGGCCGAGGCGCCGCCGACCAGCGCGGTGGCGGCACCCGGCGGTTCGATCCCGCGCAGGTCGCGGACCAGGTCCTGACTGGCCTCCGTCTGGGCGTTGCCCGCCCAGGAGACCTGCACCAGTGAGGTCGGCACCCCGTCGACGTTGGCGTCGCCGGCCACCCGCACGTCACCCACGCCGTCCACGGCCGCCAGCGACGCGGCGTACCCCTCGGTGGCCGCGGGGGAGGCATCGCGCAGCACCACGTCGGCGGAGGAGGTCTCGCCGCCGAACTCGGCGGCCAGGACCTCGGCCGCGACACGGCTGGGCGAGCCCTCCGGGAGGACGCGCTCGTCGACCGAGCCCCAGGTGGCACCGAGGATCGGCGAGCCGAGCAGGAGCAGCGCGGCGGTGATGGTGACCAGGTAGACCACCGGGCGGCGCATCACGCTGCGGGCGACCCGGGCCCAGGCCCCGGACTCCGAGACCGCCGCGGTCAGGCCGCGGGAACGGCGCCGCCACGGCATCGCGCCCCACTCCAGCCGTCGGCCCAACAGGGTGAGGACGGCAGGCAGGAGGGTCAGCGAGGCGACCATCGCCACCAGCACGGCGGCCATCCCGCCGTACCCCATCGAGCGCAGGAAGTTCTGCGGGAAGATCAGCAGGGAGGCGAGCGAGGCGGCCACGATCACACCGGAGAAGAGCACCGTCCGGCCCGCCGTGGCCATGGTCCGGGCGATGGCCACGCCGACGTCGTCTCGGCCGGTGCCGGGCCGCAGCCCGAGCTCCTCGCGGAACCTGCTGACCACGAAGAGCGCGTAGTCGATCGCCAGCCCCATGCCCAGCAGCGTGATGACGTTGATCGAGAAGACCGAGACGTCGGTGACCAGGGTGATCAGGCGGACCACGGCGAACGCGCCGAGCACGGCCGCGAGACCGACCATCGTCGGCATCAACGCGGAGAGCACGCTGCCGAAGATCACCAGGCTGAGCAGGAAGACGATCGGCAGCGCCAACGACTCCGCGCGGGCGATGTCCTCGCCGACTTGGGCGTTGACGTCCTCGAAGACGACGTAGGCGCCCGAGACCTGGGTCTCCAGGCCGGCGGCCCCGAGGTCCTCGCTGATCAGGTCGTACGACGCGGTCTTGGCCTCCTGGCCGCCGCCGGCCAGGGTCACCAGCACCCGCGTGGCGTGGCCGTCCTGGCTGAGCAGCCCGGGTGAGCCGGTGGCGAACCAGCTGACCGTCCCGGTCACGGCCGCCGGATCCAGTCCGGCGAGGGTGCCCTCCACGGCCTCAGCGAAGGCGGGGTCCTCGACGGTCAGGTCGGGGCTGGAGTAGACGACGACCAGGTCGGTAGAGCTGGCGGCGAAGGCCTCGGCCCGGACGGCCTCGGCCCGGGCCGACTCAGATGCCGGATCCTCGAAGCCGCCGTCGGACAGGGCACCGAAGACGCCGAGCCCCCACCCTGCGGCCAAAGCGACGAAGGCGACTGAGACGGCCAACACGGCCCCGGCCCGGCGGGCGACGAACGCTCCCCAACGATTCATGGCAATCACTCCTGTGCGGGTCAATCAGACGAGTTAATGTCCATAACAGTGAAGGGTGTTCACGCGAGTTGTCAAGCCTTATGCTTGGCTGGTGAGCAGGAGGTGATCGCATGACCACAGACACATCCCGAGAACTGGCCGCGGGCGGACCGCTGACCCGGCGGGAGCGCCAGCGTCGGGCGACCTACGACGAGATCGTCGACGTCGCGCGCACCTTGCTGCGCGGGGGACACGAGGTCTCGATCCGCGCCGTCGCCGGAGACATGGGGCTGACCCCGCCGGCGCTCTACCGCTATGTGGACAGTGCGGCGGCCCTCGACGACCTGGTGACGCAGCACATCTTCGTGGACGTGGTCGCTACCATGGCCGCGGCCCGCGACGTCCACCCCGAGGACGACCCGGCGGCCCGGATAGTGGCCGCGTCCACCGCTTTCCGCGCCTGGGCGCTGGGCAACCCAACGGAGTTCCGGATGGTCTTCGCGTCCCCGCCCGCTCCCGGAGCTCCGCCCAAGGCCGCGCACACCAAGTTCCCGCTCGCCGCCGACTGTCCTGCGGGGGAGTCCATCTTCACCGACTTCTTCGGGGAGCTCTTCGTGCAGCTCTGGCAGCAGCGCCGGTTCCCGGTGCCGTCCCGGGAGTCCCTCGACCCCGCCGTGGTCGCGGTGTGGGAGGAGGCCGGCTCGGCGCGCCAGGCGACGGCGGAGCTGTTCGGCGACGACGGCATCGGTGTCCTCTGGCTCTTCGAGCTCGCGTGGGCCCGCCTCTACGGCATCGTCACCCTGGAGGTCTTCGGCCACGTCGACCCGGTGCTGATCGCGTCCGGGGCGATGTTCCGCGCGGTGATCCTGGAGATCGGCACCACCCTGGGGATGGCCGACGAGTGGGAGCGACTGCGCGACATCGCCGGCTACTCCGGCTGAGCTGCGGTCTCCTGCCGGGTCACCCCGTCGCGCACCCGGCGTGCCGCGGCGACCAGGATCGGGTCCAGCGCGTCGTCGCGGGCCGCGAGCAGCGCCCGCAGCCGGTCGCGCATGCGCGGGTCCCAGAACGTCTCGATGTGCCGTGCCACGGCCTCGGCCGCGTCGTCGTCGGGCAGGTGCGCGAACTGGCGCGCGATGTCGTTGCCCATCCGCGCCTCCGGAGCGATCACCGGCGACCGGACCGGATGCGTTCGGGCCTCGCGACCGGCTCGATGGACTCGCCGAGAGCGTCGACCCCGCGCGAGTTGGCGACGCCGACCTGGACGGCGGTCACCTTGTACTCCGGGCAGTTGGTGGCCCAGTCGGAGTTCTCCGTGGTCACCACGTTGGCGCCGGTGACGGGGTGGTGGAAGGTCGTGTAGACGACACCCGGCTGCATCCGGTCGGACACGACCGCGCGCAGCGTCGTACTGCCGACCCGGCTGGAGAGGTCGACCAGGTCGCCGGTGGAGATGCCGCGGAGCTCGGCGTCGGCCGGGTGGATCTCCAGGACGTCCTCGGGGTGCCAGGTGTTGTTGGAGGTACGCCGGGTCTGTGCGCCGACGTTGTACTGGCTCAGGATGCGGCCCGTGGTCAGCACCAGCGGGAAGCGCCGCGTGGAGCGTTCGGTGGTCGGCACGAAGACCGTCTCCACCAGGTGTCCCTTGCCGCGGACGAACTCGCCGACGTGCATCGTGGGCGTGCCGAGGGGAGCGGCGTCGTTGACCGGCCACTGCATCGAGCCGGCCTCGTCGAGCTTGGCGAAGGAGACCCCGGCGAAGGTCGGGGTGGTGGCGGCGATCTCGTCCATGATCTCGGACGCCGCCGCGTAGCCCATGTCGTAGCCCATCGCCCGGCCGATCTCGCAGGTGACCTGCCACTCGTCCTTGCCCACGCGGGAGCCGAAGAC
>JBDSLK010000121.1:0-23480 GCA_039916425.1 Nocardioides sp.
GCCGGAGACTCGGACCGGCTGATGGGGATGGGTGAGGGCCAGCTCGTCGCCGAGTGCCGGCGCGAGGCCTACCGGATCGACCCGGTGTCGTTCGTGAGCCGGCGTCGCCATGCGGAGACTGAGCGCCACGTGAGGCTCCGCCCCGCTCCGGACACGATGACGTGGCTTACCGCCCTCTTGCCCGTCAAGGACGGCGTTGCCGCCTACGCAGCCCTGAGCCGGGCCAGCGACACGGCTCGCTCCCTCGGCGACCCGCGGACCAGGGGGCAGGTGATGGCCGACACGCTTGTCTCCTCGGTGCTGGGCACGGGGGTGACCCGGCACGGTGGACCAGGGGTCGCCGTCCACGTGGTGATGACCGACCAGGTCCTCTTCGGCTCCAGCGACGAGCCGGCCCATGTCGACGGCTACGGCCCGGTCCCCGCTGAGCTGGCCCGCGAGCTGGTGGCCGGTGCCTGCTCGCGCAACGAGTCGGTGTGGCTGCGCCGGCTCTACACCGAGCCGGTGGCCGGCGAGCTGGTGGCCATGGAGGCACGCACGAGACTCTTCCCGGCCGGACTGGCCCGCTTCATCCGGCTGCGGGACCGCACCTGTCGCACTCCCTGGTGCGACGCTCCGATCCGGCACACCGACCACGCGTGGGAGCACAGCGCCGGCGGCCCGACCCGCGCCGCCAACGGACAGGGGCTCTGCGAAGCCTGCAACCACGCCAAGCAGGCGCCCGGCTGGCGAGCCAGACCCACGCCCGCCACGGGCGGGCACGATCTCGAGACCACCACTCCGACCGGGCACACCTACCGTTCCGGCCGGGCCAGCCTTGCCACAGTTCGCGCGATTCCGCTCCGAGTCGACTACGTGCTCGCAGGCTGAGTTGCCGGTAGGCGCCGCGAACGATGCGGCGGGTCGGTGCGCGGGCGGATGAGGCCCTGCAGCACACTGACCCGCATGTCCGGAGACATGTCGTCCTCGACCCTCGCCCGCACCGTGGCCCGCGCCGCCGTCCTGGTCGTGCTCGCCTGGGCGGTGATCCTGGGCGTGGTCCTGGCTTTCGGCTGGCTGGTGACGCACTCCGCTGGCAGCGGCATCGACGCCTTCGACGACAGCCTCGCGCGCGACATCGCCGGCGAGCGCACGGCCGGACTGGACCGGGTGGCCGAGATCCTCACCCTCTTCGGCGAGACCATCGTGACGCTGGTGGTCTCGCCGATCGTGGCCGTGGCGTTGTGGGTGTGGCAGCGCTCCGTGGTGCCGGCTCTCTTCGTGGCGCTCGTGGTCGGTGGGGTGGGCGGCTTCTACTTCGTGGCGACCTCGCTCGAGCCCCGCGACCGGCCCCCGGTCGAGATCCTCGACAAGGGCCTGGTGCCCACCCACAGCTTCCCGTCGGGTCACGTGGGCACCGCGACCGCGCTCTACGGGCTGCTGATCGTGCTGACCTGGGTCTACGCGCGGCGCGCCCGGTGGTGGGTGACACCGCTGGCTCTGCTGCCGCTGGGGGTGGTGGCCGCCCGGCTCTACCAGGGTGCCCACCACCTGACCGACACCCTGACCAGTCTGGTCTACACGTCGGCGTGGCTGACCGTGCTGACGGTGCTGGTGCTCGGGCACCGGGTCCGACGCGACGTCAGCGGCGCTGGAGCTCCCACGCCTCGGTGACCGCCCGGCGTACGGCGGCGGGCTCCCCGCGCGTCAGGTCCGCCAGCACCTTCTGGTGCCCCTCCATCCGGGGCGGCACCGAGAACGTGCCGGGGTGCTCGGTGAGGAGGCGTTCTCGCTCGGGGAAGTCCGCGCGGACCACCAGCGTCGTGGCGTCCTCCTGGCGGGCGACCAGCCGGTGGTCGACGTACCAGCCGAGCAGGCCGTCGCACTCCTGTTGGCGGACGCCCGGCAGTGACCGGGCGTGGGCGGCGATCTCCGAGAGACTCATGCATCAAGTCTCCCGGACCGCCGGCCCGGGAGACTTGATCGCGATTGCGGCTACTTGACCTCGGAGCGCAGCACCCGCCACACCCCGAAGGCCATCGGAAGCACCAGCCAGAGGAGGCCGGTCAGGACAAGCTGGGCCCACTGCTCGCCGGTGAAGCCGCCCTCGAAGAGACTCTGCTGGTTCCACTGGAAGCTGACCCACGGCTGCAGGTCGCTGAACCACTCCTGGGTCGTGGCCAGCAGGCCGGTCAGGGTCGGGAGCAGGAGCGCGTAGACGAAGTAGCCCACGATGGCGCCTGCCGAGTTGCGGATCAGCACGCCGAGCGTGAAGCCGGTCAGGCCGAGCACGTTGGCGCCCACGATGTAGAGCAGACCGCCTACGGACATGTCCCAGGCGGTCGGGACTCCCGCGATGGCGGAGCCCAGGACGTTGCCGCCGGCGCCGATCGCCATCGCGACGGCCATCGAGACCACCCCGATGCCGACCGCGCAGAGGCCCTTGGCCAACACGACCCGGCCCCGGTGCGGGACCAGGGTGAACGTCGTCAGCCCACTGCGTTGGCTCCACTCGCTGGTGACCGACAGGATCGCGATCATCGGCAGCACCACCGACGTCGGGAACCCGATCGCCGCTGCGAAGGTGGCGTAGGTCAGCTCCGAGTCGGGCGCGAAGATGATCACGGCGCCGGTGGCGAGCACCGAGAGGATGCCGATGCTGGCCATCAGCCAGAATCCCGAGCGGGTGTCGAACATCTTGCGCAGCTCCACCGAGACGACGGTGGACAGGGGGATGGGGGCCAACGCCGGTCGCTCGACGGCGCGGTCGGCGCGTCGCGCGGTCGTGTTCTCGACGGGGGTGACGACGGGGGTGGTGGCGGTCATGCCGCTGCTCCTTCTCGTTGGGTCTCGGCGGTGAGCTCGAGGAACATCTCCTCCAGGCCCGCGCCGTCGGCGGCGCGGAGCTCGGCCAGGGCGACCCCGGCGGCCAGGGCGATGCGGCCCACGGTCTGGGTCGGGGCGTCGGTGCGGAGGGCACCGTGGTCCAGGCCACCGGCCGAGGTGGCGGTGTAGCCGGCCCCGTCGAGAGCCCGGGCCAGCGCGGCGGACTCGTCGGCGCGGACGAACGTGCCCGCGGCCTCCAGCAGGTCGCGCTTGGTGCCCTGAGCGACGATCCGGCCGTTGCCGATCACCACCAGGTCGTCGGCAATGACCTCGATCTCGTGCAGCAGGTGCGACGAGAGCAGCACGGTGCCGCCCTGGTCGGCGAAGCCGCGCAGCAGGTCGCGCATCCAGCGGATGCCGGCCGGATCGAGCCCGTTGGCGGGCTCGTCGAGGATCAGCACGTCGGGCTCGCCGATCAGCGCGGTCGCTATGCCGAGCCGCTGGCGCATTCCCAGGGAGTAGTTGCGGACCCGGCGGCGGGACTCGCTCGGCGTCAGGCTGACCCGCTCGAGCGCATAGTGCGCTGGGCGATGGTGAGGATCTCCCGGCCGGTGCGGCCGGCGTGCTGGGCCGAGGCGTCGAGCAGCACGCCGACCTCACGGCCCGGGTTGGGCAGCTCGGCGAACGGGCGGTCGCCGATGGTGACGCGCCCGGTGGTGGGCCGGGTCAGGCCGGCCATCACGCGCATCGTCGTGGACTTGCCGGCGCCGTTGGGACCGAGGAACCCGGTGACCCGGCCGGCGGCGGCGGAGAAGGTGACGTCCGAGACGGCGGTGAGGGCGCCGTACCTCACGGTGAGTGCTTCGACTTCGATCATGGCTCCAGCCTCGTGGGCTGGGGAGGAGATGGCAGGCTTGCGGTCATGATCGCCCCCCTGGTGAAGCTGACCGTCAAGGTCGAGCGCATCGAGCAGGCCCTGTCGTGACCTCCCCCGAGGAGCCCGAGGAGCCGCGTGATGACGGCGACGCCAGGGAGGACGGCGACGCCAGGGACGACGGGGACGACAGGGACGACCGGCGGAGCGTCCTCCCGCTGGTGCTGGCGGTGGGCGTTGCGCTGGTCGTGGTGGTCGGAGCCCTGGCCGTGTCGAGCTTCGCGGGTCGCGCCAATTTGGACGCCGACCTGAGCGAGGTCGTGGTGGTGGAGAAGCCGACGAGCCGGCACACCGAGAGCGAGGTCACCTACGACCAGACCCCGCCAGCCGGGGGCGACCACGACCCGACATGGTTGGAGTGCGGGGTCTACGACCGGCCCGTGCGCGAGGAGAACGCCGTGCACTCCCTCGAGCACGGCACGGTCTGGGTCACCTACCGTCCCGGTCTCGACGAGGCGGGTGTCGCCACGCTCGCCGCCGCGGTGCCGGACGAGGCGATCGTGTCGCCGTACGACGGGCTCTCCTCGGCCGTGGTGGTGACCGTCTGGGGCGCCCAGCTCGCGCTGACGGGCCCCGACGACCCGCGGCTGGCACTCTTCCTCACGGAGTACGGCGACGGGCACACCTCGCCGGAGCCGTCCGCGTCGTGCGCCGGCGGTGTTGCCCGTGCCGACTCCGAGACGGTGGGGGCCTAGCCGTGGAGAGCGAGACCCGCTCCTACCGCACGGGCGACGGCGAGGCCGTGCTCGACCTGACCCGTGACTGCGCCGCCTTCGTCGCCGGCCGCGGCGACGGGCTGCTGCACGTGTTCGTGCCGCACGCCACCGCCGGGCTGGCGATCCTCGAGACCGGTGCCGGCAGCGACGACGACCTGCTCGCCGCACTGGCCGACCTCCTCCCGGCCGACGACCGTTGGCGGCACCGGCACGGCAGCCCGGGCCACGGCCGGTCCCACGTGATGCCCGCGATCGTGCCGCCCTTCGCCACCGTCCCCGTCGACGCCGGCAGGCTCGCGCTGGGCACCTGGCAGAGCATCTGCCTGGTCGACCTCAATGTCGACAACGCCGTGCGTGAGGTCCGGTTCGGCTTCCTGGCCGGCTGAGTCCGCTCACGGCAGCAGCAGCATCGCGTCGCCGAACTCGTGCCACAAGTACGCCGGCGCGTCGACCGCGGTGACGTCGGCGTACCCCCGCGCCACCAGGGCGTCGCCCGCCACGGCCCGCAACAGGTCGAGGTGGCTGGCCTCCGGCTCGTGGAGACCCGTCAGCAGGCCGGAAACCACGCGCGCCGGGCGGTCGGGACCGAGCACCAGCGACGTCCAGCCGTCCGTCGGGACGACCCGGCCGGCCGGTGCCGCGGACTCCAGTGCCCGCACCACGGTGGTGCCGACCGCGACCACTCGACGGCCTACGGCCAGGGCGCCGTTGACGACCCGGGCGGTGGCCTCGGGGACGGCGAGCCACTCCGGCTGAGGGGGCTCGTGGGCCTCCTGGCTGGACACCCCGGTGTGCAGGACCACCGGGGCCACGGTGATGCCGCGGGCCATCAGCCGGACCAGGGTGCGCTCGCTGATCGGACGCCCGGCGCTGGCCATCTCGGCGCTGCCAGGCTGCTCGGCGTACACGTTCTGGAGCGTCTCCAGCGGCCAGTCTCCGTCGAGGTAGGAGTAGCGGATCGGCCGGCCGCGCTCCCCGAGGTACTCCACCCGGTCGACCACCGGGAGCGGGACCGCCCGCCAGAGCCGCCGCTGGTCGGCCGGGTGCGGTTCCAGGATCCGCAGCCGGACGCCGCCGGGAAGCCGCAGGACCTCGCCGACGTGGGGCTCGGCCGGCCCCTGGTTGTCGGGACGGCGGAGCTCGACCACCCAGGACCCGTCGTCCAGCTCGGTCGAGACGTGCAGCCCCCAGGTGCAACCGCGCCGGACGACGTCGACGGCGGCGGGGAGGGTGGCGCTGGTGTTGAGCACCAGCACGTCGCCGGGAGAGAGCAGGTCGGCGAGTGCGGTGGCACGGGCGTGCCGGGTGCCGGCCGGGGTCACCACGGCCAGCCGTACCCGGTCGCGGGCCAGGCCGCGCGCCTCGGGCGGGACGGCCGCGGAGCGGACGGCGAAGGCGGGTGGGCGCCCCGCTGGCTGGGCGGTCATACGCCGACCGTCCCCAGGTCGGATGCCCGGTAGCGACCGCTGGGCCGGTCGCCGGTGACCAGCGTGAGCAGCGCCGGCACGACCGTGGCCGCCTCCGGCCGGTCGCTGATGTCCTCGCCGGGGAAGGCGTCCTTGTGCATCGCGGTGCGCATGTCGCCCGGGTCGACGGCGTACACCCGGACACCGGGCTCCTCGGCTGCCAGCACCAGGCTCGCGTGGTCGAGCGCCGCCTTGGCGGAGCCGTAGCCGCCCCACGTCTCGTAGGCCACGACACCGGCGTCCGAGGAGATGTTGACCACCCGGCCGCCGCGCTCGCGGAGCCGGGGGAGCAGCGCGGCCGTCAACGCCAGCGGGGCGACCACGTTGACATCGAGGATCCGGGCGTACGTCGCCGGGTCGAGGTCGGCGAGCCTCGGTAGTGGGCTGCGACCCAGCGTGCTGGCGTTGTTGACCAGCAGGTCGGCGCCGCCGAGGGCGTCGGCCGTCGCCACGAGGCCGGCGCGGTGGGTGGGGTCGGTCACGTCGCCGGCCAGGGCCTGGTGGGGGCCACCGGGGAGGCCCGCCGCGGCACTGGCGAGCGGCTCGGCTCGGCGCCCGTCGAGGACAAGGCTCCAGCCGCAGTCGGCGAGTGCGTGGGCAAGGGCGAGGCCGAGGCCCCGTGAGGCTCCAGTAATCACAGCGACAGGCACTGGGTCTTCTCCTAGGCTCGATGATCAGGTGTCGTCGAGCCCAAGGTGCAACCTCAAGTGAACTTGAAGTCAAGTAGGACATCCGGATTCGTCCTCCGCGAGGCCGGGGCGGACGACGAGCGCGGGATTCACGAGGTGATCTCCCTGGCCTTCGACCATCATCAGGGTGTCGCGGACCTCTGGGCCGAGGTCGTCCGGTGCGGCCACGACCGGGTGTCCCTGGTGGCCGTCGACGGCGACGAGGTCGTCGGGCACGTCGGGGTGAGCCACGCCTGGCTCGACGCGCGCCGGGCCCTGGTCGACGTGTGGATGCTCAGTCCCCTGAGCTCGCGCCCCGACCGGCAGCGCGGAGGCATCGGCACCGCCCTGGTCGCCGCCGCGATCGCGGCCTCGCGTGAGGTTGGGGTGCCGGCACTCTTCCTCGAGGGGGATCCGCGGTTCTATGGCCCGCGAGGCTTTGAGGCCGCGAGCGACCGGGGCTTCCTGCCGCCGTCGGCGAGGATCCCGGACCGAGCCTTCCAGGTGGTCAGCTTCGAGGCCCACGAGGAGTGGATGGCCGGCGCGCTCGTCTACCACGACGTCTGGTGGGAGCACGACGCCGCTGGCCTGCGTGACCCGCGGCTCGCCGAGGTGGAGAGGGCCCTCGGCCGAAGTCGAACACACGTTCGATGAAGGGGTAGGCTCCGGGCCATGACGCCGAAGATGCAGTCCCACGACCGCGCGGTGGCACCGCCCGGCTGGCCGGCGCCGGTACGCCCGCCGGGTGCTCCCGACTGGGAGCGCACGGCGGTCAACTGGCTCTTCGACATCTGCCCGCCGGAGTACCGCGCCCACGTCGCCCTGCGCCGTCACGTGGTGGTGCTGGCGCGGTTCGCGGTGTTGCACGTGGAGGCCTCGCAGGCGGCCTGCCGGCGCGGCCTCAGCGAGGCGCGTGGTGCGCTCCGCGAGGTCGCCGACCTCGACGTCGTCGAGGCCGCGGTCCAGGCCTGGCAGGCGGAGGACGCGCGGCTGCTCGGCGTACGCCGGGCGGTCGGCCTGGTCGAGGAGGCCCTGCGCGGGCGCCGCTACGTCGCCCGGCTGTGACGCCGTGGCCAGCGGCCCCCAGCTGCTGCCGGCCCCTTGGCTAGACTTGACAGCACCATGAGCCTGCTCGAGTCGATCACGTCGCCGCGTGACCTGCGGACCCTCAGCGACACCGATCTCGACGCGCTGGCCACCGAGATCCGCGACTTCCTGGTGGTCACCTGCTCGCGCACCGGGGGGCACCTCGGACCCAACCTGGGGGTCGTCGAGCTGACGATCGCCATCCACCGGGTCTTCGACTCACCTACCGACCGGGTCGTCTTCGACACCGGCCACCAGACCTACGTCCACAAGCTGCTCACGGGCCGCCGTGAGGGCTTCGGACTGCTCCGCCAGGAGGGTGGTCTGAGCGGCTATCCGAGCCAGGCCGAGTCCGAGCACGACATCGTGGAGAACTCCCACGCCTCCACCGCCCTCTCCTACGCCGACGGGCTCGCCAAGGCCTACGCGATCCGCGGCGAGGAGCGCCACGTCGTCGCCGTCATCGGCGACGGTGCCCTCACCGGCGGGATGGCCTGGGAGGCGCTCAACAACATCGCGATCGCCCGCGACAGCCGCCTGGTGATCGTGGTCAACGACAACGAGCGGTCCTACACCCCGACCGTCGGCGGCCTGGCCACCGCGCTGACGAGCCTGCGCACCAACCCGCGCTACGAGCAGCTGCTCGACCTGGTCAAGAAGCGTCTCAACGCCGTCCGCGGCGTCGGCCCGACGGCGTACGACGTGCTGCACGCGATGAAGAAGGGCATGAAGGACGTGCTCGCCCCCCAGGGCCTCTTCGAGGACCTGGGCCTGAAGTACGTCGGCCCGGTCGACGGCCACGACCGCGCCGCGATGGAGCAGGCGCTGACCCATGCCAAGCGCTTCAACGGCCCGGTCATCGTGCACGCCATCACCCACAAGGGCTTCGGGTACGCCGCCGCGGAGCGGCACGTCGCCGACCAGTTCCACTCGCCGCAGCCCTTCGATATCGAGACCGGCGAGGAGGTCTCGCGGGGCCGGATCTGGACCGACGTCTTCGCCGACGAGATCGTGCACGTGGGGGAGCGCCGCCAGGACGTCGTCGCGATCACCGCGGCGATGATGCACGTGGTCGGGCTCGCCGAGTTCGAACGCCGGTTCCCCGAGCGCACCTTCGACGTCGGCATCGCCGAGCAGCACGCCGCCACGTCCGCGGCGGGGCTCGCGCTGGGCGGGATGCATCCCGTGGTCGCTCTCTACGCCACCTTCCTCAACCGGGCGTTCGACCAGGTCCTGATGGACGTCGCCCTGCACCGGTGCGGGGTGACCTTCGTGCTCGACCGTGCCGGCGTCACCGGCGACGACGGCGCGAGCCACAACGGCATGTGGGACATGTCGATGCTCCAGCTGGTGCCCGGGCTGCGGCTGGCCGCCCCCCGCGACGCCACCCGGCTTCGCGAGCTCCTCAACGAGGCCGTCGAGGTCGACGACGCACCGACCGCGCTGCGCTTCCCCAAGGGTCCGCCGCCCGACGACCTCCCGACCGTGGGACGCGAGGGTGGCTGCGACGTGCTGCTGCGCAACGGCACCCACGAGGTGCTGATCGTCGGGGTCGGCTCGATGGCGAGCACCGCGACCGACGTCGGCCGACGCCTCGTCGACCAGGGCATCGGGGTCACCGTCGTCGACCCGCGCTGGGTCAAGCCGGTCGACCCGGCCCTCGTCGAGCTCGCTCGCACCCACCAGCTGGTCGTGTCGATCGAGGACAACGGCATCGTCGGCGGGTGCGGCGCGGTGCTCCTGCAGACGCTCAACGCCGCCGGCGTCACCACGCCCGTGCGGCTCCACGGCATCCCGCAGGAGTTCCTCGACCACGCCAAGCGCGCCGCGATCCTCGAGCGGATCGGGCTGACGCCCCAGACGCTCGCCCGTGGGATCGTCGAGGACGTCGCCGCCCTGACCGAGGTCGGCGAGCCGATCCCGCGGCTCTCCTGACCCGGCCCGCAGGGGGAATATCGTGTGCCCCAGCGGCGCTCGGCAGAGCACCGACCCACCACCGAACCGAAGGGAACCGGCGTGAGCAAGCTCGTGCACATTGTCGACGACGTGCCGGAGCTCGATGACGCCCACGACCTGACGTTGGTCGTCTCGTTGCAGGGCTTCCTCGACGCGGGCAACGCCGCCGTCTCCGCCGCCGACCACCTCGAGACCGTCTCCGACGGGTCGCCGGGCGCCGGCAAGGTGGTTGCCACGTTCGACGTCGACCAGTTCCACGACTACCGGGCCCGCCGCCCGGCGATGTCGTTCATCCGCGACCACTACGAGCAGTACGACGCCCCGCGGCTGCTGGTGCGGCTGCACCGCGACACCGCCGGCACGCCGTACCTGCTGCTGCGGGGCCCCGAGCCCGACAACCGCTGGGAGGCGTTCTGCGACGCCGTCCGCAAGGTCGTGGAGCGCTTCGGGGTCACCCGCGTGGTGGGCATCGGCGCCGTACCGATGGCGGTGCCGCACACCCGCCCGATCGCGATCACGCCGCACGCCAACCGCCCCGAGCTGCTCACCGGAGCGTCCCCGTGGCGCGGCGAGCTGCGCATCCCGTCGAGCGCGCAGGCGCTGCTGGAGCTGCGGCTGGGGGACGCCGGCCACGACTCGCTGGGCTACGTCGCCCACGTGCCCCACTACCTCGCCCAGCTCGACTACCCGAAGGCGGCGATCGCACTGCTGGAGGAGGTCGAGCGCGGTGGCCGGCTGACCGTCGACCTGACCGAGCTGCGCACCGAGGGCGAGGCGCGCGAGGCCGAGATCGCCCGCTACCTCGCCAACAACGACGAGGTCAGCGAGGTGGTCGCCGCCCTGGAGCAGCAGTACGACACGTTCCGCGAGGCCGAGGCCGCCGGCACGAGCCTGCTCGCCGCCGACGAGCCGCTGCCGACCGGTGAGGAGATCGGCCAGCAGTTCGAAGCCTTCCTCGCCGGCCTCGAGGACGACTGAGGATGCCCGGCTCGACCGGGGCGCTCGTCGACCTGCTCGACCTCGAGACCATCGACGTCGACCTCTACCGGGGGCGTCAACCGGAGACCGACCGGCAACGAGTTTTCGGGGGCCAGGTGGCCGCCCAGGCCCTGATCGCCGGTGCGCGCAGCGTCGACCCGGCGTACGTCGTCCACTCGCTGCACTCCTACTTCCTGCGCCCGGGCGACACGTCGGTCCCGATCATCTACGACGTGGAGCGCCTCCGCGACGGCCGTTCCTTCGCCACCCGGCGGGTGATGGCCCGGCAGCACGGGCGGCCGATCTACGTGCAGACCGTGGACTTCCAGAAGGCCGAGGAGGGCCTCGAGCATCAGGACGTGATGCCGGAGGTGGTCCCGCCCGACCAGGGCTACGACCTCATCGACCTCATCGCCCAGCGCGATCCCGACCGGGCCCGGGCGTTCGCCCGCGAGTGGTCGGCGATGGACATGCGCTACGTCGGGACCTCCCGGCTCGGGCTCCCCGACGACCCGCTGCACCCGGCTCGCGCCCGCCTCTGGGTGCGGATCGCCGGCATCCTGCCCGACGACCCGCTCCTGCACCTGGCGGCGTTCACCTACGCGAGCGACATGACCCTGCTCGGCGCGTCGCTGGTGCCGCACGACCTCACCTTGTCCTCGCCGGGGCTCCAGCCCGCGTCGCTGGACCACACGGTGTGGTTCCACCGACCGTT
The DNA here is from genome assembly GCA_039916425.1 of Nocardioides sp. GTDB lineage: Bacteria > Actinomycetota > Actinomycetes > Propionibacteriales > Nocardioidaceae > Nocardioides. The sequence continues at coordinate 11,325 of JBDSLK010000121.1, forward strand.
CCGTGCCGACGACTGGTGGCTCTACGACCAGTGGTCGCCGACCGCCACCGGCGGGCGCGGGCTCAACCTGGGCCGGGTCTTCGCCCCGGACGGACGCCTGGTTGCGACGGTGGCCCAGGAGGGGCTGATCCGGATGCGCCGGGACGAGGCCCAGGCGGCACCGCGCGGGCCACGCGCCGGCGGCTGACCCGCATCCCGCGTCCTGACGCCCCCTCTACCATTACAACGATGTAGTTCGAGACAGACACGCCGGACGCGGGTTACGGTTGAGCGCTCCTGTGGCGAAAGTTCACTCATGGTGGCCCTGTGACTGACGAGGTGGCCGTGACCTGACTGGCGCCACGCCCCGTCGTCCTGAGGTGTCGCCCGATGAGATCCACCCCCCACCGCCCCCTGTCCCGACGAGTGGCGCTCGCGGCGGCCGGTCCGCTCGCGCTCGTCGTCGCGGCCGCGCTGGCGGCCTCGCTGGCCGGGCCGGCCACCGCCCAGACGCAGGAGGCGGCCCGCAAGAAGATGGTCGGCTACTACGAGATGCCCTTCCCGTGCGGCCAGGCGTGGACCGGCACCACGCGGAGCGACCACAGCCCGAGCAGCAGGGCCATCGACTGGAACCGCCCCGACGACGACGGCGACGACGTCGTCGCCGCGGCGTCCGGCACCGTCAGCGTCGCCAACAAGACGGGCCGGACGGGCTACGGCCGCTACGTCCAGATCACGCACGCCAACGGCGAGGGCACGCTCTACGCCCACCTCAGCGCCGTCACGGTCTCGGTCGGCCAGTCCGTCGACCAGGGCACGTTGATCGGGAAGGTCGGCACCACCGGCAACTCCAGCGGGCCGCACCTGCACTTCGAGGAGCGGAGCGGGCCGACGATCACCGCGGCCGTCTTCGCCGGTCAGAAGTTCGCCTACGGTGCGACCCAGACCTCGGCCAACTGCGTGGACGTGCCCCTGGCCGCCAACATGGTCGGCGCCGCCGCCGCCGAGCTCGTGGTGTTCCGCCGTGACAAGAGGGCCACCTTCCAGGTCCAGCAGCCCGGGGCGGCGCCGATCGTGATCCCCTTCGGTCGGACCACCGACAGCCCGGTGGTGGGGGACTGGGACGGCGACGGCACCGCCAACGTCGGCGTACGCCGCAACGACGAGAACATGTTCTACCTGTCGACGCCTGCTGGCACCACCAGCGTGCAGCTCGGCGACCCCGCCGACCGCCCGATCGCGGGCGACTGGACCGGGGACGGCACCTTCGAGATCGGGGTGCACCGCGCGGCGACCGGCGAGTTCTTCCAGCGCCTTCCCGACGGCTCCGTCGTGCACGTCTACCTCGGCGACGCCAACGACATCGCGGTGACGGGGGACTGGAACGGCGACCGGGTCACCGACCTGGGCGTCTACGACTCCGCCACCGCCACCTTCACCCTGCGCTACCAGGCATCCAACGGTGTGCCGTGGATCGCCACGGTGCCGTTCGGCCTGGTGGGTGACCTGCCGGTGGTCGGCGACTGGGACGGCAACGGGGCGACCGACCTCGGAGTGTGGCGTCCCTCCACGGCCACGTTCTACTCCCGGCGGGCTCCGTCGGCGAAGGTGGCCGCTCGGACCGTGAGCGCGCGTCAGTTCGGCCGCCCACGCGGCTGACCAGTCATGAGACTCCTCGTGCTCGGAGGCACCCATCACGTCGGCCGCGCCGTCGTCGAGGCAGCGCTGGCCCGCGGTGACGCCGTCACGACCCTCACCCGTGGGGAGAGTGGCCCACCGGCTGCCGGGGCGGAGGCGCGGTACGCCGACCGCACCGACCCCGTCGCCCTGGCGGCGGCGCTGGGCGACGACACGTGGGACGCCGTCGTCGACACCTGGTCGCTCGCGCCCCGGGCGGTCAGCGTGGCGGCCCGGCTGCTCGCCGGCCGTGCCGGCCACTACACCTACATCTCGTCGCGCTCGGTCCACACCTGGCCGATCGCCAACGGTGCCGACGAGTCCGCCCCCGTCGTGGACGGGGACCCCGACAGCGAGGAGGCCGGCGACTACGCCGCGGCCAAGCGCGGCGGCGAACTCGCCGCGCTCGAGGGGTTCGACGGGCCCGTGCTCCTGGCGCGCCCCGGCCTGGTGCTCGGCCCCTACGAGCGGGTCGGCCGGCTGCCGTTCTGGCTCCGGCGCCTGCACGCCGGTGGACGGGTACCCGTGCCCGGGCCGCCCGACCGACCCCTGCAGTACATCGACGCGCGCGACCTGGCCGGCTTCGTCCTCGCCCGGCCCGTGGGCACCTTCAACACCGTGAGCCGTCCCGGACACACCACCATCGGCGCCCTGCTCGAGGAGTGCCGGGTCGTGACCGGCTCCGACGCGGATCTGGTCTGGCTGGCCCCGGAGGTCGTCGAACGGGCGGGGGTCGCCCCGTGGACCGAGCTGCCGATCTGGGTGCCGCCCACCGGCGAGCTGAGCGGGTTGCACGACGGCGACGTCGAGGCGGCGTACGCCGCGGGGCTGGACTGCCGGCCGATGGCCGAGACGGTGGCCGACACGTGGTCGTGGCTCGAGCGCGAGGGCCCGTCGCCAGGCACGGCACGCGATGGCACCGGGATGGACGCCGCGGCGGAGGCCCGGCTCTGGGTCGCCCGCGAGGCCTCGGGGAGGTGAGCCCGCTCAGGCGGGGACGGCGCGCGCCACGAGGTGCGGGGCACCGTCCTTCGGGTTGGTGAGCCCGAGGTCGAGGACTGCTCCGTCGGCCGCCATCCCGAAGGAGACGGTGCCCGGCAGCAGCACCGGCGTCTTGAACGCCGCGTCGACCCGCACCGCGTCCGGGAGCCGGTTGTGCACGGCACCGAGACACCGCGCCAGGCTCCACATGCCGTGGGCGATCTGGCGCGGGAAGCCCAGCGCCTTGGCGGTCAGGAGGTAGAGGTGGATCGGGTTGTGGTCGCCCGACACCGCGGCATAGCGGCGGCCGAGGTCGCCAGGGAGCCGCCACTCGACAGTGCCCGCGGGTGCCGCCGGGAGGGCCAGGCCGCCGGGAGCATCCTCCTCGCCGCGGCCGCGCCGCAGGAACGTCGAGGTCTCCTCCCAGACCGGCTCGCCGGCCGAGTGCACCGTGGTGACCAGGTCGAAGACCCGGCCTTTCGGGTGCGCGCGCAGGTGCGCGGCGCGGGCCGTCACCTGGAGCCGCTCGGCGCTGCCGATCGGCCGGTGGGCGGTGATGGTGTTCTCCAGGTGCACGGTGCCGATCGCCGGGAACGGGAACGACCGGTCGGTCATGATCGCGAGGTGGAGCGGGAAGGCCAGCAGGTGGGGATAGCTCACCGGCAGGGTGTCCTTGCCGGGGAAGCCGCACAGCGCGGCGTACGCCGCCACGTGGGCCGGGTCGACGGGCACGTCGTGGCGGGTCAGCGCCAGCTCGGGCAGCCCCGAGGGTCCTGGCCCGTGCTTGCCGACACCGGGGATCAGGTTGATGCCGGGCAGCACCGGCAGGGCGGCCCGGAGCAGCAGCGGCAGCGTGCGCGGCGAGCCCTCGACCACCCGGGGGACGGCGTCGGTCATCTCAGGCCCCCAGCATCATCTGGCCGCATACGCGCACGACGTTGCCGGTGACCGCGGTCGAGCCGGTGGCCCCCAGCCAGGCGATCGTCTCGGCCACGTCCACCGGCAGACCGCCTTGGCTCATCGCGTTGAGGCGGCGCCCGATCTCGCGGGTGGCGAGCGGCACGGCGGCGGTCATCTTGGTCTCGATGAAACCCGGGGCCACCGCGTTGACGGTGATGCCGTTGGTCAGCTCGCCGGCGAGGGAGTCGACGAGCCCGATCACGCCCGCCTTGGAGGTGGCGTAGTTGGTCTGGCCCGCGTTGCCGGCGATGCCGGCGATCGAGGCGACCCCGACGACGGCCCCGTTGTCACGGACCAGGCCCTGGTCGAGCAGCTCGCGGGTGATCCGCTCCGGTGCCGTCAGGTTGACCCCGATGACCGAGCTCCAGCGCTCCCGATCCATGTTGCGCAGCATCTTGTCGCGGGTGATGCCGGCGTTGTGCACCACGACGTCGACGCCGGCGTGGCGCTGCTCGAGGTGCTGGGCGATCCGCTGCGGGGCGTCCTTCGCGGTGATGTCCAGGCAGAGGTGGTCGCCGTCGAGCGCGGTCATCAGCTCCATCAGCTCGCTGGCGGCCTGCGGCACGTCGACGCCCACGACGCTGGCGCCGTCACGGTGCAGCACCCGGGCGATCTGCTCCCCGATGCCGCGGCTGGCCCCGGTCACGAGGGCGGTCCGGCCGGCCAGCGGACGCAGCCAGTCCTCGACCTCGACGGCCGTGTGCTGGGCGGTGCCGACCCGGATCACCTGGCCCGACACGTAGGCGGACTTGGGGGAGAGCAGGAACGCCAAGGTGCTGGTCACCGCCGCCTCCGCACCCGGGGCGACGTACACGAGCTGCACCGTCGCGCCGCGGCCGACCTCCTTGCCCAGGGAGCGAGTGAACCCTTCGAGGGCCCGCTGCGCCACGCGCTCCGGACCGGCGGCGAGCTCCGGTGGCGTGCCGAGCACGACCAGCCGGGCGCAGGGGGCCAGGCTGCGCAGCAGCGGGCCGAAGAAGTCGCGCAGCGCCACCAGGGACTCCGAGGTCGTCAGCCCGGTCGCGTCGAGCACGAGGCCCCGGTACGGCGTTTCGCCAGGGCCGCCGCCCGCCGTCAGCGTGGTCGAGGCGATCCCGGCCAGGTCGAGCAGCGCCGGCAGCGACTCCGCGAGCCGGCCCCGGCCGCCTGCGCTACCCAGGCCGACCACGCCGTCGACCAGCCGTGCCCCCGCGGTGTAGCGCTCGAGGCGGACCGGGTCGGGCAGGCCCAGCTGCTTGACCAGCAGTCGGCCCAGGCTCGATCGGGTGAAGTCCTGGTAACGGTCGCTCATGTCACTCCCTGCCGGCGTTCCCTCGGTGGCTACTGGCGGGTAATGATAGGCCCATGACTTCCACGACCCGTCGCGTCGCCGTCCTCGGTGGCAACCGCATCCCCTTCGCCCGGTCCAACTCCGTCTACGGCGACGCCTCCAACAGCGAGATGCTCACCGCCGCCCTCGACGGCCTCGTTACCCGGTTCGGGCTGGAGGGCCAGCGGGTCGGCGAGGTGGTCGCGGGCGCGGTGCTCAAGCACGCCCGGGACTTCAACCTGACCCGCGAGGCGGTGCTGGGGTCCAAGCTGGCCGCCGAGACCCCGGCTACCGACCTCCAGCAGGCCTGCGGGACCGGTCTCCAGGCGGTCATCCAGGTCGCCAACAAGATCGCGCTCGGCCAGCTCGAGGTCGGCATCGCCGGCGGCACCGACACCACCTCCGACGCTCCCGTCGCCATCAGCGACAAGCTCCGCCGCAAGCTGATGAAGGTCAACGCGGCCCGCGACCTCAAGGGCCGACTCGCCGCCCTGTCGGCGATCCGGCCCGGCGACATCGGTCTCGACATCCCGCAGAACGGCGAGCCGCGCACCGGGTTGTCCATGGGCGAGCACGCCGCGCTGACCGCCGTGGAGTGGCAGGTCGGCCGGGACGAGCAGGACCAGCTCGCGGCCACCTCCCACCACCGGCTCGCAGCGGCGTACGAGCGGGGCTTCCTCGACGACCTGCTGACCCCGTTCCGCGGTCTCGAGCGCGACCAGAACCTGCGCCCCGACTCCTCGGTGGAGAAGCTCGCCACCCTCAGGCCGGTGTTCGGCCGGGGCGCGGCCGCAACCATGACGGCCGGCAACTCCACGCCGCTGACCGACGGCGCGTCCGTCGTGCTCCTGGCCTCGGAGGAGTGGGCCGCCGCCCACGACCTGCCGGTCCTGGCCTACCTGACGGCCTCCGAGACCGCCGCGGTCGACTACGTCCACGGCGGCGAAGGGTTGCTGATGGCCCCGGCCTACGCCGTGCCGCGGATGCTCGCGCGCGAGGGCCTGTCCCTGCAGGACTTCGACTTCTACGAGATCCACGAGGCGTTCGCCTCGCAGGTGCTCTCGACGCTCAAGGCCTGGGACGACCCGGTGTTCTGCCAGCAGCGCCTCGGTCTGGACGCGCCGCTGGGCACGATCGACCGCGCGAAGCTCAACGTCAACGGCTCCTCGTTGGCCGCCGGGCACCCGTTCGCCGCGACCGGTGGTCGCATCGTCGCCACCCTGGCCAAGCTGCTCGACGAGGCGGGCGGCGGACGCGGCCTGATCTCGATCTGCGCAGCCGGCGGCCAGGGCGTGGTCGCGATCCTGGAGCGCTGAGGTCTGAGCGGGGTCAGCGGACGGCGAGGGCCTGTGCGGTGGCGACGAGGAAGTCGCGCACCTGGTCGGCGGAGATCGTCCCGACGGTGGGGATGCCCGGGGCCGCCTCCTTGACCAGGATGCCGACGCGCGCGAGCTGGAGGGCGCCGAGGCCGCTGGCGTAGAGGGTGTTGGCGAGCAGCTGGGGGTCCTCCACGGTGAAGTCCCCGCGCTGCACGCCGTACTCCAGGGCGTCGGAGAGGATCACCAGGCAGCCGGAGATGGCACGGCCCAGCCGGAAGAGCGCGCTCTCGCTGATCTCCATCAGCAGCTCGGGACCGGTGCGTCGCATCAGGGTCTGGGCGCAGTCCACGAACGCCGGGTAGACAGTGCCGTACTCCACGAAGGCCCCGACCAGGGCGGTGAGCCGCTCTCGCGGGTCGTCGTGGGCGGCGGTAGCCTCGCCGAGCGCGGCCCGGAGCTCGCCCAGGTAGGTCACCAGGGTGAGGGCGAACAGCTCCTCCTTGCCGGTGAAGTGCCGGTAGACGATCGCCCGGTTGATGCCCACGGCTCGGGCGATGTCCTCGATCTGCGCGTCGCGCACGCCGCGGTCGTCGAAGAGGGACCGGGTGGCGTCGAGGATCTCGCCCTCGCGCCGGCGACGCCGGGCCGCGGCGGCGGCCCGGCGGCCGTCGACGGGTTCGCTCACGCCGACAGTTTAGGTGCAACACGCGTTCGTACACCTGTGGCACGGACGTTCGCAAGGCACTAGGCTGCGGTGGCACAATGCCCCGGGGCGGGGGAAGCCGTCGCACGAGGAGGGGGGGCGGGTGTCCGAGCTGCTGCCGGGGGACAACCCGCAGGCCTACATCCCGGGCGACCGGCGCCGCGCCCTGGCCCGGGGCGAGGACCTCCCGCTGCTCGCTCGCGGCGCGGCCGTCTTCGTCGACATCTCCGGCTTCACGCCCCTGACCGAGGCCCTGGCCCACGAGCTCGGGGGACGGCGGGGGGCCGAGGAGCTGAGCGCCACCCTCGACCGGATCTTCGCGGCGCTCCTCGAGCCGCTGCACGTGTGGGACGGCAGCGTCGTCTACTTCAGCGGCGACGCGGTCACGGCCTGGATCGACGGGGACGACGGCAGCCGGGCAACCGCGTGCGGCCTCGCCATGCAGGAGGTGATGGCCCGCGTCGGGACCGTCACCACCCCGGGAGGGCGCGCGGTGGCCCTGGGCGTGAAGGTGGCGATCGCGGTCGGGGACGTGCACCGGTTCGTGGTCGGGGACCACCGCGTGCAGCTCATCGACGTGCTGGCCGGGCAGCTGATGGACTCCCTCGCCGCCGCGGAGCAGGAGTCGCTGGCCGGCGACGTCGTGCTCGACCAGGGCGCCCTGGCGTCGTTGGGCGACCGGGTCACGCTCCGGGAGGTCCGGGAGGGCGAGCACGGGCCGGTCGGGGTGGTGGCGGCCCTGGTGGACCCGCCGACGGCCGGCGACAGCGATGCCGACTGGCCGGACCTCCCCGAGGACATCACCCGCCAGTGGCTGCTCCCGCCGGTCTGGGAGCGGATGGTCGCCGGTCGCGGCGAGTTCCTCGCCGACCTCCGCCCGGCGGTGCCGATCTTCGTGCGGTTCGGCGGGCTGGACTTCGACAGCGACCCGCAGGCGCCCGCGGTGCTGGACGACTTCGTGACCCGAGCGCAGCGCGCCCTCGACGAGCAGGGCGGTTCGGTGCTCCAGCTGACGATCGGCGACAAGGGCGCCTACCTCTACGCCGTCTTCGGCGCCCCGGTCGCCCACGAGGACGACGCCGCCCGCGCCTGCGAGGCCGCCCTGCGGCTGCACGAGATCGCCGAGGAGGTGCCGGTCACCGACGTCCAGGTCGGCGTCGCCACGGGTCGGCTGCGCAGCGGCACCTACGGCCACTTCCACCGCCGCACGTTCTGCTGCCTGGGTGATGCGGTCAACCTCGCCGCCCGGCTGATGACCCGGGCGCCCACCGGAGGCGTGTGGGTCCACGGGGACGTCGCCCGGGCCGCCGGTCCGCGCTTCGACTGGGACGACCTGCCCGCGATCACCGTCAAGGGCAAGACCGAGCTGGTGGCGGTGCGGGCGCTGCTGGGCCGGGCGGGGCGGCGCCGGTCCCGCACCGGCGCCCTCAACGTGATGGTCGGCCGTGAGGCCGAGCTGGAGCGGCTGCGGGCCCTCTGGTCCGAGGTCGTCGACGGCCGTGGACGGGTCGTCGTGGTGCAGGCCGAGGCCGGCACCGGCAAGTCCCGGCTGGTGGCCGAGCTCACGACCGGGCTGGTCGCCGAGGGCGTCACCGTCGTCAACGGCGAGGCGAGCCCGGTGGCGTCGCAGGCGGCGTACGCCGGGTGGCGCGACGTGTGGCTCGACCTGCTGGGGCTCGACCCCGACGGCGAGCCCGACGCCCTGCCCGCCCTGGTCGCCGCTGCGGTGGGGCGGCTGGACCCCCGGCTCGTCGGCCGCGCGCCCCTGCTCGGACCCCTCCTCGGCCTGACGCTGCCCGACAGCGAACTGACTGAGTCATTCGACGGCGAGCTGCGCAAGGCGTCCCTGGAGGACCTGCTGAGACGCCTGCTCGGCGCGCGGGCCACCGGCGGCGCCCTCGCGGTGGTGGTGGAGGACGCGCACTGGCTGGACCCGCTCTCCCGCGACCTCCTGGAGGCGCTGGCGCACACGGCGGCAGAGGCCGCGGTGCTGCTGGTGGTCACCAGCCGCCCCGACGGGACCGCGCTGGCCGGGCTGCCGCTGCGCCGCGCGGACCACGTGACCGACCTGGTGCTGCAGTCGCTCGGCCCGGCGGCGTCGGCGGCGCTGGTCGCGGAGCGGCACCGGGTGCTGACGGGCCGGGAACCCTTGGCCGGGCTGGTGGCCAGCGTGGTGGAGCGAGCCGAGGGCAACGCCTTCTACCTCGAGCAACTGGTCGACTACGTCCTCGCGCACGAGGCCCGCGCCGACGGCTCGGCGGACCCGGACGCGCTCGAGCTGCCAGCCAGCCTGCACACCCTGGTGCTCAGCCGGATCGACGCCCAGCCGGAGGGCCCCCGCCGGGCGGTCAAGGTGGCCAGCGTCATCGGGCGGGACTTTCGCTCACCCCTCGTCGCCGCGGCCTACCCCGACCTGGGCGCGGAGCCGATGGTGCACGCCGACCTGGTTCGGTTGACCGACACCCGGCTGATCGCCCTCGAGGACGCCGAGCACCGGGCGTTCGCGTTCGGGCACGCGGTGACCCGCGACGTGGCCTACGACTCGCTGCCCTTCAGCGTGCGCACCGTGCTGCACGGACAGGTCGGCGACGTGCTCGAGCGGGAGCCGGACGGGCCGCGCCGCCACCTGGACCTGCTCGCCTACCACTACGGCCTCAGCGAGGACCTGCCCAAGAAGCGCCACTACCTCGGCACCGCCGCCGCGGCGGCGCGGGCGGCGTACGCCAACGAGGCGGCGGTGTCCTACCTGACGCGGCTGCTTCCCCTCGTCGACGCCGCGGAGCGGCCGGTGGTGCTCCTTCAGCTCGCCGAGTCGCTGGAGGTCGGCGGCGACTGGGCGGCCGCGGAGACCGCGGTGGCCGACGCCCAGGCGGCGGCCGCGGCGGCGGGGGAGACCGACGTCGTCGCCCGGGCGCGCACGGCCCGCGCCGAGCTCGCGCGCAAGCAGGGCCGCTTCGCCGAGGCGGAGGGCGAGCTGAGCGAGGCGGAGGCGGTGTTCGTCGGGACCGGCGACGAGGCCGGTCGGGCCCGCGTGCTCCACCTGCGGGGCACACTGGCCTCCCAGCAGGGGCACCCCGACCGAGCGCGGGCGGCGTACGAGGCGAGCCTCCACCTGCGCGAGCGGCTGGGGGACGAGGCGGGGGTCGCCGCGCTCCTGACCAACCTCGCGCTCGTCGCGGAGGACGAGGACGACCTGGTCGAGGCGGAGCGTCTCGGACAGGAGGGGCTGGCCCGCCGTCGGGCCCTCGGCGACCGGCGCGCGGTGAGCGTGTCGCTGACCAACATGGGGATGCTGGCCATCGTTCGTGACGACCTGGACCTCGCCCTCGCCCGGTTCGTGGAAGCCCAGAGCCTCGCCGAGGAGGTCGGCGACCCCTGGGTGGTCGCCGTCGGTCGGCACAACCTCGGCAACGTGACCCGTGACCTCGGCGACCTCGACGCCGCGGCGGGCCACTTCGCGCACGCCCTGGGCGCCTACGTCGAGCGCGAGGACCGCTGGTCGCTGGCGCACCTCTTCGAGGACGTCGCCGTCTGGCTGATGGCGGGCGGCCGTGGGGGCGACGAGCCGGCGGCGACGCTGCTGGGGGCGGCGGAGGCCGTCCGAGCCGCGATCGGCGCCCCCCGGTTCCCCCCGACCGAGGCGGCGCTCGCCGCGGCGCTGGCCCCGGCCCGGGCGCGTACGCCGGCCGACGTGCTCGACCGGGCCGCGGTCGCCGGGCGAGCCACCTCCCTCGACGAGACGGTGCGACAAGCCGGCCTCGTGCTGACCGGCTGAGACCTGCCCCGCAGGCGGCCCCTGTCGCCAGGCTCCGGTCTTCGCTAGATTGCAAAGTGTCTCGGGGGGGACGGCCCTGCTCGTGGGGTCGCCGAGACCTCAGGGGGCTGAACCACATGTCCATTTCCGCCGGCACGGGCAATCGCGCGTCCAGAGAATCTTTCCGCCCCCACCGGGCACGCCACCACTCCCTCGTGACAGCGGCCGTCGCGTTGGTGGCGGCGATCGCCGGCGCCCTCGTCGTGGTTGCCCCGGCTGCGGTCGCGGGTCCCGTCGACCAGCCCTGGTCCACCACCAGCGTCGGGGCCGTGGTCGCCTCAGACGGGTCAGCGTCGGCGGCCACCATGACCTACAACCTGGACCCGGCAGGGTTCGGCACGCGGTCCTGGGACTTCACCGCCACGGCGACCCCGGCGAGCGCGGCCGGCCCGATCAAGGTGCCCTACACCTGGCAGGGTTTGCATGCGTGGTTCCAGGTGAGAGCCAGGCTGGACATGATCGTCGACGGTGCGGTGGTGGGAACCCTGGTCAACGCCGGACCCACGAGCTGCTGCACCACCCCGTCCAACGGCTTCCTCTACGGCGGGGTCGCGACGTTCAACGTCACAAACGGCCAGACCTACGGCTTCCGCCTCAGCGGCGCCAACGGCGACTTCAACAACTTCCTGCGCGGCACGTTCACGCTCAGCACGAAGCCCTACCTCGACGCCACCATCGGCACCGACAACCGGGACTGGCGCGGTGCCAAGACCCTTCCGGACCCGGGCATCACCGGCACGATCGACGAGGCTGGCGAGGCGCGGTGGTTCCGCTTCCCGGTCGTGCCGGGCCAGCAGGCGCAGGTCGACCTCACCACCCTGCCGGGCGACTACGACGTGGCTCTCTACGGCGACATCCAGGCGGCCTTCGATGCCCTGCTCGTCAGTAGCGACGTGACCCAGCTCGCGGCCTCCTCGGCCGCTGGGGCACCCGGCGCCGAGACCCAGATCCCGGTCTACCCGGCTGATGTGACCCAGGTGCCCAAGACTGCCGCCGACCTGTCGACCACGACGTTCGCGCCGCGGATCTACGCGCCGCGCATCTACGCGCCGCGGATCTACGCGCCGCGGATCTACGCGCCGCGGATCTATGCGCCGCGGATCTATGCGCCGCGCATCTACGCCCCGCGTATCTACGCGCCAGACTCCTACGTCCCGGCCCTCGAGTCCGACCCGGACTTCCGGGACGCGTTCTCGGCCGCGCAGAACCAGACCCTGCTGGCGGTCTCGGCCAACACCGGCACGCTGAGCGAGCGGGTCTCGGCCCCGACCGGCAACACCGACGGCTACTTCTACGTACGCGTCCAGGGCCACACCGACCAGGCGTTCAACGCCACCTCGTCATTCACGCTGAACCGCACCATCTCCGGCAACCCCGCGTGCGTGGGGCTGACGGACTACTCCTCGTCGGCAAC
>JBDSLK010000122.1:0-6785 GCA_039916425.1 Nocardioides sp.
CGCCCAGCGCGAACGATCAGAGTCTTTGTTCTTGATGTCGGGCCCGACGCTTAGCGAGCACACGCGGAGACCATCCACTTCCGCCTGCCTGAGGCGCCGTGAGGGTCGGGCAGGGGACGCATCGGTAGTCGGGACGCGACTGCCGCCCAGCGTCGCTTGGGCATCATCGACAGACCTCCGAGGTGCAAGTCGTACCCCGGCAGCTCCACGCACTCGGACACCTCGGTGAGCAGCAGGACGTCGCAGTCCATCGTCTCGATGAGGGCGACGTGGCGAGCGTCCCAACGCCCTGCCAGGTTCCAGGTTCCGATGCGCACGGTTGCAGTTTGGCGCCGTAGGGCACCGGGGGAGCAGCGTTCGGCAGGATCCGCCCAGCCGGGTTCAGTCCGTCGCAAGTGCGCCTGTCCTCCGAGCCCTTGAGAACCGTGTGACGGGGGTGCGGCCGTCGCCGAATCTGGCCCGAACAGCGCGTGGAGCCAATCTCCTGCGGAATCCCTGCGGAATTTGGCCCGATTTCGGCCAACGAGAACGGCCCCGATCCTGCGTTTCCGCAGGTCAGGAGCCGTTTTCGGTCAACGAGGTGGCTCAGATGTCGTAGTAGAGCTCGAACTCGTGAGGGTGCGGCCGCAGCTGCACCGGCAGGATCTCGTGCTCGCGCTTGTAGTCGATCCAGGTCTCGATCAGGTCGGGCGTGAAGACACCGCCGACCGTGAGGAACTCGTGGTCCCGCTCGAGATTGTCGAGCACCGCGTTGAGCGACGTCGGCACCTGATCGATCTCGGCCATCTCGTCCGGCGGGAGCTCGTAGATGTCCTTGTCGATCGGGTCGTTGGGCTCGATCTTGTTCTTGATGCCGTCGAGGCCGGCCAGCAGCAGGGCCGAGAACGCGAGGTAGGGGTTGGCCGACGGATCGGGGCAGCGGAACTCGATGCGCTTCGCCTTCGGGTTGGAACCGGTGATCGGGATGCGCACGCACGCCGATCGGTTGCGCTGGCTGTAGACCAGGCTGATCGGCGCCTCGAAGCCGGGCACCAGTCGGTGGTAGGAGTTCACCGTCGGGTTGGTGAACGCCAGCAACGACGGGGCGTGCTTGAGGATGCCGCCGATGTAGTAGCGGGCGATGTCGGAGAGGCCGGCGTAGCCGGTCTCGTCGTAGAACAGCGGCTCGCCGTTGTTCCAGATCGACTGGTGGCAGTGCATGCCTGACCCGTTGTCGCCGAAGATCGGCTTCGGCATGAACGTCGCGGTCTTGCCGTTGCGCCAGGCGACGTTCTTGACGAGGTACTTGAACTTCATCACGTCGTCAGCGGCCTTGAGCAGCTCGTCGAACTTGTAGTTGATCTCGGCCTGGCCGGCCGTGCCGACCTCGTGGTGGGCGCGCTCGACGTGCAGGCCGGCCTTCTCCATCTCGATGACCATCTCGTCGCGCAGCTCACCGAAGTGGTCGTAGGGCGCTACGGGGAAGTAGCCGCCCTTGTACTTGACCTTGTAGCCACGGTTGTTTTCCTCGGAGCCGGAGTTCCAGGCGCCGGCCTCGGAGTCGATGTGGTAGTACCCGGCGTTGGCCTTGGTCTCGAAGCGGACGCTGTCGAAGACGTAGAACTCCGCCTCCGGCGCGAAGTACGCCGTGTCGCCGATGCCGGTGCTGGACAGGTAGGCCATCGCCTTGCGCGCGATGTTGCGCGGGTCGCGCGAGTACGCCTCGCCGGTGAGCGGGTCGTGGATGAAGAAGTTCACGACCAACGTCTTCGCGGTGCGGAAGGGGTCGATGTACGCGGTGGTCGGGTCCGGGAAGAGCGACATGTCGGACTCGTGGATCGCCTGGAACCCCCGGATCGAGGATCCGTCGAAGGCCAGACCGTCGTCGAAGACCGACTGGTCGAACGACGACACCGGGACCGTGAAGTGCTGCATGATGCCGGGCAGGTCGCAGAAGCGGACGTCGACCATGGCGACGTCCTCGTCCTTGATGTACTTCAGCAGCTCGTCACTGTTTGCGAACATGCGTCCTCCTTGGCGCGGCGATGGCCGGCCGACAAAAGTCTGAGCGGGGTCATTCCGGCGCGACACTGCACCGGACGTGCTCCGCAACCTAGTGGCGGGCAGTTTCTCGACCGTATCTAGTTTGTTTCGGCGATGTAACAGGTTGTCCGCCGGTCGGGTTGGGGGACGCGCCTCTAGGCTGGTCTCGTGAGTACGCCGGAGCTCGAGCCCGCCTCCTGGCCGCGACGGATGCTCGCCCTGCTGGTCGACTGGATTGCCTGCACGCTTGTCGTGGTGTCCGTCATCGGTACCGATGCCTGGCTCGACGACCGCTACTCCTCGACGTACACGCTGGGGGTCTTCCTGCTGGAGACCACGGTCTTCACCGCCCTGCTGGGCGGCTCCTTCGGCAAGCTCGTCACCCGGCTGCGGGTGGTACAGGTCGACGGCAGCGGCCGTCCGGTGGACCTGCTTCGCTGCCTGGTGCGGCAGGTGCTGGTCTGCCTGGTGGTCCCGCCGCTCGTCTTCCGCCCGGACGGTCGCGGGCTCCATGACCTCGCCGCGGGCTCCGCGACCGTGCTGTGGCGCACCCGGTAGCCTGAAACGGTCCCCGGCTCGAGGCCGGCCCCGATCGTCTGGAGTACGCCATGCACCGCTTGAACCTGCGCCGCACCCTGGCGCTGGCCGCGACCCCCGTGCTGATCGCAGCGCTGACCGCCTGTGGAGGCGGCAGCGCCGACCAGGCCTCCGACGAGCCGGCCGCCGCGAGCTCGAGCGAAGCGGGCGCCTCCGACGAGCCTGCCGCTGACGCCGGAGCAGAGGGCGAGACCCCCGCCGAGGGCGAGGAGGTCGACAAGGATCAGTTCCTCGAGGACTTCATGGCGGCCGTCGACGACGCGACCACGGCGCACATGTCGATGACGACCGGCGCCGCAGGCACCGAGTTCACCGCCGACGGCGAGGTCGACTACACGACCAGCCCGCCCGAGATGGCGATGTCGATGTCGAACCCCGCCATGGGCGACCAGACCATGGACATTCGTCTCATCGACGGCTTCTTCTACCTCAACCTCGGGCAGATGAGCCAGGACAAGTTCGTCAAGGTCGACCTCGACGACACGAACAGCCCGCTCGGTGACATGTCGCAACTCACGGACTCGATGGACCCCGTCCAGTCCTTCGAGCAGTTCGCCTCGGGTCTCGACAAGGTCACCTTCGTCGGCCAGGAGTCCGTCGACGGGGAGGACCTCGACCACTACGTCCTCACTCTCGACAGCACCAAGGTCGAGATGCTCCAGGGTGCCGGGGGACAGGGCCTGCCCAAGACCCTCGAGTACGACCTGTGGCTCGACAGTGAGGACCGGATGCGCCAGGTCAAGATCGACATGGGCGAGACCGGCTCGGTCGACATGAAGATCTTCGACTGGGACGAGCCGGTCGAGATCGAGGCCCCGGCCGACAGCGAGATCACCGAGATGCCGGCTGGCTGACGTCTCGCGGCGTCGCCTCCCTGTGCGAAGCCTGCGGTCCCTGGTCCCCCGGACGGCCGAGCGCGGCGCTCAGCGACCGCGCATGTTGCCGCGCATGCCCTTCATGCTGGTGGGGATCGGTCCCTTGGGCAACGGCACGTTGGAGCGGGTGGCGTCCATCGCCTTGAGGCGGTTGAGCACGTCGGTCATCTCCGCCGGGCGCAGTCCCTTGGGCAGCTTGGTGACGTGCCGGACCAGCTTGGGGAGCGGCACCTGGCCCTCACCCTCGCCCACGTAGACCTCGTGGACGGGGGTCTCGGAGGCCACGCGCTCGTACTTGCGGCGCTCGGTCACGAGCAGGCCGCGGAGCCGGTTGTAGTTGCCCTCGCCGACCAGCACGATGCCGGGTCGCCCCACCACGCGGTGGACGACGTCCTGCTGCTTGGTGAACGCGACGGCCGGGGTGGTGGTCCAGCCGCGGCGCAGCATCTGCAGGGCGGCGGCGCCGGCGCCGGGGCGGCCCTTCATCTGCTCGAACGCCGAGGCCTGGGCGCGCCGGCTGAAGATGATCAGCCCGGTCATCATCCCGAAGAGCAGACCACCGACCACCATCGAGATGATCTCGATGACGCCGCCGTCGGGCGGGAGCAGCCAGAAGAGCAGCACCCCCAGCATCGCTCCGGCCAGGAAGGCCAGCAGCACCCACAGGCCGAGCCTGGGGTCGCCCTTCTTGGCCATCTGGTAGGTGTCGATGAGCTGCCGGCGACGGCTGGTCTTCTCGGGGGTAGCGCTGGTCATGCGGTCGGTCCCTTGACTGTGCGGATGGGGGTCGTGATCAGGCGGTGGGCTGGGACGCGACCGGGTCGCGGGCGTCCATAGCCTGACGGTACAGCCGACCGGCGCGGTAGGACGAACGCACGAGCGGGCCGGAGAGGGCGCCGGAGAAGCCGATCTGATCGGCCTCGTCCTTGAGCTCCACGAACTCCTCCGGCTTGACCCAGCGCTCCACCGGGTGGTGGCGCAGCGACGGGCGGAGGTACTGGGTGATCGTGATGATCTCGCAACCCGCCTCGTGCAGGTCGCGCAGCGCCTGGGAGACCTCCTCGCGCGTCTCGCCCATGCCCAGGATGAGGTTGGACTTGGTGACCAGTCCGAAGTCGCGGGCCTGGGTGATCACGTCGAGGGAGCGCTCGTAGCGGAAGGCCGGGCGGATCCGCTTGAAGATCCGCGGCACCGTCTCGACGTTGTGGGCCAGCACCTCGGGCCGGGACTCGAAGACCTCGCGGAGCAGGTCGGGCTTGCCGTTGAAGTCGGGGATCAGGTTCTCGACCCCGGTGCCGGGGTTCAGCTCGTGGATCGCGCGCACGGTCTCGGCGTACAGCCACGCACCGCCGTCCTCGAGGTCGTCGCGGGCGACACCGGTGATGGTCGCGTAGCGCAGCTCCATCTTCTGCACCGACTCGGCCACCCGGCGCGGCTCGTCACGGTCGAGTGGCTGCGGCTTGCCGGTGTCGATCTGGCAGAAGTCGCAGCGTCGTGTGCACTGGTCGCCGCCGATGAGGAAGGTCGCCTCGCGGTCCTCCCAGCACTCGAAGATGTTGGGGCAGCCGGCCGCCTGGCAAACCGTGTGAAGACCCTCGGACTTCACCAGGCTCTGGAGCGCGGTGTACTCCGGGCCCATCTTGGCCCGGGTCTTGATCCACTCGGGCTTGCGCTCGATCGGCGTCTCCGCGTTGCGTGCCTCGAGCCGCAACAGCTTGCGCCCGTCCGCCGACGCGGTCACAGACTGGGGGCCCGGCTGGGTGGACGTGGGAGCGGTAGTCACGACAGCCCACTCTACGCGCGCGACGAAACGCGGCGTACGACGCCCAGGGCCTCGCTCAGGGCACGTCGCGGCGCCGGAACGTGGCCAGCCCGAGCGCGGAGGCGGCCACCAGGATCGTGCCGAGGTACGCCGTGGCGCCGGCCAGGGAGAGGCGGCTCATGCCGTCGCAGCCGGCGCCCGTGCAGGTGACCTGGACTTGTGAGTTGTAGTAGTCGGCGCCGTGCTGCACGAAGGCGAGGAGGTTCGTCTGGACCATCCACCGCTCGTTGTCACCGCCCAGTGGCAGCACCGCGATCACGAACGTGCCCGCCACCGCGACGGCGAACACGATCCCGAGGGTCGCGACCGTGCTGCGGAAGAGCATGGTGAGGGAGTAGCCGAGCACCGCGGCCGCCGCCACGAGCAGTGTCCCCCGGCCCACCAGCCCGGGCAGCCGGTCCCACACCTCGTCGGGCACGGGCAGGTCGCGAACCCCGGCCAACGTGGTCATGCCGAGCCAGAAGAGGCCCTGCACGACGGCGGCGACCACGGCGGCGAGGAGGGCGAGTGCGCCGGCCTTCGCTGCCCAGACCCGGGTGCGGCGCGGCTCGAAGAGGAGCTGGTTGCTCATCGAACCACTGGTCCAGTCGGCACCGACGAAGGTCGCGCCGACGAGCAGGAGCAGCACGAAGAGCAGCACCGGCACCGCCGACCCGGTGTCCTGGAGCTGCTGCTCGACGTCGAGCGGTTGGCGGTAGAGGAACCATTCCGCACGGGGCAGGAGCGCGTCCTCGCACGCCGCCTGCGGGTCGGCTGCCGCCTCGGGCCCGAGATAGGACTCCGGATCCTCCAGGCAGCGGTCGAGCTCGTCCTGGATGTAGGGCTGGTCGCGCTCCCGGGCGGCGGTCTCCTCGGCGGCCGCGACGTCGGCGGGCGTCACGGGCCGGGTCTCCCAGGCGACCGCGCCGAGGATGAAGGCGGGGATCACCACCGCGGCCGCGACGAGCAGCAGCACCGCGCGCCGCCAGCGGAGCCGGGTGAGCTCGACCCGGAGCAGCCTCATCGGGTCACCCCCAGGGTCTCGTCGTGGGTGAGGGCCAGGAAGAACGTCTCCAGGTCGACGCGCACCGGCGTCAGCTCGGCCACCCACACGTCGTGGGCGGCCAGCGTCCGGGTGATCTCCTCGGGCGGTCGGTCGCCGTCGACCATGAGACCGTCATCGGCCGCCGTGACGGTGAAGCCGGCCGCCTCGAGGTGATGGCTGGCCGTCGTGGGGTCCGCAACGCAGACCCGGTACGTCGTGCCGGACGCCGAGAGCAGGTCCTCGACGGTCCCGGAGGCGAGCACCCGCCCGTTGCCGATGATGGTGGCCGACGTGCACACCTGCTGGACCTCCGCGAGAATGTGCGAGCTGAGCAGCACGGTCACGCCGGCCTCGCCGAGCTCGCGGATGGTGTCGCGGATCTCCCGGATGCCGGCCGGGTCGAGACCGTTGGTCGGCTCGTCGAGGATCAGCAGGTCGGGGTCCT
>JBDSLK010000123.1:0-15205 GCA_039916425.1 Nocardioides sp.
CACTGGCGCCTTCGAGTGTGTCGGGATCCGCGTGGGCGAAGGTGTGTCGGACGGGACCGAGTTGGAAGCCGATCAGGTCATCGAGACCGTCGCGCCGGTACGGGGTGGCGGTGAGGCCAACCCAGTGACGGGCGGGAATCGCGCGCACCGCGGACGCGAACGCGGCCGCCGGGACGTGATGGCACTCATCGACGACGACTTGGCCGTACGCGCTCAGCTTGTCCGCGAGATCGGTGCGGCGCGCGAGCGTCTGCAGGGTGGCGATGTCGACGACGCCGGTGAGTTTGGAACGGCCACCGCCAAGTTGGCCGGGTTTGACTGCAGGTCCTGGATCTGGCGACGCCACTGGTCGGCGAGCGTCTTACGGTCCACGAGCACGAGCGTGGAGACGGCTCGACCTGACTCCTTGTCGAACCACGCCGTCTGGGCGCCCCTCGCTGGAGCAGCCTCCGCGTCGGTCAACTTGAGGAGCTTGCGCAGGCGCGCGTTCTCCTGACGGAGGCTCTCCAACTCGGCGTGCAGGTCGCTCACGTTCTCAATCCTGCCGGTCGGCCTACTGAAACAATCTACTCAAGCATTGGTGTTGTGGCAGTTCGTTGCAGTTCGGCCTGCAGGGGGCGGAGGATGTCTCCGACCTCGTCCATCCCGTGGCGGGCGACGAGCAGGTCGAGGATCTGCTCCGGGGTCTGGGGCGGATTCGCCCGACGCTGCGACATCACGACGAGTGCCTGCACGCCGGCCTCCGGGTGCGCGGCGACGGTGTTCGCCGCGAACTGGTTCGCGAAGATGATCTCGACGTTCGCTTCGATCAACATCACGGCTGTCTTGAAGCCGGCACGCTTGTCGTCAGTGACGATCGCGTCGGCCTTCCCGATCAAGGCCGCATGGGCGACATGAGCGTCGTCGGCATCGTTGAGCCCGTAGTCGTAGGCGCGGTTCTTGGGCGCGTTGACCTCGGAACCGGGGAAAACGTGCTTCATCTGTGTGAGGAGGTGCCGTCGGCGTGCCTCGCTGTCCCTGACGCCTCGTCGCGCGTGCAGGTTGGCGAGCGTGTAGTCGAGCTCGGTCAAGATGCCGGAGCCCCAGAGTGGGGAGAATGCTTCCTGCGTTGCGAGTTGAAGCAGGAAGTCGCGCTGGAGGCTCGGCACGAGGACGCAGGCGTCGAGAACAGCGCGATACATGCGACGAGTCTTCCAGAGCCCGCCGATGCGTCAGGCTCTGCGATGCGCCTCGGCCAACGCCTCGGCGACCTCGTCGTCAGTGAAGTCGTCGAGCTCGGCCGAGGTCTCGGTGATGAACTTGTTGCGCCGAGCGCGGAGTTCCTCGCGGTAGGCCAGCACGTCGGCGAGACGAAGCTTGCGACGGACAGCTCCGGGAACGTGAGCGTGAAGTTCCCCGTCCTCGATGAGGCGCACGACTGTTGGGCGGCTCAGTCCGAGGATCTCGGCGGCCTGCTGGGTGGAGATCTCCTGGTCGCGGGTCAGGATGCTGATCGACTGGCCGTGGCTCAGTGCATGCACGACCCGCTTCAGGATCTCGTGCAGTTGCTCGGTCAGCTCGACGCGGTCGTGCTCGCCAGCGCCGGACAGGAAGAAGGCAGGCTCAAGGGCGCCGTGGCGCGCCGCGTGAGCCTCGAGGAAACTGAGGACCTTGACGAGCTCGTCGGCGTCGGTGGGAACCGGGTTGACGATTTCTGCGGCTGCGGTGCTCATTGATTTCACATCCCCTCGGTCTGTGCTGAACAGAAATCACTCTAGCAGAGTTGCGAAAGTTGCGAAATCACGCGACATGACAGAACGGTACGGGTTTGTGGCCCGCGGGCGTGACAGCGCGGTACGGGTCTGACTCACGCCGACCGTCGCCCTCGTTTGGGCTTGGGTAGCAGGTCGGCCACGGTCACCTCCTCCCGCTCCGGCGCGACGAGCGCCTCCAGCGCAGCCTCGGCCAGCGCCATCCGCTTCTCCTCCCAGGCCAGCAGTTGATCGAGCCGCCATCGGTCGGGGTGGGCCATCACGGGCGGCGGCACCCGTTCTCGGTCCTTGAGGTTCTGGTAGCCCTTGGTCTTGCCCCAAAAGTAGCGGCGCATCACGTCGCTCGCGTCGAGGAAGACGTGGCGCGGGTCGTCCATCGCTGTCACACCGCCTTGGGTCGGCGGATGATGGGCTGGGAGGCGAGGCGTGGCTCGCGGATCCAGCGGCGCAGGTCGCCGACCGTGGTGTGCCGCCGAGCGTGCGCGGCTTGCCTTGAGCGAGCAGCTTCGGTTGAGAGCGTGTGGCCACGAGACCACCTCCTAGGCTGATGCCACTAAGCCCCGCGGGGACCCGTTGCAGATCCATCGTGCATCACTTTCCTGTATCACTCAAGAGAATCTGATACACGTGCCACTCGTCAGGAGTCATGGGAAATGGCCAACCGCCTCGCTAGCGCGACAAGCCCATATCTGCTCCAACACGCGGAGAATCCGGTGGATTGGTGGGAGTGGGGACCCGAGGCGTTCGCCGAGGCGAAGCGCCGTGATGCACCAGTGTTGCTGTCCGTCGGTTACTCGGCCTGCCACTGGTGCCACGTGATGGCACACGAGTCCTTCGAGGACGAGGCGACGGCGGCCTACCTGGACGAGCACTTCGTGAGCATCAAGGTCGACCGCGAGGAGCGGCCCGATGTCGACGCGGTCTATATGGAGGCGACCACGGCGATGACCGGCCACGGCGGCTGGCCGATGACGTGCGTCCTGGACCACGACGGCAGCCCATTCTTCGCCGGGACCTACTTCCCCGACCAACCGCGGCACGGTCAGCCGTCCTTCCGGCAGGTGCTGGAGGCGATGACCGACGCGTGGACCAACCGTGGCGACGACGTACGCCGGGTGGCCGGCCAGCTGCGCGAGCACCTCAACCGGGCGGCGCCGTCGGCCGCGGGGACCTACGACGCCGCCGTGGTAGACGGGTGCGTCACCGCGCTGGCGGGCGGCTTCGACGAGGAGCACGCGGGGTTCGGGGGCGCCCCGAAGTTCCCGCCGTCGATGGTGCTGGAGTTCCTGCTGAGGGCCGGTGAACGCCGGATGCTCGGGAGGACCCTGGAGGCCATGGCCCGCGGAGGGCTCTACGACCAGCTCGGCGGCGGGTTCGCGCGCTACTCCGTCGACCGCAGATGGGTGGTCCCGCACTTCGAGAAGATGCTCTACGACAACGCGCTCCTGCTGGGCGTCTACGCCCGCTGGGCGGTTGCCGATGGCGGGTCGAGGTCGCTGGGAGAGCGGGTCGCGACCGAGACCGCCGACTTCCTGATCGGCGAGCTGCGCACCGAGCAGGGCGGCTTCGCGTCCGCGCTGGACGCCGACAGCGAGGGTGTCGAGGGCAAGTTCTACGCCTGGACGCCCACCGAGCTGCTGGTCACGCTCGGCGAGGACGACGCAGACTGGGCCGCCCGCACCCTGGAGGTGACCCGGGCCGGCACCTTCGAGCACGGCGCATCGACGCTGCAACTGCTCGCCGACCCCGACGACCCCGGGCGGTGGGCCGACGTGCGCCGCCGACTGCTCGACGCCCGGTCGGCACGGGTCCGGCCGGCCCGCGACGACAAGGTGGTCGCCGCGTGGAACGGGCTGGCGATCCAGGGGCTCTGCGCCGCCGGGCTCCTGCTCGACCGGTCCGACTACCTCGCCGCGGCCCTGGAGGCCGGTGAGCTGCTCGTGGGCACGCACCTGCCGGAGGGTCGGCTGCTGCGGGTCTCCCGTGACGGTGTCGCCGGACCGCACCGCGGCGTGCTGGAGGACCACGGCTGTGTGGCCAGCGGCTTCCTGGCGCTGGCGCAGGCGACGGCCGACCCGTCCTGGTTGGACCGTGCCGGCGACCTGCTCGACGTCGCCCTGGATCGGTTCCGGGCCGACGACGGCGGCTTCTTCGACACCGCCGACGACGCCGAGGCCCTGGTCTCGCGGCCGCGCGACCCCTCCGACAACGCCAGCCCCTCGGGCCTGTCGGCCACCGTCCACGCGCTCGTGACCTACGCCGCCCTGACGGGGTCGGCGCGCCACCGCGAGGCCGCCGAGCAGGCATTGGGCACCACGGCGCCTCTCGCCGAGCACGCGCCCCGCTTCGCCGGATGGTCGTTGGCCGCGGCGGTCGCCCTTCTTGACGGGCCGCGCGAGATCGCGGTCGTCGGCCCACCCGGCCGCGACCGCGACGCGCTCGAGGCCGCGGCCCGGCGCGACCCCACCGCCGTGGTGGTGGTCGTCGAGGAGGATCCCGGCGACGACCGGATCCCGCTGCTCACCGGGCGCACGACCGTCGATGGCGCCCCGGCGGCATACGTCTGCCGCCACCACGTCTGCGAGCGTCCCGTCACCGACCCGGCCGACCTGCCACGCTGAGAGCATGCGAGCTCCCGACCGCAGCCGCTTCGCCGTCGTCGAACCGCCCGGCAGGAATGCCGCGGCCGGGCACTTCCCCGACGACCGGATCGTTCTCGAGCGCGACGTCAGCAGCGGCCGTGAGGAGTTCATCCTCGATCCACCG
This sequence comes from Nocardioides sp., assembly GCA_039916425.1. GTDB lineage: Bacteria > Actinomycetota > Actinomycetes > Propionibacteriales > Nocardioidaceae > Nocardioides. The sequence continues at coordinate 4,518 of JBDSLK010000123.1, forward strand.
ATCAGCTACCTCGCCTCGGTGCCGGGGCGCGACGGGCTGGTCAAGATCATCGTGCCGCGCCCGGGCAGCCACTTCCGCACCGACCTGACCTCGGTCCCCGACTGGTTCACCTGGCTGGTGCCCAAGTCCGGTAAGCACCTGCCCGCCGCCCTCATCCACGACGGGTTGGTGCCCGACCGCCACGGGGAGCGCACCTACGAGACCGAGCCCCCGGGCCTGGAGATCGACCGGATCGACGCCGACCGGATCTTCCGCGACGCCATGTTCGACACCGAGGTGGGTCGGATCCGCTGCTACCTGGTGTGGGCGGCGGTCTGCCTGGCCTCGCTCGTGCTCGGGCCGCGGCCGTCGTGGACCCCGCTCGTGCAGTGGTACTACCGATGCGTCGCCGTGGTCACCTTCGGGACGGTCCTGGTGCTGGGGTACGCCGCCACCGTCGACCTGGCCGATGCGTCCTGGCCGGCCTTCGACGTCTGGTGGATGCGCGAGGGCGGGTTCGTCGGCGAGCTCCTCACCGGGCTCGCAGGCGCCGTGGTGGTGCCGATGGTGCTGGCGGTGCTCTGGGGGCGCTACTACCCGGTGGCCGCGATCGCCGGTGTCGCCCTCGCCGCGCTCGTCCACGTCACGGTCGCCGTCGCGGTCGTGGCGGTCGCCTACCAGGTCGCGGAGCGAACCCTGGCCCGGGCGGGACGGGACGCGACGCCCGCGCAGGCGGCTCGCCGCGAGCGGGCGGCCTGGGCCGTCGTGGCGCTGGTGGTCGTGGGCTGCGCCATCAGCGTCGTCACCGTGGCGTGGCGCTGAGTCCTGGGAGAGGGGAGTGCGGTCGGTGCGGTGGCCGCCGCGGGGTCGGGGCGGTCAGCGCAGGGAGTACGTCGCGATCGAGACGCCGACGTAGTGCACCGTGAAGGCCAGGATCGTGAACGTGTGGAAGACCTCGTGGAAGCGGAACCAGCGCGGCCAGGGGTCGGGCCGCCGGAGCCCGTAGACCACGCCGCCGATCGTGTAGAGCAGCCCGCCGGCCGCCGCCAGCCACAGCACGGCGGTGCCGATGCCCACGCCCAGGGCCTGCGCCCCGGAGACGTAGTCGCCGATGAAGAAGATCGCCGCCCAGCCCAGGCCCACGTAGAGGGCGATATAGAGCCAGCGGGGCGCGCCCACCCAGAAGATCCGGAACAGGCAACCGAGGCCGGCGCTCACCCACACCGCGGTGAGCATCACCGTCTGCGCACGTCCGTCGAGCAGCAGCAGCGTGAACGGCGTGTACGAGCCCGCGATCAGCAGGAAGATGTTGGCGTGGTCGAACCGCTTGAGGAACCCGTGGGCCCGCGGTGACCACCGGCCGGTGTGATAGATCGCCGACACCGTGAAGAGCAGCAGCGCGGACGCGGCGTACACGGCCGAGGCCAGGCGCGTGGGCGCGGTCGGCGAAAGGGCGACGAGCACGACGCCCGAGGCGAGCGAGAGCGGGGCGGTGGCGAGGTGCAGCCAGCCGCGCAGGCGAGGCTTGACCTCGGCGATCACCTCGTCGACCCGCTCGTGCAGGTCGTCGAGACGGTCGCGGATCAGGTCGTTCATCTTGTCAATCTACGGCACGCCGCCAGCCCCGGTGACCGATCTCCGGGGCTACCATCGGCGGGTGGCGAGGTGGAAGGACGGACTGCGGCGGGTGCTCTACCCGGCGTACGAGTCCCGGGTCGCCAAGTTCCTGCCCGCCGACCGCATCCCGCACCACATCGGGGTGATGCTCGACGGCAACCGACGGTGGGCGAAGGCCGTGGGCGCGGACACCTCCGACGGCTACCAGGCGGGCGCCGACAACATCCGACCACTGCTCGGCTGGTGCGAGGAGGTCGGGGTCGGGGTGGTCACTTTGTGGCTGCTCTCGACCGACAACCTGAATCGCCCCCCGGAGGAGTTGACCGGGCTGATGACCGTGATCGAGGGCGCGGTGGAGTCGCTGGCCGCCGAGCGTCGGTGGCGCGTGCATCCCGTAGGCGCCCTCGATCTGCTGCCCCCATCGACCGCGGCCCACCTGAAGGCCGCCGAGGAGGCCACCCGTGACATCGACGGGATCCTGGTCAACATCGCGGTGGGGTACGGCGGCCGCCGCGAGATCGCCGACGCCGTCCGCTCCCTGCTGTACGAGCACGCCGCGGCGGGCAGCTCACTGGAGGAGCTCGCCGAGGTCATCGACGTCGAGCACATCGCCGAGCACCTCTACACCAAGGGCCAGCCGGACCCGGACCTGGTGATCCGCACGTCCGGCGAGCAGCGCCTCGGTGGTTTCCTGCTCTGGCAGAGCGCCCACAGCGAGTTCTACTTCTGTGAGGCGCTGTGGCCCGACTTCCGCCGCGTCGACTTCCTGCGCGCGATCCGGGCGTACGCCGAGCGTGAGCGTCGCTTCGGCTCCTGATCGCGGCGTCCGCCCGGGGACCCCGACACGAGCGACCCGCGCTGTCACCTGACCGTCATCTCGGGTTCGGGCGTGTCGGATCGGATCGTGTGGATCGGCGGCGTACTTTCGGGCTCAGTGGCGAGTGGGGAAGCTCGCCGCACCGGGAGGGCCCGTTCGTGAGAGTTCACGACTACATCGCACGGCTTCGATGCTGCGCGCTGGGAGGCCGGCACCCCGGTCTTCGGGTCCTGTCCCGGTCCACCTGCGTGAGCTGAACAGGGCCGGGGCGTGGGTGCCCGTGTCGGTCGGTGAGGGGTAGCACGTGTCGACCCAGGCTCTGGACTCGTCGAAGAAGCGCTCGGCCCGCAACACTCCCGAGGATGCGCCCGCGGTGCGCACCTACGTCCTCGACACCAGCGTGCTGCTGGCCGATCCCGGGGCGATGAAGCGCTTCGCGGAGCACGAGGTCGTGCTCCCCGTGGTCGTCATCACCGAGCTCGAAGGCAAGCGCCACCACCCCGAGCTGGGCTTCTTCGCCCGGACGGCGCTGCGCGCCTTGGACGACCTGCGCGTCAGCCACGGCCGGCTCGACGAGCCGGTCCCGGTCGGCGACGAGGGCGGCACGGTGCGCGTCGAGCTCAACCACACCGACCCGACGGCGCTGCCGTCCGGCTTCCGTCTCGGCGACAACGACACCCGGATCCTCGCCGTCGCGCTCAACCTGGCCAACGAGGGCTACGCGGTGACCCTGGTCTCCAAGGACCTGCCGCTGCGCATCAAGGCGTCGGCGGTGGGACTCGACGCCGAGGAGTACCGCGCGGAGGCGATCAGCGACTCCGACACCGGCTACACCGGTCTCGCCGAGCTCGACGTGAATGCCGACGACCTCGACGACCTCTACTCCGACGGCACCCTCGACCTGGAGTCGGCGCGCGAGCTGCCCTGCCACAACGGCCTGGTGCTGCTCTCCGACCGGGGTACGGCGCTCGGCCGGGTCGGTCCCGACAAGCACGTCCACCTGGTGCGCGGCGACCGCGAGGTGTTCGGCCTGCACGGGCGGTCCGCCGAGCAGCGGATCGCACTGGAGCTGCTGCTCGACCCGGAGGTCGGCATCGTCTCGCTCGGTGGTCGCGCCGGCACCGGCAAGTCCGCCCTGGCCCTCTGCGCCGGCCTGGAGACGGTCATGGAGCGCCGCCAGCACAAGAAGGTCGTGGTGTTCCGGCCGCTCTTTGCCGTCGGCGGCCAGGAGCTCGGCTACCTGCCCGGCTCGGAGTCGGAGAAGATGTCGCCCTGGGGGCAGGCCGTCTTCGACACCCTCGGCGCTCTGACCACGCCCGACGTGATCGAGGAGATCCTGGACCGGGGGATGCTCGAGGTGCTGCCGCTCACCCACATCCGGGGCCGCTCGCTCCATGACGCCTTCGTGATCGTGGACGAGGCGCAGTCGTTGGAACGCAACGTGCTGCTGACCGTGCTGTCGCGGATCGGGGCCAACTCCAAGGTGGTGCTCACCCACGACGTCGCCCAGCGCGACAACCTGCGGGTGGGTCGCCACGACGGCATCGTCGCGGTCGTAGAGAAGCTGAAGGGCCACCCGCTGTTCGCCCACGTCACGCTGACCAGGTCCGAGCGCTCGCCGATCGCCGCCCTGGTCACCGAGATGTTGGAGAACGTCACGCTCTGACCCGTGGACCGGTGGGATCACCCGCGAATCGTGTGACAGCAGGGAGCTCCTGGGGCTCGAGTGGCCCAGGAGTTCCCTGTGGCTCGATCGAACGGTCACGTTGTGGTGTTCGGTTTGCACGGGCTGCCCCCATCGGTCAGGGTAGGCGTGATCCTTTCGTGACCAGGGCGTCCGGAGGCCGCTGCACCAGGCAGCCAGGACGCCCGTCGCGAAGGTTCACCCCTGTACGGCCACCGGGTCGTGCAATCCCCTGCGTCACCGTCCCCTGCCGTCGACCGTGAGTAGTTCCCCTGTGTCGAAGTACCACCCCCAGCACCGCGCCTCGCCGGCGCGCGCGCACGCCGGGCCACGCCTGGTGCGTGGTGCGGTGGTCGCCTCCGGGCTCGCCGTCGCCGCGACCGGCATGACCGTGTCCGGCGGCGTGCTCTCCACCGGAGCGTCGGACGCCGGCGCCGACCTGCCGACGGCGGACCTCCGCGCGGCCAGCAGCGGCACCCGCAGCGACGTCACGAGCGCCGACCTGCGGGAGCGCACCCAGCAGGTGTCGCGCTCGGACCGCCGGGACCGACGCGACGCCGCGAAGTTGACCGCGCTCGGCACCGCCCAGGGCGCTGCCATGTCGCGCACCGAGGACCTCTCGACCGCCGATCCGCGCGAGATCGGCCGGGCTCTGCTCGTGGAGTACGGCTTCGGCGCCGACGAGTTCGAGTGTCTCGACGCCCTCTACGTCTCCGAGAGCGACTGGCGCATCGACGCCGACAACCCGATCTCGTCGGCCTACGGCATCCCGCAGGCGCTGACCTCGATGCACGAGCTGCCGGCCGACTACATGACCTCGGCCGAGTCGCAGATCCGTTGGGGACTGGAGTACATCTCCGGCTCGTACGGCACGCCCTGCAGCGCGTGGGGCTTCAAGCAGGGCCACGGCTTGTACTGACCCGACCGGGTCAGGCCAGGGCCAGGAACAGCTTCTCCATCTTCTTGGCGTCCACGCCGTCGATGCCCTCGCCGTCGGCGAGGCACTGCTGCAGCCCCGTTGCCACGATCGCGTAGCCGCTGCGGCTGAGCGCCTTGTTGACGGCGGCCAGCTGGGTCAGGACCGACTCGCAGTCCGACCCCGCCTCCATCATCTTGATGACGCTGGCGAGGTGTCCGTGGGCACGCTTCATGCGCAGGATGATCGCGGAGAGGTCCGCCGGCTCGAGGTCCATGGTCACGATGCTACATCCCCCTGGGGGGATGTGTTAGCGTCGGCCCTTCATCCCCCCAGGGGGATACCTGCAACGCGGCGGAGACGCCGAAGGAGGACTCACCGGACATGCGAGAGATCGACATCGACCAGGTCGCCGACGCCCTGCAGCAGGGGCTCCCGGTCATCGACGTGCGCGAGCGTGAGGAGTACGTCAGTGGGCACGTGCCGGGCGTCGTGCACATCGCGATGGGCCACCTCCCGGGGCGCCTGGAGGAGATCGACCGCAGCGGCCCCGTCTACCTCATCTGCGCCTCGGGCAACCGCAGCGGCGCGATGACCGACCTCCTCGTCGCGGCCGGCTTCGACGCCGTCAACGTCGCGGGTGGCACGACGGCCTGGGCGCGGTCCGGCCGCCCCCTCGAGCAGGCCCCACGATGATCGAGATCCTGTCCGTCGACACCCCGACGCTCGGGGACCGCAGCTACCTCGTGCACGACGGCGACGTCGCCTTCGTGGTCGACCCGCAGCGCGACCTCGACCGGGTCCTCGACCTGCTCGCGCGGCACGGCCTGCGGCTCACCCACGTCCTGGAGACGCACCTCCACAACGACTACGTGACAGGTGGTCTCGCCCTGGCCCGTGCCACCGGTGCGGAATACCTGGTCAACGCCGTGGACGAGGTCTCCTTCGCTCGGACGCCGATCGCCGACGGCCAGTGCGTCGAGGTCGGCACCCGGATGCGGGTGACGGCACTCGCCACCCCCGGCCACACCTTCTCCCATCTGTCCTACGCGCTGACCGACGCCGGTGGGACCGGCGCGATCGGGAACCTCGCCAGCGGGACCGGCGCGGGCGACCTCGCCGAGGCCCTGGCGGTCTTCTCAGGCGGCTCGCTGCTGTACGGCGCCACCGGGCGCCCGGACCTGCTCGGTCCCGACCACACCGACGACCTGGTCCGGCACCAGCACGCGTCCGCGCACCGCCTGGCCGACCTGCTGCCCGACGCGGCCGGCGTCTTCCCCACCCATGGCTTCGGGTCGTTCTGCTCCGCGACCCAGTCGGAGGCGACCGGTTCCACGATCGGACAGGAGCGCCGCACCAACCCGGCGCTCACCCAGGACGAGGAGACCTACGTCGAGGGGCTGCTGGCCGGCCTGGGCGAGTGGCCGGCCTACTACGCCTACATGGCTCCCGCCAACGCCGCCGGACCCGAGGCGCCCGACCTGAGCCCGCCGACGACCGCCGACGCCGCCGAGCTGCGTCGCCGGATCGAGGCCGGGGAGTGGATCGTCGACCTGCGTCACCGGACGGCCTTCGCCGCCGGGCACGCCCCAGGCACGCTGAACTTCGGTCTCGACGGCGGCTTCGCCACCTATCTCGGCTGGCTGATCCCCTGGGGTACCCCCCTCACCCTGCTCGGCGAGTCGGCCGACGAGGTCGCCCTGGCCCAACGCGAGCTGGTCCGCATCGGCATCGACCGGCCCGCGGCCCACGCCATAGGCGGTCCGCGCGGGTGGACCGACGGCGCGCTCGCGTCGTACCCCACGGCGACCTTCGCCGACCTTGCACTGGTCCGTCGCCACCGGCCGGTCGTCGTGCTCGACGTCCGGCGCACCGAGGAGCACGAGCAGGCCCGCATCGACGGGTCCGTCACCGTGCCCCTGCACCAGCTGGCCGAGCGCCTGGACGAGGTGCCCCTGGGGGAGGTCTGGGTGCACTGCGCCTCGGGCTACCGCGCGTCGGTCGCGGCCTCGCTGCTGGCCGCCGCCGGGCGGGACCCGGTCGCCGTCGACGACAGCTTCGACAACGCGGCGACCGACGGCCTGCACCTCACCGGTTCGGCCGCCTGAGCGTCTCGTGCACCTCCTCCTGGCCCTCGTCGCGGGCGCGCTCATCGGCCTCAGCCTGGGCGCGCTCGGCGGCGGCGGCTCCATCCTCGCGGTCCCGGTGCTGGTCCACCTGCTCGGCCAGACGCCGGCCCAGGCGACCACCGGCTCGCTGGTGGTCGTCGGCGTCACCGCGTTGATCGGCGCCGCCACCGCGCACCGGGCCGGTCACGTGCTCCTCGGTCGTGGACTCGCGTTCGGGACCGTGGCCCTGGGCGGGGCGACGTTCGGGGCCCTCGCGGCGGCCAGGGTGTCCGACGCGGTGCTGATGGCCGTCTTCTCGGTGCTGATGCTCGTCGTCGGCGCCGTGATGGGGCTCCGGCTCGTCCGGGAACGGCGCGGCACCGCGAGGACGACCCCACCGACTGGCCTCGACGCCCCGATCATCACCTTCAGCCCGACCTTCGCCTGTCAGTGCCCGCGGGCGCTGAAGGTGCTCGTCACCGCCACTGCGGTCGGCCTGTTGACCGGCTTCCTCGGTGTCGGTGGCGGCTTCCTCGTCGTGCCCGCGCTGCTGCTCGCGCTCGCGATGCCCCTGCCCTACGCCGCCGGCACCTCGCTGGTCGTGATCGCGGTCACCAGCACCACGGCCCTCGCGGTCCGCACAGGCAGCGGGGTCGCCCCCGACTGGTGGCTGGTCTCCGCGCTGACCGTCGCGTCGGTGGTCGCCGCCGTGCTCGGTGCCCGACTGGCGGCCCGCACCGACACCCGGCGCCTGACCGCCGGCTTCACCGGCCTGGTCCTGGTGGTCGCGGCCTACACCGCCACCCAGGCCCTCCCCGCAATCCTCTGAACCACCCACCCACCCGGGCAGACCCGGACCGAAGGAGCACCACCATGTGTCGAGCCGTCACCTGCCGCACCTGCCGCAAGACCACCTGGGCCGGCTGCGGTCGCCACGTCGACCAGGTCTTCGCCGGTGTGCCGAAGGCGCAGCGCTGCGCCGGCCACGCCACGCCCGCGGGCGAGGGTGGCGGGCTCGGCGGCTGGTGGCGCCGCGTCAGCGGGCGGTGAAGACGGTGACGTGCCCGGCGTACTCGCGCGGGCCGGCGAACCACGGCAGGTCCCAGGCGACGTCCTCCTCCGACGACGCCAGGTAGGCCGTGGCCGCCGCGTGATCGGGGAAGACCGCCCGCGTGCGCAGGTCCTCGCGGCGTACGTCGTCGAAGTGGCGGCGAAGCGCCTGCTCGCCGTTCTCGCTGCTGAAGGCGGTGACGACCGGCTCCCCGCCCGCCTCGCGGCGCAGGTCGGCGACATGCTCGTCGCCGTTGGTGACCGCCACGAAGGTGCCGCCCGGCCGGAGCACCCGGCGGATCTCGGAGAGCCCGCGGTCCACGTCGGGCACGTGGTAGAGCATCCACATCGCCACGACGACGTCGTAGGACGCCTCGCCCATCAGCAGGTGCTGGACGTCCATCAGCTGGGCCGGGAGACCGCGCTCGCGCAGCAGCTCCACGAACCGGCCGGACTGGTCGGTGGCCAGCAGCGCCACCTCGGGCACGGCCGTGCGCAGCCGCTCGGCGAAGAAGCCGGTGCCGCTGCCGACCTCGAGCACGTCGGGCATCGACCGCCCCGCGGGCAGCGCGGCGCGCACGGCCGCCAGTGCGACCTCCACCGGGTCGCGACCGTCGGCCGTGGGCTGCCAGACGGAGCGGCGGGTCTCGAGGTTTTCCTCGGTGGCGTACTGCGCGCTCACGGAGTCCCGGTCGGTCATCGGGTCGGTCACGGGTGGGTCATCCTGTCCACGTCGAGTGCCTGGTCGAGCTGCTCCTCGGTCACCTCGCCGCGCTCGACGAACCCCAGGGTGATCACGGTCTCCCGGATCGTGACGCCTTCGGCGAGGGCGGTCTTGGCGATGGTCGCGGCGGCCTCGTAGCCGACGTACTGGTTGAGCGGGGTGACCACCGACGGCGACGACTCGGCGTAGCGGCGCAGCCGGTCGGTGTCGGCGGTGATGCCGTCCACGCAGCGCTCGGCCAGCAGCCGGGTCGAGGTAGAGAGCAGCCGGATCGACTCCAGGAGGTTGCGCGCCAGGACCGGCATCATCACGTTGAGCTCGAAGCTGCCGCTGGCGCCCGCGGTGGTGACCGTGACGTCGTTGCCAACCACCTGGGCGCAGACCATCAATGTCGCCTCGGGCAGCACCGGGTTGACCTTGCCAGGCATGATGCTCGACCCCGGCTGCAGGTCGGGGAGGTGGAGCTCGGCCAGCCCGGTGGTCGGGCCGCTGCCCATCCAGCGCACGTCGTTGCAGATCTTGGTCAGGCCGACCGCGATCGTGCGGAGCACCCCGCTCAGCTCGACGAGCGAGTCGCGGGTGCCCTGGGCCTCGAAGTGGTCGCGGGCCTCGGTGAACGGCTCCCCGGTGTCGTCGGCCAGTCGGGAGATCACGGCCGCGGCGAAGCCGGGCGGCGTGTTGATGCCCGTCCCGACCGCGGTGCCGCCCAGCGGCAGCTCGCGGACCCGCGGCAGCACGCTCTCCAGCCGTTCGGCCGCCAGGGCCAGGGTGGCGGCGTACCCGCCGAACTCCTGGCCGAGCATCACCGGTGTGGCGTCCATCAGGTGAGTGCGGCCGGACTTCACCACGCTGCGGTACTCGGTCGCCTTGGCGGCCAGGCTGTCGTGCAGGACGGCGAGGGCGGGCAACAGGTCCTCGACGACGCCGAGGGCGGCGGCCACGTGGATGGCAGTCGGGAACGTGTCGTTGGAGGATTGGCTGGCGTTGACCTGGTCGTTGGGGTGGACCTCGATCGAGCCGGCCTCCGCGGCGAGGGAGGCGAGGACCTCGTTCATGTTCATGTTGGACGACGTGCCCGAGCCGGTCTGGAAGACGTCGACGGGGAACTCGTCGTCGTGCTCCCCGGCCGCGACCGCCGCGGCAGCACGAGCGATGGCGTCCGCCTGCTCCTCGGAGACCACACCGAGGTCGCCGTTGACGCGCGCGGCGGCCCCCTTGACCTGCGCCAACGCGTGGATCAGCCGGGGTTCGAGGGGAGTGCCGCTGATCGGGAAGTTCTCCACCGCCCGCTGGGTCTGGGCGCGCCACAGCGCGTCGCGGGGGACCTCGATGTCGCCCATGCTGTCGTGCTCGGTGCGGGTCTCGTCGCTCATGCCGACGACGCTACCGGCCACGCCGCGGCGAGGTCGGGGCACATGTGGTGGTTTCGCCACGTCTGCACCATCCGGCTCAGTAGTGTCACCGGCACCGGCCGTGGTGGTCGGTCAGGACGGGGGACAGGCGCGATGCGGCGACCGCTGACCGGGCTGGTGCTCACGGGCGCGCTGCTCGCGGCCGCCCTCGGTGGCCCGGCTCCCGGGCCCGCTGCGGCCACGGTCCCGGCGTCCACCGCGGTTCCGGCCGCCTGCCCGGCCCCAGCCGCCGGGACGCTGTTCCGCACCCCGGCCACGAGCCCGCGCACGGTCGCGCTGACCTTCGACGACGGCCCCGGCCCGTGGACGCCGTACGTCTTGACGGTGCTGCGCCGCGAGCGCGTGCACGCCACCTTCTTCGTCACCGGCACCCACGTCACC
>JBDSLK010000124.1:0-11575 GCA_039916425.1 Nocardioides sp.
GGTCGCTGACCCGCTCGAGCTCTCCGAGCAGGTGGGAGGTGACGATGACGGCGATCTTGAAGTCCTCGCCGATGCGCTGCACCAGGGCGAGCATGTCGTCACGGGCTGCCGGGTCGAGTCCGTTGGTGGGTTCGTCGAGCAACACCAGCCGCGGGTCGTGGGCGAGCGCCTGGGCGAGCTTGGCGCGCTGCTTCATGCCGGTGGAGTAGCCCCCCATTGGCCGGTAGCGCTCCTCGGCGAGACCGACGTGGCGCAGCACCTCCGCGGCCCGCTCGCGCGCGGCGACACGAGGGAGACCCGACATCATCGCGAGGTGCACGACGAAGTCGCTCGCGCTCACGTCTGGCGGCAGGCAGTCGTGCTCGGGCAGGTAGCCGACCTCGGTACGGATCTCGGTGCCGTGGTGGGCGATGTCGTGGCCGAGCACGGTGGCGGTGCCGCGGGTGGGGGTGAGCAGGCCGAGCAGGATCTTGATCAGGGTCGACTTGCCCGCGCCGTTGGCGCCGACCAGGCCGGTGATGCCCGGCCCGATCTCGAGGGTGAGGTCGTCGAGGGCCAGCACGGACCCGTAGTCCATGGTCAGGCCCTCGGTGCGTACGACGTCCACACCGGCCAGCCTAGGGGCGGCGCCTGACCCCGGTCCCTCCGAGAGAGCCCTGACCCGACCCCGAGATCCCTCAGACCAGCGAGCCCGGGTCCTCGGGCACGTCGACCGCCTGCTCGCGGAGCAGCTCGATCGGGATCACCTCGAGCGCTCGCTCGTTGGTCGCGGTGAGCCGGACGGGGGCGGCCGCCCCCGCGTCGTACGACTGGAGCCAGCGGCCGGCGACGACGCACCACGGGTCGCCCGGGTGCAGCCCGGGGAACTGCCACTCGGGCCGCGGCGTGGTGAGGTCGTTGCCGACGGACTTCTGGTGCTCGAGGAACTCCACGGTCATGACGGCGCAGACCGCGTGCAGACCGACGTCCTCGATACGGCACGAGCAGCTGCCGTCGCGGTAGAACCCGGTCAACGGGTCCGTGCCGCACGGCTCGAGCGGCATACCGAGCACGTTGAGTTCGCTCATGGCGCCAGCCTGCCATGCGGTGCGGCGTCGGTCACGACGGCGGCCCCGGCCGTTCCCGTTCCCGTTCCCGTTCCCGTTCAAGGCAACCGGCCGGTCCCGCGCAAAGCAAAAGGTTTCCGAAATCGCCGCGGCCATGATGGATCGGCTCTAACGTCTGGGCAGTCACAGACACCATGGGGGGTGAGTGGCAATGACCGTATACGCGTCTGCGCGTCTCGACGGGGATGTCGAGAACACCATCATGGCCAGGGAACTGGCCGTTCGCTACGAGCTGGCCACCGGACCCGGGTCCACCGTCGCCGACAAGCTCGAGGCACTCGTGCTGCTGGGGTGGCGGGTCCTCGTGGACCGTCGCTGGGTCGGCTCGAAGCGGACCACGATCGACGCCCTGCTCGTCGGGCCGGGCGGGGTCGTCGTCGTCGACGTCCGCGACTGGCACGACGTGCGGGTGGACCGCGGCAGCATCTACTGCGGCCACGAGTGCTACGACGACGAGACCGCCCTGCTGCGCAGCGTCACCGACCGAGTCCAGGAGACGCTGCGCGACCACGGCGTCACTCGACAGGCCCTGCGGTCGGTCTGGGTGTACGCCGGGAAGCGGATCGACGCCTACGCCCAACAGGTGCACCTGGTCGGCGAGGCCGATCTCGCGACGTGGGTGTCCTCGCTGACCCGTCGGCTCGAGGACAACGAGATCGACACCATCGCCGCCGCGCTGGAGCGCGACTTCGTGCCGCACGCCGCGACCTCGCCCCTGGCGACGCGCGCCGCGGAGGCCCGGGAACGAGCCCGCGGTCTCGGCCCGTCCGTGGCCCTGGATATCGACGGGCTCACCACGGCCATCACCCTCTCGGCGATGGCCAGCCCGGTCGAGCGGTGGATGACCTTCCTGGCCCCTGACCAGCTGGGCCCGGTCACCACCAGCTGGGACGGCCCGGTGCTGGTCACGGGACCCGCCGGCTCCGGCAAGACCGTGGTCGGGCTGCACCGCGCGGCGTACCTCGCCGAGCGGAACGCCGCGCCGGTGCTCTTCGTGGCGCCGACCACCGCCCTGCCCGCTGTGGTGCGCAGCCTCGCCTCGCGGCTCGCTCCCAACGACACCGGCATCACCGTCACCTCGCTGGTCGACCTCGCGACGGGGCTCCTCGAGCAAGCCGGCACGCGCCTGCACCTCGACGCCCGCCAACTCTCGATCGCCTTCATGTCGGCCTGGATGTCGGTCGGCCGTGGTGGCCTCCTGAGCCAGGTCGACGAGCGTGCGTCGTACTGGCAGGAGGAGATCGACCAGATGGTGAAGGGTCGCGGGATCACCGAGCTCGCCGACTACCTCGCCAGCCCGCGCACCAGCCGCTGCGTCGCGCTGGACCAGTCGGCCCGCGAGGCCGTCTGGAGGCTGTACGTCGAGTACCAGCGCCGGCTGGAGAAGACCCGTCAGCACGACGTCAACGACGTCCTGGTGCAGGCCCGCGACCTGGTCCGGTCGGGCGCCGTCACGACCGGCTGGAGCGCCGTCGTGGTCGACAACGCCGAGGACGTCTCGGTAGTGGGCCTCCAGCTCCTGCACGCGCTCGCCGGTGACGGCCCCGACCGCCTCTTCGTCCTCGGCGACGGCCGGCAGTCGGTCGTGTCCGGCGGTGGCGCGCTCGCCGACGCCGGCATCGACGTGTCCGGCCGCGTCGTCGAGCTGCGCTCCAACCGGCGCAGCAGTGCCGACCTGCTCGCACTCGCCGACGAGGCGGTGCTGGGGGACAGCTACGTCGATCTCCATGGCGACCTCCGTCCGCACACGGCCGGTGTCGCGCTGCGTCGCCGGGGTCCGGCCCCCGAGGTGGTCCGGCTCTCCGACAGGGTCGCGCTCTGCGCCGCCATGGTGGACCGGCTCGTCGCCATCGCCGAGCTCCCCGGCGTCGGCTGGGGGGACGTGGCCGTGCTCGTGCACGACGCAGCCGACCTCGCCACCCTGCGCAGTGTGCTCATGCGGGCGGCGCTCCCGGTCGTCGACCTCGTCGACTTCGACGGCGCCACCGACCGCGTGGTCGTCGGCACCGTCGACCAGGCCAAGGGACTGGGGTTCGACCACGTGCTGATGCCCTGGCTGGTGGCCGAGTCGCCGGCGCAGCCGGGTGAGCACGACGACGCCCAGCGTGAGCGGATCGAGCGGCGTCACCGCGAGGAGTACGTCGGGATGACGCGCGCGCGGCACGGTCTCTGGCTCGGCTACGTCGACCCCGCCTGAGGAACGGTCAGGACCCGCTGAGAGCCCGGGTGGAAGCGGGCTGGCACCGTGCTTGACGTAGCCGTTAATTAACTACTAGGTTAACCATGTGCCGCGCGACCAGCTGAGCCAAGTCTTCTCGGCCCTTGCCGACCCGACGAGGCGCGACATCCTGACCCGGCTCGGGCAGGGCGACGCTACCGTCTCCGACCTCGCCGAGCCCTACGCGATCAGCCTTCCCGCGATCTCACGACACCTCAAGGTGCTCGAGACCGCGGGCCTGATCACCCGCGGCCGGCGGGCGCAGTGGCGCACCAGCAGCCTGCGCGCCGAGCCGCTGCAGGAGGCGACGACCTGGACAGGGCACCTCGCCGGACTCTGGGACGACCGCTTCGGCCGGCTCGACGCGCACCTGGCGGCCCAGCCAGTCGCCCAGCCAGTCGCCCAACCTGTCGCCCAGCCAGTCGCCCAGCCAGCACTCGCGGAGCCAGCAGTCGCGGAGCAGCCCGCGCCGCCCGCACCCCACGACGAGGAGGACGGGAGGCGATGAGCGACCCGACGTACGAGGTGAGCATCTCCCGGTGGTTCGCCGCCCCGCCCGACACGGTGTTCCGGGCATTCACCGACCGCGAGCAGCTGGGTCAGTGGTTCGGGCCCCTGATGTTCACCGTGCCGACCGACTCGGTCGACGTCGACGTGCGAGCCGGCGGTCACCTGCGGGCCACCATGGTCGGCAAGGACGACCCGACCTGGCGTGCGCCGGTCGACATCAGCCTCACCGAGGTCATCGACGACCGGCTGATCGTCGGCTACGAGGTGGCCCGGGGCTTCCCGGGGCTGGAGGACGGCACCCGGATGGGGATCTCGATCGAGCTCGTCCCGGAGAACGGCGGCACCCGGCTCGAGCTGCGCCAGGGCCCGGTGCCCTCGCAGATGCGCGACATGACCGCCGTCGGCTGGACCCAGGCCTTCGCCAAGCTCGACGGGCTCCTCGCCACCCCCGCGCCGTACCGCAACAGCCCGACCAACCCAGGAGACTGACATGTCCGCCATCACCATCACCCCGTTCCTCTGGTACGACGCCAACGCGGAGACCGCGATCGCGCGCTACGTGGAGGTCTTCCCCGACACCGAGGTGGTCAGCGAGAGCCGGATGCCGGACGGCTCGCTGTTCATCGCCTCCATCCGTCTGCAAGGGCAAGACCTCGTGCTGATGAACGGCGGTCCCGCCCACGGGCTCACCGAGGCCTTCTCGCTCTCGGTCGCCGTGGAGACCCAGGAGGAGGTCGACCGGATCTCCGACGCGCTGATCGAGGGCGGCGGAAGCCAGGACGCCTGCGGCTGGCTCAGGGACGCCTTCGGGCTCTCCTGGCAGGTGGTCCCGACGGCGCTGCCGCGGCTGATGGGCGATCCCGATCCTGAGCGCGCCGGGCGCGTCCAGCAGGCGCTGATGGGCATGACGCGGATCTCGATCGCCGGACTCGAGGCGGCGCACGCCGGCTGACGCCGTGCTGGCGGGCACGGAGCCCCAGGTCGGCGCTACTCGTTGACCAGCACCGGGATGCCGACGGCAGCCGAGACTGCGGTCGCCCGCGCGCGAGCGGGGACTGCGATCGCGAACTGTGCCGCCACGGGCATGGTCCGGCCGCCGGCCTCGTGGTGATCGGTGGCGTGGTGGCGGAACCGCCCCGTGGCGAGGAGGTTTCCCCGGGCGTCGTAGAACCCGGCGAGCACCTCCAGCTCCAAGAGCTCGCTGACATCGCTGGTGATGGTCACCTCGCCGGCGACCCGACGGGCGGTCAGGCTGAGGTCCGACAGGATGAAGCGGTCGTCGAAGGGGCCCTGGACCTGGACCACGGTGCCGGGGGAAGGACGAGCGGTCTCGAGCCCGGTCAGGTGCGGTCCGCCCGTGGCGGGGACCAGCCCGGGCAGGGAGGTCCGGGCGCCACTGGGAGACGTGTCGGCGACCACACGCTGCTCGGAACTCGGCCCGGGCGCAGGGTCGCCGGCGTCCCCTTGATCCACCACCAGCCAGGTGGCGGCGGCGCCTGTGACCGCTGCGATCACGATGGCAAGGATGATCTTGAGGGGCATGAGGCTCGATTCGCTCAGATGAGTGCGAACTGCCGCGCCGGCACGTCGCCGGCGCGGCAGTCTCACGTGGTGACGGTCAACTGGTGACCCGGAGGGCGCGTCCGACGATGCCGAACAGGTCGGTGTTGTCGATGCTGCCCCCCGTCGCCTCAGATCCTGCGCCGTAGGCGAACACCGGAACGTCAGCACCGGTGTGGTTGCCTGACAGGTAGCTCAGCCACAGGCTGGCCTCGGGTGTTCCGTCCTGGACACTGGCGGGGTCATCGACCGTGCGGAACGTCGCCGGAGCGAAGTTCTTGACGTCGTTGACGCCGGCTCCGTTCACGATCCCGCTGGAGCGCAGCGGGTCCTTGGCGCCGCCGGAGGCCCTCGACGGGGTGGAGTTGTTGGCCGTGTTGCCAGCGTCGACGTTGCCCGGGGGAGCGACGGCCTCCGCGTTGGTGTAGGTGCCCTTCTCGATGATGTTGAAGCCGGCGCACTCGTGGTCGGCCGTGGCGATGACCAGCGTGTGACCGTCCCGCTTGGCGAAGTCGAGGGCCACGCGCACCGCCTCGTCGAAGGCCTTCATCTCCTCCAGGGTCTGGGCCGCGTCGTTCGCGTGCGAACGCTTGTCGATGAGGGCCCCCTCCACCTGGAGATAGAAGCCCTTGCCCGCCGAAGTTCCCTGGGACAGCAACTGGATCGCCTTCTCCGTCATGGCCGGCAGCGTCGGCTCCGCGGCCTGGGCCGACTGCGGGTTCTGTCGCTTGTACTTCTCGATGGTCAGGTTGCCCTTGTTGAAGAGTCCGAACACCTTGTCGCCGCTCGCGGCGGCCAGGTCGTCCTTGGTGGCGACCGTCTGGCTCGCGGGCGAGCCGAGCACCGAGTAGCCCTGAGCCTCGAGCGCGCTCTGGTCGGCAGCGTCGAAGCGAGAGAGACCACCGCCCAGAATGACGTCGGCGGTGCCGTTCCGGGCAATCTGGTCGGCGATCGGCGTCACCCTGATGTCAGTGGTGGGGAGCGGCGCTCCGGTGATGCTGGTGTCCTGGCAGGCCGCGGAGTAGTTCGGGCCCTGGCAACCTCGCGCCAGCGCGTGACTCATCTGCCCGGCAGGCGTGGCGTCGGTGATCTCCGCCGTCGACACGTTGCCGGTGCGGTAGCCGTCGTTCTTGGCCAACTCCATCAGCGTCGGCACGACGGCCCCCTTGGCGTCCACGCCCAACGCGGCGTTGTAGGTCTTGACGCCCGACGCCCACGCGGTCGCCGCGGAGGCGGAGTCTGTCACGTAGTTGGGGGAGAAGTCACCGGAGCCGGGCTGACCCGACAGCTTGTTGACGGCGTATGTCGAGACCTTGCCGGTCGTCGGCATGGTCTCCATTACGAGGTTGCCGTCGGCGCCGTAGTAGCGCTCCCGGGCGGCGTTCACGTGCGTGGTGCCCATCCCGTCGCCGAGCAGGTAGATCACGTTCTTGATGCGACCGGCGTTGCCGGCCTTGGCCGCACTGTCGGCGGTGGCTGACGTCACCGAGACGAGAGCCGAGCCGGAGAGTCCGGCCAGGATGATGAGCGCACCGAATGTGGTGCGCTGGCGAGCGGAAGTCGACATGGCTTTCCTTTGCTCTGCGAACGGCGCCGGGTCGGCGCCCGGATGTGAGGCTAGGAAGCCGCGGGGACGGGGGGAACCGACTTCGGTGGCGCGAAGTTGGCCATCAGGTGAACGACGTCTGACCCACAGGCTCAGTCGAGCAGGGCCGGGTCGAGCAGTTCCTGGCCCGGCCGCCCGACGCCGAGACCTGCGGACCGGTGATCCACGACCGCGACGACATGGTCTTCGCCTTATGTGCAGCACCGGCGAGGATGGCACCCGGGCCGCCCAGCGCCGACCCGGCGCCAGTTCACCGCCGAGCGGGCGCCAGTTCACCGCCGAGCGGTGAAGAAGCGCCGGGTCGGCGGTGAAGAAGCGCCGGGTCGGCGGTGGGGTCAGGTCGCCTCGGGACGCGCCACCGCTGCGGGGGCGCCGGGGGCCTGTGCCCTCCCGGCGTACCGCTGGACGAGCTGCTCGAGGTCGACCCCGGTGGTGTTCTTGAGCATCTCCAGCGTCTGGACCATGCCGTTGGTGACCTGGCGCGACAGCTCGCCGGCGCCGTCGGTGGAGATCACCGTGAGCTTGTCGATGTTGCCCATCGGCGCCGCCAGCTCGGCGGCGACCTTGGGCAGGATCTCGATGAGCATCTGGAGCACGGCGGCCTCGTTGTACTGCGCGAACGCCTCCGCCTTCTTCTCCATCGCGGAGGCCTCGGCCTGACCGTTGGCCAACGTCGCGGCCGCGGTGGCCTCACCCTCGGCGCGGACGGCGTCGGCCTCGGCGACCCGGCGGGCCTTCTCGGCCTCACCGCGCTTGGCGCCCTCGATGGCCTCGGCCTCGGCGAGGGCGGACCGGCGGGACTTCTCGCCCTCACCGGTCAGCCTGGCCTTCTCGGCGTCGGCCTCGGCCGCCGCGATCGACGACGCCTTGCGGGCCTCGGCCTCGAGGATCTCTGAGTTGCGGCGGGCGGTCGCCTCGGTCTCGGCGCGGTAGCGCTCGGCGTCGGCGGGCTTGCGGACCTCGGTGTCGAGCTGGCGCTCCTTCAGCGCCGCCTGGCGTACGGCGACCTTCTCCTGCTCGGCGAGGATCGCCTGGTCGCGGTCGGCCTGGGCCAGCGGCCCGGCTGCGGCCGCGGTCGCCGTCGCGGCGTCCGTCTCCGCGCGGATCTCGGCGGTCTTGAGGGCCAGCAGTCGCTGGGAGATCGCGATCTCCTGCTCGGCAGCGATCCGCGCCTGCTCCGCGGCCTGGCGGGCGTTGGCCTCCGCGATCGCGGCGACCTGGCCGACCTTCGCGGACTCGGGCCGGCCGAGGTCGGTGAGGTAGGAGCCGTCGTCGGTGATGTCCTGGATCTGGAAGGTGTCGAGGACGAGTCCCTGGCCGGTCAGTGAGGTCTCGGACTCGTCGGCGACGCGCTGCGCGAACGCCGCGCGGTCACGGATGATCTGCTCCACCGACAGCGAGCCGACGATCGAGCGCAGCGAGCCGGCGAGGGTCTCCTGGGTGAACGTCTCGATCTCGGGCTGCTGGGTGAGGAAGCGCTGGGCGGCCGCGCGGATCGAGTCCTCGTTGCCACCGACCTTGACGATCGCGACCCCGTCGAGGTTGAGCTTGATGCCCTGCCCCGAGACCGCGCCGCGGATCTGCACGGAGATCCGGCGCGAGGAGAGGTCGAGCGTGTTGGACTTCTGGACGAACGGCAGCACGAAGACCCCACCGCCCATGACGACCTTCTGGCCGGACAGGTCGGTGGACACCAGCCCCGTCTCGAGGTTCTTGACCTCCTTGCCCTTGCGGCCCGTCACGATGAACGCCTCGTTGGGTCCGGCGACCTTGTAGCGCGTGGTGACCAGCGCGGCGAGCAGGACGACGAGGACGATGATGCCGACGACCGCGATCAGGGTCGTGGAGAACGCGAACATGGGCTTCCCTCGGGTCTGGCGGTGTGTGGGTCTGGCGGTGTGTGGGTCTTGGGGGTGTGTGGGTCTGGGGTGTGTCGGTCTGGGGTGTGTCGGACTGGCAGGGCGGTCGGCGTCAGGGGCTGCGTCGTACGGCGGCCGGGGTCGCGAACAGATCCTGACCGTGGTGCCGGAGTTCGAACCCCCCGGCGCCGTGGGTCTTTGGCGGCTGGAGGCGACGATGGCGACCTCACCGTAACCGTCGTCGGGGATCTACGTGCGGGGTTCCACGGCGACCGATGTCGCGGAGAGCACGGCGGTGATCCTGACCGGGGTGCCGGAGGTCAGGCCTCCCGGCGCGCGCGCGTTGAGCTTGGTGATGTGCCCGGAGGCGACCATCGAGACCTCGCCGTAGCCCTCGGCGGGGATGGCGCTCACGACGGTGGCGTCCCGGCCGACCAGGTCGGAGGTGCGCACGTTGGCCTCGTCGCCACCGCGCTGGAGCCGCGAGGAGACGAATCCGACGCCCCCGCCGATGACCACGCCGGCGACCAGGCCGACCGCCACCGCGGCGCCGGTCGAGTCGGTGGCATCGAGCGCCAGGGCGCCGGCGAAGCCGAAGGCGCCCAGGAAGCCCGCGAGCGCTGAGCCCGAGAGCAGGTCACCACCGAAGTCCAGGGCACCGTCGACGATGTCACCGAGCACCAAGGAGACGAGCAGCAGGACGACGCCCACGGCACCGATGACGAGGAACCCGGTCACCGGGCCACCACGCTCTGGTAGATGCCGACGGTCCGGTCGGCGATCGCGTCCCAGCTGAACGACTCGATCGCGCGCCGGCGACCCGCCCGGCCCATCTCCGCGGCGCGGTCGGGGTCGGCGAGCACCTCGGTCAGGGCGGCGGCGAAGTCGGCGACGTACTGCTCGGGGTCCAGGGGCGTCCCGGTGCCGTCATCAGCCTGCTCGATCGGGACGAGGAGCCCGGTCTCACCGGGGACGACGACCTCGGGGATGCCGCCGGTCGCCGTCGCCACGACCGCCGTCTCGCAGGCCATAGCCTCGAGGTTGACGATGCCGAGCGGCTCGTAGATGGAGGGGCAGGCGAAGACGGTCGCGGCGCTGAGAAGGGCGACCACGTCGGCGCGGGGGAGCATCTCGCGGATCCACACGACACCGGTGCGGCCGGCGGCGAGCTCGTCGACCAGTCCGGTCACCTCGGCCTCGATCTCCGGGGTGTCCGGCGCGCCGGCACAGAGCACGATCTGCACGTCGGGGGGCAGCTCGCCACAGGCCCGCAGGAACAGCGGCAGCCCCTTCTGGCGCGTGATGCGCCCGACGAAGACGACCGAGGCACGGTCCGGGTCGACCCCCTGTGCCCGCACCCGGTCCGGCTCGTCGACCGGCGCCCAGCGGTCGGTGTCGATGCCGTTATGGACCACGTGAACGCGGCGATGGTCGATGTCGGGGTAGGAGGCGAGCACGTCGTCGCGCATCGCCGCCGACACCGCGATCACCGCATCGGCCGCCAGGTAGGCGGTGCGCTCCACCCATGAGGAGAGGGCGTAGCCGCCGCCGAGCTGCTCGGCCTTCCAGGGCCTCAGTGGCTCCAGCGAGTGGGCGCTGATCACGTGCGGCACGCCGTACAGCAGCTGGGAGACGAGCCCGGCGAAGTTGGCGTACCAGGTGTGGGAGTGCACCAGGTCGGTCCCCTCGCAGCCGGCCGCGATGGCAAGGTCGACGCCGAGGGTGCGCAGTGCGGCGTTGGTGCCGGCCAGCTCGGTGGGGTCGGCGTACGACGACGTGCTCGCCTCGTCGCGCAGCGCGCCGAAGGCGTGCACCCGGGTCTCGAGGTCGCCACGGGACCGCAGGGCCCGGACCAGCTCGGCCACGTGCACGCCGGCGCCGCCGTACACCTCGGGTGGGTACTCCTTACTGAGGACGTCCACGCGCATGAGCGGAACCTACCCTCTCCCCAGGGTGCCCGCGACTGACTACGGTGGGCGCATGTCTGCGCGCTCCCGCAAGAAGGTCCTGGCAATCGTCCTCGCTGGCGGTGAAGGCAAGCGACTGATGCCGCTGACCGCCGACCGCGCCAAGCCGGCCGTGCCGTTCGCCGGCATCTACCGGCTCATCGACTATGCGCTCTCCAACGTCGTGAACTCCGGCTACCTCCAGGTCGTCGTGCTGACGCAGTACAAGTCGCACAGCCTGGACCGGCACGTCACCCAGACCTGGCGGATGTCGACGTTGCTCGGCAACTACGTCACCCCGGTGCCGGCGCAGCAGCGGATGGGCAAGAACTGGTACCTCGGCAGCGCCGACGCGATCTATCAGTCGCTGAACCTGATCTACGACGAGAAGCCCGACGTCGTGGTCGTCGTCGGCGCCGACCACGTCTACCGCATGGACTTCTCGCAGATGGTCGACCAGCACCTCGAGTCGGGCGCGGCCTGCACGGTCGCGGCGATCCGGCAGCACATCTCGCTGGCCGACCAGTTCGGGGTGATCGACGTCGTCCCCGACGACCCGACCCGGATCCGGGCGTTCCTGGAGAAGCCCAAGGACCCGACCGGCCTACCGGACAGCCCCGATGAGGTGCTCGCCTCGATGGGCAACTACGTCTTCGACGCCGACGCGCTCGTCGCCGCGGTCACCGACGACTCGGTGATGAGCGCCTCGACCCACGACATGGGCGGCGACATCGTGCCGTCGTTCGTGAACAAGAACGACGCCGGTGTCT
>JBDSLK010000125.1:0-4910 GCA_039916425.1 Nocardioides sp.
CGAAGGACAGCCCGCCGTAGGCCGTGGGGTCGGGCATCCCCTTCACCGCCTTGGCCAGCATCGGCTGCACGGGTGGCATCACAGGCAGGTCCATACAGGGAGCGTATGGCTGAGACCCGACAGGGCCGAGCAGGCGTCACATTCGCGTGGGAGCGCAGCGCAGGAGAGGATCTGGCGCCGGCTCGGCGAGCTGTCCAGGGTCCAGGGGCGACGGTGGCACCGCGAGCCCGGGGGGTTTGCCCGAACCTGAACCACAGACCCCATTAGTCTTGAAGACGATCTATCCCCGGTTGGTCTGCCGGCAGGGCCCGCCTGACTTTGAATCAGGACTAGCGACGATGGTTCGACTCCATCCCGGGGAGCACGTTGTTGCAGGTCAGCGCGGTGTGCGCCGCTCCGCGCCGAGACCGGCGCGGCCGCACTGCCACCACCTGGTGCTAACAGGTGACTCCTCCGGGCCTTGCGCTTCGCCCGTGATGCGCGCGAAACGAGTCGCCGAGCCGGCCCGCCGACTTCTGAACGTGGGCGGAGACCCGCCCTGTCATCGACGGATCGGCGGAGGGAAACCTTGGCACCCGATTGAGTCGGGCGAAGGTGCTGTGCATCAGCTCTCCGGGCAGATCGATCCGCAGCGCAGTGCCCATCTCCATGGGGAACACCCAGTCGCCGCTGGGCCATGAACCTCGACCTGACCGCCGTCGAGAGCGTCATCGCCGCGTCCGCCTCGACCAGGCGCATCCAGCGGCTCGAGGCCGCCGTAGGCGTCCCGCTGATCGAACGCGACACCGGCGGTTTGGTCGGACTCACGCCGGCCGGTCGGCGCTTTCTGGCTCGAGACGCCGGCTCCGCCGGCCTACGGCCGGGGCCGCGCGCTTCGGGCAGGCGGCGCTGGCGCACCGGTACCTACGCGCATCCCACCCGAGATGGTCAGGAACGTGCGAGCGCCCTGGCCAGTGCGACCAGGGGCCCCCAAGAACTGGCCCGATCCGGCAGTTGCCGGTCGTCTCTCCATTCACCACGCGCCACCGACCTGATCGTCGAGTGTCGTACGACGTCGACCGGCATCGAGGGCGCTTCGCGTCGCTCTGCGATGGCCTGCGGTCACCCTTGACCCCGGCCGCCGACGCACAAGAAGGCTGGCTGTCGGGTCGGTGGCTCCCTGGCTTGCTACCGCGCCGTGCTCACCGCGACCCGAATCTGGATGGACTCATCACGTTCGGGGCCGTTCGCGTAGGCGGGATGGTTCGAGCCGATCCACTCCGCAAAGGGTGGCTCCCGGTCTTGGAATCAGGAATGGCGACGTAGGTTCGACTCCTACCCGGGGAGCCAGCCGTGGGCGGCACTAGGGTGCAGGCCTCGGAGTACGACGAGGGAGAGCCCCAGACCATGCCCAACAACCTGACCGTGATCGTCCTCGCCGCCGGCGGTGGCACCCGGATGAAGTCGAAGACCATGAAGGTCCTGCACGAGGTCGGTGGCCGCAGCATGGTCGGCCACGTGCTCACCGCCGTCCGTGCCCTCGAGCCGCACCGGATCATCGCGGTGGTCGGCAACCAACGCGACCAGGTCGGCCCGCACATCCAGGGCTACGCGCCCGACGTCGTACTCGCGGTCCAGGAGGTGCTCGACGGCACCGGTGGGGCGGTGCGGGTGGCGGTCCAGGCCGCCGGCGCGACCGGCACGGTGCTCGTGGTGACCGGGGACACCCCGCTGCTGGAGGGCGCGAGCCTGAAGGCCTTCGCGGCGGAGCACGAGGCCGCCCAGCGGGCCGTGAGCATCCTCTCCGGCGTGCTCGACGACCCGTTCGGCTACGGCCGCATCGTCCGCGACGACGACGGCGACGTCGAGGCGGTCGTGGAGGAGAAGGACGCCACCGAGCAGCAGCGGGCGATCCGCGAGATCAGCAGCGGCATCCTCGCCTTCGACGCGGAGTTCCTCGTCGAGGCGCTGCCCCGGATCGGCAACGACAACGCCAAGGGCGAGTACTACCTCCCCGACCTCGTCGGACTCGCCCGTGATGCGGGCCTGACGGTGGGCGCCCACCCGATCGCCGACGTGGTGCAGACCCGAGGTGCCAACGACCGGGCTCAGCTCGCCGAGCTCGGCCGGGAGATGAACCGCCGGCTGCTGAACCGTTGGATGCGCGAGGGAGTCACGATCATGGACCCGGCGACCACCTGGGTGGACGCCGACGTGCGGCTCGCCCCCGACGTGACGCTGCTGCCCGGCACCCAGCTGCTGGGCGCGACCGTGGTGGGCGAGGACGCCGTGATCGGCCCCGACACCACCCTGAAGGACTGCGAGATCGGTGCCGGTGCCCGGGTGGTGCGCACCCATGGTGAGCTGGCGGTCATCGGCGACCGGGCCACGGTCGGCCCCTACTCCTACCTGCGACCCGGCACCACGCTGGGCGTCGGCGGCAAGATCGGCGCCTTCGTCGAGGTCAAGAACAGCTCCATCGGGGATGCCGCGAAGGTGCCGCACCTGTCCTACGTGGGCGACGCCGAGATCGGGCCGGGCGCCAACATCGGCGCGGGCACCATCTTCGCCAACTACGACGGCACCACGAAGCACCGGACCACGATCGGGCCGGGCGCGAGGACCGGTTCCAACAACACCTTCGTCGCCCCGGTGAGGGTCGGCGAGGGCGCGATGACCGGCGGCGGCACCGTCGTGCGCGAGGACGTCCCCCCGGGCGCCCTGGCCGTCTCCGCCGGACCCCAGCGCACCCTCGAGGGCCACGTCGAGCGGCGGCGCGCCGCAGCAGCCGCCGACCCCGGGGTCGCGCCTACCGACCCCGATGCGGGAGAATCGTCCTCCGATCGGTGATCGGCCGCCGGCAGTCGGACCAGGAGCGGAAATCGTGGGCTCATCCAAGACCAAGCGGACCACCAAGAAGCACCTGATGGTCTTCAGCGGCCGGGCCCACCCCGGGCTGGCCGGCGAGGTCTCCGAGATGCTCGGCAGCCCGCTCGTCCCGACCTCGGCCTACGATTTCGCCAACTCCGAGATCTACATCCGCTACGAGGAGTCGGTGCGCGGCAGCGACGCCTTCGTCCTCCAGAGCCACACGGCGCCCATCAACGAGTGGATCATGGAGCACCTGATCATGGTCGACGCCCTGAAGCGGGCGAGCGCCAAGCGGATCACGGTGGTGATGCCGTTCTACGGCTACGCCCGGCAGGACAAGAAGCACCGCGGGCGCGAGCCGATCTCGGCGCGGCTGATGGCCGACCTGTTCAAGACCGCCGGCGCCGACCGGCTGATCTGCGTGGACCTGCACGCCGACCAGATCCAGGGCTTCTTCGACGGTCCCGTCGACCACCTGATGGCGCTGCCGATCCTGGCCGACTACGTCAAGGAGAAGTACGGCGACCAGCGCCTCGCCGTGGTCTCCCCGGACGCGGGCCGGATCAAGGTGGCCGAGCGCTGGTCGGCCCGGCTCGGCGGCGCCCCGCTGGCCTTCATCCACAAGACCCGGCGCACGGACCGCCCCAACGAGACCGTGGCCAACCGGGTGGTGGGCCTCGTCGAGGGCCGGATGTGCGTGCTCGTCGACGACATGATCGACACCGGCGGCACCATCGTGGCGGCCGCCGAGGCCCTGATGGCCGACGGTGCGGCCGGCGTCATCATCGCCGCGACCCACCCGATCATGAGCGGTCCCGCGGTCGAGCGGCTCAAGAACAGCCCCGCCGTCGAGGTCGTGGTCACCAACACCCTGCCCCTCACCAAGGAACAGCAGTTCGACAAGCTGACCTGCCTGTCGATCGCGCCGTTGCTCAGCCAGGCGATCCGGGAGGTCTTCGAGGACGGTTCCGTCACCAAGATGTTCGACGGCCAGGCCTGATCCGGAGCCGGTCAGCGCAGGTCGTCGAGGCGGTCCTCCCAGGATCGGCGCAGCACCGTGCCGAGGTCCTGCTCCAGACCCCTCGCCAGGGCGTCGACGTCGGCGACGTCGAGCCGGACCGCCGGGAAGCCGCGCCCGACCAGCTGGGAGAACGCCTGCCCGCGCGCGGCGGCAAGCGCCGGGGCCTCGGCCAGGTAGCGCGCCACGTAGGGGTGGACCAGGTCGCGCCGCTCGGGGTCCCAGAAGCCGTCGAGGGTGGCGGTGAGGACCCGGTTGGAGACGTGGGGGTCGTCGAACACGCGGGCCCAGGCGGCCGCCTTGGCGTTCGCGTCGGGGACGGCGGCCAGGGCCGCCGCGGCGCCGAGCTCGCCGGTGACGGTGCCGTCGGCCGCCCGCTCGGCCTCGATCGCGGCCGGGTCGAGGGCGCCGAGCGCCGCCAGCCGGTGGAGCACCCGCCAGCGCAGCCGCGGGTCCAGGTCGACGCCGGTGTGGGCCCGGCCGTCGTCGAGCCAGCGCCTCAGCAGGTCCGCGTCGGCCGTGGTCGCGGCCCTGGCGCGGGTGAGGGCGAGGGTGATCTCGGCCCCGGGCTCCGAGGCGAGCCCCGTCTCGCAGGCGGCGGCCAGCGCCGCGATCGCCGCCGAGGCCCCCTCCGACGCGACGTGGCGGGGCACCAGGGTCGTCTGGCTCCACGCCAGCACCGACTCGACGATCGCCACGTCGCTCTCGCGCGGCAGGTGGCGGGTGAGCAGGTGCAGGAAGTCGTCGGAAGACAGGTCGCGTGCGCGCACCATCTCCAGGGCGGTGGCCCAGACCACGGCGCGGGCCGCGGCGTCAGGCACCGAGGCGAGGTCGGTGACCATGACCGCCCACGACTCCGCATCGAGCCGCAGCCGCGCGAACGTCTCGCCGCCGGCGTTGGGCACCACCAGCGCCGCCCCGGGAAGCCGGACCGGCTCGTCGGCCAGGTCGACGACGACGCTGCCCACCTCGCGCAGCGACGCGTCGTACGACGTGACGCGGACGCGGTGGGGCCGGCTCCCCTCCCGGGTAAGCACCACGT
>JBDSLK010000126.1:0-19125 GCA_039916425.1 Nocardioides sp.
TCCCGACGGGGCCGGGTGACGTGGGGAGGGTCTACTGGGTGACGCGGTAGACGTCGAAGACACCGGGGACGCCGCGGACGGTGTTCATCACGCTGTCGAGGTGGGTGGCGTCGGCCATTTCGAAGGAGAAGCGACTCTTGGCGACGCGGTCGCGGGTGGTGCTGAGCTGGGCGCTGAGGATGTTCACGTGGGCGTCGGAGAGCGCCATCGTGATGTCGGAGAGCAGACGGGCCCGGTCGAGGGCCTCGACCTGGATGTTGACGAGGTACGTCGCCTGCGCGGTCGGGGCCCACTCGACCTCGAGCAGGCGCTCGGGCTGCGACTCCAGGCTGGAGGCGTTGGTGCAGTCCCGGCGGTGCACGGAGACGCCCCCGCCCTTGGTGACGAAGCCGAGGATCGGGTCGGGGGGCACCGGGGTGCAGCACTTCGCGAGCTTGACCCACACGTCGTCGACGCCCTTGACCAGGACCCCGGAGTCGCCCCCACTGGCCACCTTGGCCCGCGAGCGCCGACCGGTGATGCGCACACCTTCGGAGAGGTCCTCCGCTGCGCCGTCGTCACCGCCATGCAGGTCGATGACCCGGCGGACAACAGCCTGCGCACTGATGTTGCCCTCGCCCACGGCCGAGTAGAGCGCGGAGACGTCGGCGAGCTTGAAGTGTTGGGCGACCAGGGTCAGGGACTCGTGGGTCAGCACCCGCTTGAGGGCCATCCCCTCCTTACGCATCAGCTTGACGATCTGGTCCTTGCCCTGCTCGATCGCCTCCTCGCGCCGCTCCTTGGTGAAGTGCGAGCGGATCTTCGACCGCGCGCGGGGCGACTTGACGAAGTTGAGCCAGTCCCGCGACGGACCGGCCGAGTCGGACTTGGAGGTGAACACCTCGACCACGTCGCCGTTGTCGAGCGGCGACTCCAGGGACACCAGCCGACCGTTGATGCGGGCGCCGATGGTCCGGTGACCCACCTCGGTGTGGACGGCGTAGGCGAAGTCGACCGGCGTCGAGCCGGCCGGGAGCGCCTTCACCTCGCCACGCGGGGTGAAGACGTAGACCTCGGCGCGGTTCATCTCGAAGCGCAGGGACTCCAGGAACTCCCCCGGGTCGTCGACCTCACTCTGCCAGTCGAGCAGCTGGCGGACCCAGGCCATGTCGTCGAGGTCGCCGAGCTTCTCGGTGTCGGCGCCGGCACTGCCGGCCTCCTTGTACTTCCAGTGGGCCGCGACGCCGTACTCGGCCCGACGGTGCATCGCGAAGGTGCGGATCTGCATCTCGACAGGCCGACCGTGCGGTCCCATTACGGTGGTGTGCAGGGACTGGTACATGTTGAACTTCGGCATCGCGATGAAGTCCTTGAAGCGTCCGAGGACGGGGTTCCACCGGGAGTGCAGCACCCCGAGGACCGAGTAGCAGTCGCGGTCGTCATCGACCAGCACGCGGATGCCCACGAGGTCGTAGATGTCGGAGAACCCACGCCCGCCCAGGATCATCTTCTGGTAGATCGAGTAGTAGTGCTTCGGCCGACCGGTCACGCTGGCCTTGACCTTCGCCTCCCGAAGGTCGGTCCCGACCTGGTCGACCACCTCGGCCAGGAAGCGGTCCCGCGACGGCGCACGCTCGGCGACCAGGCGCACGATCTCGTCGTAGATCTTCGGGTGGAGGGTCGCGAACGCGAGGTCCTCGAGCTCCCACTTCAAGGTGTTCATGCCCAACCGGTGGGCCAGCGGGGCATAGATGTCGAGGGTCTGCCGGGCCGTGCGCTCCTGCGACTCGCGACGGACGTAGCGCAGTGTGCGCATGTTGTGGAGCCGGTCGGCGAGCTTGATGACCAGGACCCGGATGTCGCGGGCCATCGCCACGATCATCTTGCGGATCGTCTCGGCCTCGGCGGTCTCGCCGTACTTGACCTTCTCGAGCTTGGTGACGCCGTCGACGAGCGCGGCCACCTCCTCGCCGAACTCCTCGGTCAGCTGCGCCAGCGTGTACGGCGTGTCCTCGACCGTGTCGTGGAGCAGGGCGGCCACGAGGGTCGGCTCGGTCATGCCGATGTCGGCGAGGATCGTGGTGACCGCGAGCGGGTGGGTGATGTAGGGGTCACCGCTCTTGCGCATCTGGGTGCCGTGCATCTTCTCGGCGGTCAGGTAGGCGCGCTCGAGCAGGGCCAGGTCGGCCTTGGGGTGGTTGGCTCGCACCGCGTTGAAGAGCGGCTCGAGGACCGGGTTGCCTGGCTGGCTCTTCGTGCCGATCCTGGCGAGCCGAGCACGCATCCCCCGGCCGCCGCCGGGTCCTTCGGGCGCGCGCTCCCGGACGACGGGAGTTGCGCGCTCTTCAGTCACGCCACCAGTCTAGGGTCCGACTCACACGGTCATCAGGACGGTGAACGGCAGATCCCCGACCGCGGCCCGCCCGGGTAGGAAGCCGAGCTCCATCAGCATCGCGACGCCGACGACGGTGCCGCCGCACTGCTCCACGAGGCTCCGGGTCGCCTGCAGCGTGCCTCCGGTGGCCAGTACGTCGTCGACGAGCAGCACCCGCTCCCCGGCGGCGATGGCGTCCTGGTGGATCTCCAGCGTCGCCTCGCCGTACTCCAGGGCGTAGGAGACCGCGTGGGTGTCACGGGGCAGCTTGCCGACCTTGCGGACCGGCACGAACCCCACGCCGAGGGCCAGGGCGACCGGCGCCCCCAGGATGAAGCCGCGCGACTCCATGCCGACGACCTTGTCGACCGTCACGGTCCCGGCGTCGTCACGACCGGCCGTGGTCAGCGCCTCCACCACGGCGGCGAACCCGGCCGGGTCCGCCAGTAGCGGCGAGATGTCCTTGTAGACGATCCCCGGCTCGGGGAAGTCGGGGACGTCGCGGACCAGTCGTCCGAGGGCCTCGACGGCGACGCCGAGCACGGTCACTTCTTGCCGCGCTTGGACCGGGTCTGACGGGTCGGCTGCACCCGGCCGGAGGACGCACTCGGCTTGACCGGCCCGTGGGCGGGCGGGGCGACACGGCCCCGGTTGACGGCGGGGTCGCGACGAGGCGACGTCGCGGGCTGGTTGCCCGCTCCCACCGCCGGGCGTCGGGTCTCGTCGTCCTCGTCGGTGTCCTCGTCGATGTTCTCGTCGCGCACCGCCAGGTCGTCGCGGTACGACGGCACGGAGGCGTAGCGGTCGGTGTCGTGGCGACGCTTCGCGAGCGCTCGGCGCTCGACGTCGCGCATGCCCCGCTCACCGGACTTCATGTGGGCCAGCAGCGGCGTGGCGATGAAGATCGAGGAGTAGACCCCGGCCAGCATTCCGACGAAGAGCGCGAGAGCGAGGTCCTTCAACGACCCGGACCCCAGCTGGAACACCCCGACGTAGAGGATCGCGCCGACCGGGATCAGCGCGACGATCGAGGTGTTCACCGAGCGCACCAGGGTCTGGTTGATGGCCAGGTTGGCCGCCTCGGAGTAGGTCATCCGGGTCTTGCGGAGGTTCTTGGTGTTCTCTCGGACCTTGTCGAAGACCACCACGGTGTCGTAGAGGGAGAAGCCGAGGATGGTGAGCACGCCGGTCACGGTCGCCGGAGTCACTTCGAAGCCCGACAGGGCGTAAACACCGATAGTGATCACGACGTCGTGGATCAACGCCACCATGGCGGCCACGGACATCTTCCACTCCCGGAAGTAGGCCCAGATGAACAACACGACCAGGACGAGGAAGACGGCCAGCCCGATCAGCGACCGCTGGGCGATCTCGCGCCCCCAGCTTGCGCCGATCTCCGACTGCGAGAGGTCGCCGGCGGTAGCGCCGGTGGTCTGGATCAGGACGTCGCCGATGGTGGTGGCCTCGGCGTCGGTCACCGGCTCGGTCTGCACCAGGATCGCGGAGTCGCCCGAGGTGGTGACCACGGGGGACGCGGCACTGTCGATGCCGGTGCCGGCGACGGCGTTGCGCACCTCGTCGGCCAGGTCCTGAGTGACCTTCTCGCTGGGCAGGCTGATGCGGTACTCCGCACCGCCGACGAACTCGATGCCCAGGTCGAGGTGCTTGAAGGAGAGACCGCCGACCGCGAGGAGCACGATCAGCCCGGACATGGCGTACCAGAGCCACTTGCGGCCGACGAAGTCGACCGAGACGCGGCCCTCGTAGAGGTCGTTGCCCAGACGTGAGAACTTGCCCATCAGACCTTCCCTCCTACGGCCAACCGGTCCGACGGGCCGTCGACACCCAGCGACGCTCGCGACAGCCCCGACATGGGCCGTCCGGTGTTGAAGAACGCGTAGCGCGCGAGAGTCGTGATCGTCGGGTGGGTGAACCAGAAGAACACCGCGAGGTCGATCAGGGTCGACAGGCCCAGCGCGAACGCGAAGCCCTTCACCACGCCGGCGGCGAAGACGTAGAGCACCACGGCGGCCAGCAGCGAGACGGCGTCGGCGGCCAGGCAGGTGTTGCGCGCCCGGACCCAGGCGGCCTCCACGGCGACGCGCATGGACTTCCCGTCTCGCATCTCGTCACGGATGCGTTCGAAGTAGACGACGAACGAGTCCGCCGTGATGCCCACCGCGACGATCAGTCCCGCGATCCCCGGCAGGGACAGGGTGAACCCCGCCGCCTCGCTGAGCAGCAGCACCAGGCCGTAGGTGACCCCGGCCGCCACGACGAGGGAGGCGATCACGACGACGCCGAGCCCGCGATAGTAGAGAAGGCAGTAGAGCATCACCAGCAGGAGCCCGGCGGCGCCGGCGGTGAGGCCGGCGGACAGCTGGTCACCTGCCAGCGACGGCCCGACGGTCTCGACCGGCGGGTCCGCCTGGAACTGGATCGGCAGCGCCCCGAACTTCAGGCTGGTGGCCAGGCTCTGCGCCTCCGGCTCGGTGAAGCTTCCGGTGATCTGCGCCCGGCCGTTGTGGATGCGCGCGTCCATCGTCGGCGCCGAGATGACCTCGCCGTCCAGCACGATGGCGAACTGCCGCTGGGTGCCGAAGAGTGAGTCGGAGATCCGCCCGAACTCGTCGGAGCCCTCACCGTTGAAGGACAGGTCCACGCCGAACTCGAGGTTCTGGCCGTTGGGCGAGAGCAGGTTGGCCGAGGACAGCTGGGAGCCCTCGATCAGGCTCTCGGAGAGGAGGTACTTGACGCCGTTCTCGTCGCAGGTCACCAACGGCTGGTCCGACACGTCGTCGACCTCGGGCGCGGCGCCGGCGGGCGGACAGGTGTACGCGTCGTACGCCGCGACGGACTCGGGGTCCGGGTCGAGCATCCACTGCAGCGGGTCGTCCGGGTTGGCACCGCCCCCGGGCGGCGTCGAGGCGCCGTCCGTGGGCGAGGGCCCGTCGGTCGGCGAGGCGGTCGCGGCGGGGAGGTTGCTGGGCGCGAGCGTCGGGCTGGGCGACTTCTGCTTGTTCCTCTTCTCGCCCGCCAGGAACGGCGGCCGGTTCTTCGACGACGAGGTCGCCGTCGCCGAGGCCTTGGGCTTCTTGGGGCTCGGGGCCACGGTGATCACCGGTTCGGACGGGAGACCACTTGGCGCGGCACTGCCGCTGGCCGGCTGGGTAGGAGCAGCCGTGCCCGCCCCGGACCGGGCCACGACACGGAAGCGCAGCTGGGCCTGCCGCTTGACGGTTTCGACCAGGTCGCGCCGGGTCTCACCGGGGATCTCCACGACGATGAACCGGTTGCCCTGCGTGGTGACCTCGGCCTCGGAGACCCCGGACCCGTTGACCCGGCTGTCGATGATCCGGCGGGCCTCCTCGAGGTTGGCCGAGCTGTTGTTCTGGTCCTTGGCGATGAGGGTGATCCGGGTGCCGCCCTGGAGGTCCAGGCCGAGCTTGGGCTTCCATGACCCGGCGAGGGCGACCAGGCCGAAGATCACGACGGTGACCATCGCGAAGACCACGAGGGTGCGCAGCGCCCGCGTCGAGGGGCGTGTCGACGAGCCGGCCATCAGCCTTGCTCCTCGGTGGTGTCGGTGGTCCCGTCCGGCGTGGTCTCCGCGGTCCCGTCGACGGGCTCCACGGTGGCGATGGCGCCGGTGGCGATCTCGAGCAGCGTCCCATCGGCGACCTCGATGGTCGCCCGGTCACCGTCGACGGTGCGCAGTGTCCCGAAGATCCCCGCCGTCATCATCACCCGGTCACCCGGGTTCAGGGAGTCGCGCAGGTCCTGGAGCGCCTTCGTGCGGGTCCTCTGGGGTCGGATGATGAGCAGCCAGAAGACCAGGAAGATGGCCAACAGGGGCAGCAGGGTGGAGACCAGCTCCGGCACGGCGGAAACCTCTCGAGAAGCATCAAGGGTGGGGCCGCACCCGCCTGGACGGACCGACCAACGGTGAAGTGTAACCGGGGTCTGAGCAGACCCCGACGCGCCTCACTCCTCGAACAGGCCGACGTCGGCCCCGCCGAACGAGCCGCTGGGGGCCGTGAGGCCCAGATGGGCCCAGGCGGCGGCCGTGGCGACCCGCCCACGAGGCGTCCGGGCCAGGAAGCCGCAACGCACCAGGAACGGCTCGGCGACCTCCTCGACCGTCTCGCGCTCCTCGCCGACGGCGACGGCGAGCGTCGAGACGCCGACCGGTCCCCCACCGAAGCGACGGCACAGGGCGTCGAGGACGGCGAGGTCGAGACGGTCGAGCCCCGACTCGTCGACCTCGTAGAGCTCGAGGGCCCGTCGGGCCACCGGGAGTGTGACCACCCCGTCGGCGCGGACCTGGGCGTAGTCGCGGACCCGCCGCAGCAGCCGGTTGGCGATCCGCGGGGTGCCGCGCGAGCGGGAGGCGATCTCGGCGGTGCCGTCGTCCTCGACCTCGACGTCGAGCAGCCGGGCGGAGCGCTGCACGATCCGGTCGAGCTCGTCGGGCTCGTAGAACTCCAGGTGTGCGGTGAAGCCGAAGCGGTCCCGCAGCGGCCCCGGCAGGAGACCGGCGCGGGTCGTGGCACCGACGAGCGTGAAGGGCGGGATCTCCAACGGGATCGCGGTCGCCCCCGGCCCCTTGCCGATGATGACGTCGACCCGGTAGTCCTCCATCGCCATGTAGAGCATCTCCTCGGCGGGCCGCGACATCCGGTGGATCTCGTCGACGAAGAGGACGTCGCCCTCGTTGAGACCGGAGAGGATCGCGGCGAGGTCGCCCGCGTGGGTGATGGCCGGGCCACTGGTGAGCCGCAACGGCACCGCCATCTCGTGCGCGATGATCATGGCCAGCGTGGTCTTGCCGAGACCGGGCGGCCCGGAGAGCAGCACGTGGTCGGGCGGACGCGAGCGCTGGCGCGCCGCCTCGAGGACCAGGCCGAGCTGTGCGCGCACCCGCCCCTGCCCGACCACCTCATCGAGCGACCGAGGCCGCAGCGCGGCCTCGATCGTGCGCTCGTCGCCCTCCGCCTCGGCGGCGGTGAGACTCACCAGGTGGGCGTCCTCGGCGGCCGCGTAGTAGTCCTCCGGCGCCTCCACGTCAGGCCCTGCTCAGGGAGCGCAGGGCGGCGCGCAGCAGCGCCGCGACGTCGGGGACGTCGCCGGCCCCGGGGGCCACGGTGTCGACCGCGCGCTCGGCTTCGCGCGCGGGCCAGCCGAGCCCGACCAGTCCCTGGTGCACCTGGTCGCACCAGCCTCCGGCGGCCGACGCGGCGACCGCGCCCCGATGACCGCCCACGGGTCCGCCGAGCCGGTCCTTGAGCTCGAGGATGATCCGCTGGGCGCCCTTCTGACCGATGCCCGGCACCCGGGTGAGGGTCTTGACGTCCTCGCTCGCGACGGCGACCCGCAGGTCGTCGGGCGGCAGGACGGCCAGGATCGCCTGGGCAAGCTTGGGACCGACGCCCGACGCGGTCTGGACGAGCTCGAAGATGACCTTCTCGTCGTCGTCGAGGAAGCCGAACAAGGTCAGCGACTCCTCGCGCACCACCATGCTCGTCGGCAGCGTCGCCTGCTGACCGACGCGCAGCGTGGCGAGGGTCCCCGGGTTGCACATCAGCTCGAGGCCGATCCCACCAACCGCCAGCACCGCGCTGGTGAGGGTGACCTCGGCGACCTCGCCGCGGACGAACGCGATCATCGCCTCCACCGATCCGGGGTCGGCCCGGTCCCGGCCCGGGCGAGGGCGGCGTCGAGACGAGCCTGGGCTCCCCCGCGCCAGATGTGGGTGATGGCGAGCGCCAGGGCGTCCGCGGCGTCGGCCGGCTTGGGCGGCGCCGACAGGCGCAGGATGCGCGCCACCATCAGGCCCACCTGGGCCTTGTCGGCGCGACCGCTGCCCGACACCGCGGCCTTGACCTCGGACGGCGTGTGGAGGGCGACGGGCAGACCACGTCGGGCAGCGCAGACCAGGGCGATGCCGCTGGCCTGGGCAGTGCCCATCACGGTGCTGACGTCGGACCGGGCGAAGACCCGCTCCACCGCGACCGCGTCGGGCTGGTGCTCGTCGAGCCAGGCGTCGATGCCCTTCTCGATGGTCACCAGCCGCTCGGCGACGGGACGGTCGGCGCTGGTGCGCACCACGTTGACGTCGACGAGGGTCAGTGGTCGACCCACGGAGCCCTCCACCACGCCCAGACCGCAGCGCGTCAGGCCGGGATCGATCCCCAGCACCCGCATGTCATCGCCCTCTCGTCCGAACATCTGTTCGGTGCCAACGCTAACGCGGGGACGCCACCAGCCGGCGTACGACACGCGCTCAGTCGTCGAGCTCGGCCAGGACCGCGTCGGGCACGTCGAAGTTGGCGAAGACGTTCTGGACGTCGTCGAGGTCCTCGAGGGCCTCCACGAGCCGGAAGACCTTGCCGGCCCCCTGCTTGTCGAGCTCGACCTGCATGTCGGGAAGGAAGAGAGCGTCGGCCGAGTCGTAGTCGACCCCGGCCGCCTGCAGCGCCGTCCGGACGGCGACCAGGTCCGTGGCCTCGGAGATGACCTCGAACGCCTCGCCCAGGTCGTTGACCTCCTCCGCGCCGGCGTCGAGGGCCGCCTCGAGGACGTCGTCCTCGGTGACCTCCTTGCCGTCCTGGTCGGTCGGCACGACCACGACACCCTTGCGGTTGAAGAGGAACGACACCGAGCCCGGGTCGGCGAGGGATCCGCCGTTGCGGGTCATCGCGGTGCGGACCTCCATGGCGGCGCGGTTCTTGTTGTCAGTGAGGCACTCGATCAGCATCGCGACGCCCGAGGGGCCGTAGCCCTCGTACATGATCGTCATGTAGTCGGCGCCACCCGCCTCGGCGCCCGATCCGCGTTTGACGGCGCGGTCGATGTTGTCGTTGGGGACCGAGGACTTCTTGGCCTTCTGGATGGCGTCGTAGAGCGTCGGGTTGCCCGAGATGTCACCGCCGCCCATCCGGGCCGCGACCTCGATGTTCTTGATGAGCTTGGCGAACATCTTGGCCCGCCGGCCGTCGACGACGGCCTTCTTGTGCTTGGTGGTCGCCCACTTGGAATGGCCGGACATGCGCTCCTCTTCTACCTCACGAGACGGCCGTGGCCGGACTCGGCCGAGACCACGACGTCGACGAACATCCGGTGGATGCGGTCCCCTCCCCCGAACTCCGGGTGGAACGATGTCGCCATCAGGGGCCCCTGCCGGACGGCGACGATCCTACCGTCGGCCTCACCACCCTCGACGCGGGCGAGCACCTCGATGCCGGGACCAGCCTCCTCGACCCAGGGCGCACGGATGAAGACGGCGTGCAAGGGCCGGTCCAGCCCCTTGAAGGCGACCTCGGTCTCGAAGGAGTCGACCTGGCGGCCGAAGGCGTTGCGGCGGACCGTGATGTCAAGGCCGCCGAGAGTCTCCTGGCCGGCGGCACCGCCCACCACGCGGTCGGCCAGCATGATCATGCCGGCGCAGGTGCCGAGCACGGGAAGCCCGCCGCGGATGCGTTCACGCAGCGGTTCGAAGAGGTCGAAGGTGCGGGCCAGCTTGGCCATCACGGTCGACTCACCCCCCGGGATGACGAGCCCGTCGCACGCGGCGAGCTCGACAGGGCGTCGTACGCCGAGGGCCGAGACACCGAGGTCGGCAAGAGCCCGCAGGTGCTCCCTCACGTCGCCCTGGAGGGCGAACACGCCGACTGTGGGAACACGCACCGGCCCAGGATAGGGCGCGGCCTTTCCGAGCCGGAGGTGGGTCAGGCCCGGTGGCGGCCGATCATCTCGGTGGGGAACACCATCGTGACGATCCGGGGGCGGGTCTGGATCCGCACCGCAGCGGCGTAGCACACGACCGCCAAGCTCGCGAGGGCAGCTTCTACAACGACAAGGTCCATAACGATCTCCTCAGCCGGGGGTCTGATTCGAGCTGTTTGCTCGACTAGGAGACGCTCACGTCCGGGACCTATGACACGGTTTCAGCGACTTTCTTCGAGCCGCCCCCCGGACCACTGATCACCAGCCGCGCTCGGCCAGCCGGTGCGGCTGCGGGATCTCGTCGACGTTGATGCCGACCATGGCCTCGCCGAGCCCACGGCTGACCTTGGCGACCACGTCGGGGTCGTCATAGAACGTGGTTGCCTGGACGATCGCCTCGGCGCGCTGGGAGGGGTTGCCGGACTTGAAGATCCCGGAGCCCACGAACACGCCCTCGGCCCCGAGCTGCATCATCATCGCGGCGTCGGCCGGCGTCGCGATGCCGCCCGCGGTGAACAGGACCACGGGGAGCTTGCCTGACAGGGCGACCTCCTTGACCAGCTCGTAGGGCGCCTGGAGCTCCTTGGCGGCGACGTAGAGCTCCTCGTCCTCGAGCCCGTGCAGACGGCGCAGCTCGGCCCGGATGGTGCGCATGTGCATGACCGCGTTGGAGACGTCCCCCGTGCCGGCCTCGCCCTTGCTGCGGATCATCGCGGCACCCTCGGTGACTCGGCGCAGTGCCTCGCCGAGGTTGGTGGCGCCACAGACGAAGGGCACTCGGAAGTTCCACTTGTCGATGTGGTTGGCGTAGTCGGCCGGGGTCAGCACCTCGGACTCGTCGATGTAGTCGACACCGAGGCTCTGCAGCACCTGCGCCTCGGCGAAGTGGCCGATGCGGGCCTTGGCCATGACCGGGATCGAGACGGCCTCGATGATGCCGTCGATCATGTCCGGGTCGCTCATCCGGCTGACGCCGCCCTGCGCCCGGATGTCGGCCGGGACCCGCTCGAGCGCCATCACGGCGACCGCGCCGGCGTCCTCGGCGATCTTGGCCTGCTCGGCGTTGACGACGTCCATGATCACGCCGCCCTTGAGCATCTCGGCCATGCCGCGCTTGACGCGCGTGGTGCCGGTGGAGGTGGTGTCGGTCGTGCCGGTCGTGCCGGTCGGAACTGCTGCCTCGGACATGGTCCCATCGTACGGCGCACGAGGTTGCGGACGTGAACCGGCGGGACCCTCAGCCGGGAGCTCGGGCGAGCGCTTGTTGACGCACCACCCAGATGCGCTGGACCACCGTCACGGTGGAGGCGACGGCGAGCGCCCAGAGCGCGACCTCGAGCAGGATCGGCAGGTCGAGAAGGGCGCTCAGCCCGGTCATCACCAAGATCGCCACCAGCCGGTCCGCACGCTCGGCGATGCCGACCTTGGCCTGGAAACCGAGGGACTCCGCGCGGGCGCGGGCATAGGAGACGACCCCGCCCATCAGCAGACAGACGAGGGACAGCACCACGTAGAGGTCGGCGTCGCCCGGGCCAGCGAAGTAGAGGGCCAGGCCGGCGAAGATCGCGCCGTCGGCGATGCGGTCGAGCGTCGAGTCGAGGAACGCTCCGAACAGGCTCGTGCGCCCGGTGAGCCGAGCCATGTGGCCGTCGACCATGTCGCTGAAGACGAAGGCGGCGATGACCAGGACCCCGGTCAACAGCCTTCCCTGGGGGAAGAAGGCGAGCGCACCGACGCACACCCCGAGCGTCCCGACCACCGTCACGGCGTCGGGGCTGACCCCGAGCCGGATGAGCAGCCGTGCGATCGGTGCTGCGATGACCTTGGTCCAGAAGTCGCGGAAGCGTTCCATCATGGCGGGAGAAGGCTAGCGGGAAGGCGTATTGTCGAGGTACGCCGCCACCCAGGCGACCCATCAGAGAGATCCCTCATGAGCGACAAGTCGCCTCGCCAAGGAATGTCCAAGAAGTCCGGCAAGTCCATCAAGGAGAAGCGGACGGAGAAGCGCGACAAGGCCTCCGGTGCTGCGTCCAGCTCGATGGAGACGCTCACGACCAAGAAGCGCTGACGCGGGAGCTCGCATGGACAGAGACCTCGGGGCGACCCGGCGATCGCTCCACGCGGTGGCGGAGCTCGTGCTCGCCGGTCCGCAGTACGCCACCGCGGGCACCATCCGGCTCCGCGTCGTGCCTGGCGGCTTCGCGACCACGGCTGGGCCGGAGCTGCGAGTGGCGGGCGGATCGCTCGTCGGCCCCGGACCCGACGTCCCCATCGACGGGTTCACGCCGCGCACGCTGGCCGGTGCGGTCGGGGTAGAAGCGCGGCCGCTGGGTGAGGTCTTCACCGACGCCTCCGACGTGGGACTCGACGACGATCTGAGCGTTGACGAGGTCGACGCCCGGGTGCTGCTCGACGCGCTGGGGCTGGGTGACGCCGGACTGCGCCTCTTCGCCCCCGGGACCGAGCCGGTGCTCTGGCCCGAGCACTTCGACGTGGCGATCGCCATCGGGGAGGTCAACTACGGGGTCTCCCCCGGTGACGGCTACCTCGAGGTTCCCTACGCGTACGTCGCTCCGTGGGCGCCCCCGGCGACGGACGAGTTCTGGGCGGCCCCCTTCGGCTCCGTTCGTCCGATGACCGACCTCGCCGACGCCGACGCCGTCCGGGCGTTCTTCACCGAGGGTCGCGACCGACTCGGCCACTGACATCTCGGCTCGTTCTCGGGACCGGACGGCGCCGAGGTAGATACCCTGTTTCGTCATGGTCTTCAAGGCGGTCTTCGCGCTGACCGTGCTCGTCGTCCTAGGGGCGAGCACACTCGTCGGCGGACGCTTCCTGGGCCTCATCGACGGGCCGCCCGAGGCGACGACCACGATCTGCGAGGCGCTCACGTCGGCGCAACGGCGCGCCCTGCTCCCGGTGAGGACACCGGACGCCGACGAGCGGTCGACGAAGGGCGAGCAGTCGTGCCGGTGGACCGGCGAGGACAGGGACACGCTCGTCGAGGTCACCACCATGGCCGCGGCCCGCTTCGTGGTCCGGCTGACGCGCGACCTCGCCGTTCGGGGCGGCACCGACGACGCTGCGAGCCGGCGGTTGCGCGAGCGCGCCCTCGCGCTCGGGTCCGACGCGGACGACCGGGAGGCGTGCGCGCTTGCGTCGCAGGTCTTCGAGCTCGACGGGGCGGCCCGCGGCGCCAAGCAGCACGTCACCTTCCGTCCCGGTGACCGGCGGACCCCGCCGCGGGTGGTGGCCGAGGAGTGCCTCGCGGGCACCTACACCGCGATCGTGGCGTCGGCACCCCGTCTGAAGGGCGGGGACGCACTCGAGCGCCGGGCGCTTACCGCGCTCGGGCAGGTCCAGCAGCGGCTCAGCTGAGCTCGGACCACCCGTCCGCGAGCAGCGCTCGCGTATCGGTCAGCAGCTCGGGCAGGGTCTTGGTGCGGCCGATGATCGGCATGAAGTTCTGGTCCCCCGGCCACCGCGGCACGACGTGTTGGTGCAGGTGGGCGGCGATGCCGGCCCCGGCGACGTGACCCTGGTTCATCCCGATGTTGAAGCCGCCGGCCCCCGACACCGAGCGAAGCACCCGCATCGCGGTCTTGGTGAGCGCGCCGATCTCAGCCGCCTCCTCGACGGTGGTCTCGGTGTAGTCCGCGAGGTGCCGGTAGGGACAGACCATCAGGTGGCCCGGCGAGTAGGGGTAGAGGTTGAGTACTAGGTACGCGAGTTCGCCACGGTGGACGACCAGACCGTCGTCGTCGGTCCAGCCCGGGATGCGACAGAACGGGCACTCCCCCTCCGAGGCGTCGTTCGGCTTGCTCTCGCCGCGGATGTAGGCCATCCGGTGGGGAGTCCAGAGCCGGTCGAGGCCGTCCGGCTCGCCCGCGCCCTGCTGGTGGACCGTCTCGTCGCTCATCGTCGAGATCCTAGGGTGAGGCCATGAGCGAGCCGACCCTGCGCCCTGCGACCGACGCCGACCTGGCCCAGGTCGCCGACCTGTGGCACGCAGGCTGGCACGACGCCCACCCCGGCCACGTGCCCGACGGCCTTACCGCCGGGCGGACATTGGCGTCCTTCCATGAGCGGGCCGCCGGCCGGGCGTCCGACACGACGGTGGCCGAGGCGGACGGGATGGTCGTGGGGTTCGTCATGGTGGTGGACGACGAGGTCGAGCAGGTGTACGTCGGTCCCGGCGCACGCGGCACCGGGCTCGCGGCCCTGCTGCTCACCGAGGCCGAGCAGCGCGTCGCCGCCAGCGGCCACGAGGTGGCCTGGCTCGCCGTGGTCACCGGCAACGCCCGTGCCCGCCGGTTCTACGCGCGCCACGGTTGGGCCGACGAGGGCGACCTGCCCTACGAGGTGACGGCCGGCGGCACGACGTACGTCTCGCCTTGCCGCCGCTACACCACGCGGGTGCGCTGACCTCAGACCTGCGCGCGGGACTCCACCGCGGCGGCCACCCGCTCGATCGCTTCCGCGATCGGAACGCCGTTGTCCTG
The DNA here is from genome assembly GCA_039916425.1 of Nocardioides sp. Classification (GTDB taxonomy): domain Bacteria; phylum Actinomycetota; class Actinomycetes; order Propionibacteriales; family Nocardioidaceae; genus Nocardioides. Next base: position 14,581 of record JBDSLK010000126.1, read on the forward strand.
GCGACCGTCGCGGTAGCGGAACGACACGGCGCCGGCGGCCATGTCGTCGTCGCCGGCGATCACCATGAAGGGCACCTTCTGGAGCTGGGCGTTGCGGATCTTCTTCTGCATCCGTTCGTCGGAGTCGTCGACCTCGACCCGCAGGCCCCGCTGCCCGAGCTGCTTCGCCACGTCGTACAGGTAGTCGGCGTGCCGCTCCGCGATCGGGATCGCCTGCACCTGGACGGGCGCCAGCCAGGGGGGAAAGGCGCCGGCGTAGTGCTCGACGAGCACCCCGATGAACCGTTCGATGGAGCCGAACTTGGCCGAGTGGATCATTACCGGCTGCTGGCGGGTGCCGTCGGCCGCCTGGTACTCCAGCCCGAAGCCGGCGGGCTGGCTGAAGTCGTATTGCACGGTCGAGAGCTGCCAGGTGCGCCCGATCGCGTCCTTGGCCTGGACGGAGATCTTCGGGCCGTAGAACGCCGCACCGCCCGGATCGGCGACCAGGTCGAGCCCGGACTCGTCGGCCGCGCTCTGCAGGACCGCGGTGGCGGTGGTCCAGTCCTCGTCGGAGCCCAGGAACTTCTCGACATTCTTGTCGTCGCGGGTCGAGAGCTCGAGGTAGAAGTCGTCGAGGCCGAAGTCGCGGAACAGGCCCAGGCAGAAGTTCAGCAGGTGCTTGATCTCGTCCGACGCCTGCTCGGGGGTGACGTAGGAGTGCGAGTCGTCCTGGGTCATGCCACGGACCCGGGTCAGGCCGCCGATCACGCCGGACTTCTCGTAGCGGTAGACCCCCCCGAACTCGAAGAGGCGCAGCGGCAGCTCACGGTAGGAGCGTCCGCGGGCCTGGTAGATCAGGTTGTGCATCGGGCAGCTCATCGCCTTGAGCTGGTACTTCGCGCCCTCGAGCTCCATCGGCGGGTACATGGTGTCCGCGTAGTAGGGAAGGTGCCCGGAGGTGTAGAAGAGCCCGTCCTTGGAGATGTGCGGGGTGCTGACGTACTGGAACCCCTCCTCGATGTGGCGCTGCCGGACGTAGTCCTCCATCACCCGGCGGATCACGCCGCCCTTGGGGTGGAAGACGGCGAGGCCGGGGCCGAGCTCCTCGGGAAAGGAGTAGAGGTCGAGCTCTCGGCCGAGCTTGCGGTGGTCGCGGCGCTCGGCCTCCTCGAGCCGGTGCAGGTGTGCCTCGAGCGCCTCCTTAGACTCCCAGGCGGTGCCGTAGAGCCGTTGAAGCTGTTTGTTCTTCTCATCCCCGCGCCAGTACGCCGCGGCGCTGCGCATCAGCGCGAAGGCGGGGATGCGCTTGGTGGTCGGCAGGTGCGGACCGCGGCAGAGGTCGCTCCAGGCGACGTCGCCGTTGCTGCGTACGTTGTCGTAGATGGTGAGCTCCCCGGCGCCGACCTCGACGCTCGCACCCTCGGCCGCGTCGTCGCTCCTGCCCGACCCCTTGAGGCCGATCAGCTCGAGCTTGTAGGGCTCGTCCTTCAGCTCGTCGAGCGCATCGGCTTCGGAGACGACGCGGCGTGAGAACCGCTGGCCTTCCTTGATGATCTTGCGCATCCGGGTCTCGATGGCCTCGAGGTCCTCGGGCTTGAACGGGGTCTCGACGTCGAAGTCGTAGTAGAAGCCCTCGGTGATCGGCGGTCCGATGCCGAGCTTGGCGTCGGGCCAGATCTCCTGCACGGCCTGGGCCATCACGTGGGCAGTGGAGTGCCGCAGGATGTCGCGGCCGTCGGCGCTGTCGACGGGCACCCCAACGACCTCGTCGCCGTCGGCGAGCTCGTAGGCGAGGTCCTTGAGACTGTCGCCGACGCGGGCGGCGATCACCTTGGGGGCTTCCGCGAAGAGCTCCCAGGCCTTGGTCCCGGCCGTCACGGTCCGCTCCGCACGCGCATCGGCGGTGAGGACGTGGACCTTGATCTCGGACACGGGAGGCTCCCTGCGCTACGTCGGCCCGACGGGTTCGGACCTGGTCTGGCGATCGTATCGACCGGAAGCCATCCGATATCGCCCGGGAGACCGCGACCGCCACCGCGGGACCTGGCCCGTGCCCTCGCGACGGCGGGCGCTAGACGACGTCCCCGAGAGTCTCGTCGCGGCACAGCTCCGACGATCTGGGGGACGCCGCCTCGCGGAGCTCCTGCCGCAGCGCTTCGACGACGACGTCCTCGCCCAGCTCGTCAGGGCAGGGTGTCACGGTGCGGTCCATCTCGATTCCCATCGCCGAAAGACTGGGGTCACCGGGGTCCAGGGCACCTGGCCCGCAGGAGCGTGGACCTTCTCGAAGGTACTGCATCGACCTCTCGCCTGCTGGTCCGGTCTAGACGCCTCGTCGAGGCCGGGTCCGGCTCGTGCAGCCGGCCTGCGGGGACTAGCTAGACCCTCTGCGTTGTTCACCGGAACAACACCATGCGACTCGAAGGAAGGGAGCACGTTCCATGGCCACCATCGTCGTCCTCGGAGGCACTGGCTTTACCGGCGGCAGCATCGTTCGCGAGGCCGCGGCGCGCAGACACCACGTCATCTCCGTGAGCCGGTCACGGCCCAAGGAGCTCGTCGAGGGCGTTCGTTACGAGGTCGGCGCGGTCGAGGAGATGGCGCCCTTGCTCATTCCCGGCGCCGATGCGGTGGTGGCGGCACTGTCACCGCGCGGCGACATGGCGGGCCGCCTTGTCGAGGTGTACGGCGAGCTGATGCGGCTGTCAGCGCAGGCCGGCGCGCGGTACCTCCAGATCGGCGGGTTCAGTTCACTGCGCCCGGCGCCCGGCGAGCCGAGATTCGTCGAGGGCGAGATCCCGGAGGAGTTCCGACAAGAAGCCCGAGAGGGAGAGGCCACTCGCGTCGCGCTCGTCGAGGACGCGCCCGACGATCTCGACTGGGTGTTCGTCAGTCCGGCCAGCGGGTACGGCGCCTGGGCGGCCGGTGAGCGCACCGGTGCCTACCGCGTCGGAGGCGAGGTAGCGCTCTTCGACACCAGCGGCGGCTCGAACATCTCCGGCGCCGACTTCGCGCTCGCCGTCATCAGCGAGATCGAGACTCCGGCCCACCACCGTGACCACATCGGCGTCGCCTACTGAAATCCCGGTCGATCCCGCAGTGGCTCACCCGCCGGCGTACGCCGCGAGCAGGAAGGCCAGACGGAGATCCACGCCACCGCCCACAGTCCGATGCACCCCTCGCATTCGAGGGGTCACCGCCCACCGCAACGCGGTCCCCCTGTCGGACAGCCGGGGTGGGCGGTAACAACCGATCGCCGGTCGGACAGGGACCGCGGGGCAGGTGCCTCGCAGTTCGGAGCCCTGAATCCCCGTTGCGTACCCGTCCCATGAGATGCCGAGGAGGCTCCGATGCCCTCGATGCGCGATCGCTCGCGCTTCCGTTGCCACAGAGCCCGGTGCTGAAGGTGAGGGCGGTATAGATGGTTCCTGTTCAACTGGCCGGTCGGTGGCCCACACTGACGCGATGAACGCTCTCCCGACGCGAGTTGGCCTAGCCGCCGCAATGATCGCCCTGCTCGGTCTCCTCAGCGCCTGCGGTGGCGACGAGAGCGAACCGTCGGCCGCTGAATCCTCCTCGACGCCACCGGAGGACACGGCGTCGGCCTCGCCATCGCCGTCGGCCGAGCCCGGTTACTTCGTCAGCGAGGACACCGATCGGATGAACGGGGTGCTCGCCGCCTTCGATCCGCTCATCAAGATGGCGGTTGCCCCGAAGCAACTGAACGAGTGCAACCGAGTGGCCGAAGAGGTGGGGTATGCCCCGTGGCGCACCTGTCTGCACGCACTGATCGATCCCCTTGTCGCCAACCTGAACGACGTCGCAACTGCGATCCGAGCGTCGGAACGCGCGAGCATCAATCCTGAGTGCAGCACAGCGGTCGAGGTGGCCGCGACCTTCTTCGACTCCGAGCGCGCCGGCCTGGTTGGTCTCATGAAAGGTTTCGACAGCGACGATCGGGCAGCGCAGGCACGGTCCGCGGGCAAGCTCTCGGCAACGCTCCTGAAGCTTCAGCGCGGGATCAACAAGCCGCTGACCGACCTCAGCCAGCCTTGTTACTCACCCGAGGACCTTGCGGCCATCACACCATCCGCCTCGCCTGCCGGGTGACGCAAGTCGGAGTGAGCCTCGGCGTCTCTCCGACGGAACGCGGTCGGGCGCGCAGCCCAGCGCGCCCCGGCAAGGAAGTCCCACCCGTACTTGATCCGCGAGGAGAGCGTCCCAAGTGCAATTCCCGCCCTGATCATCTTCGAACACAGGGGGCTCGTCAGGTCGGCAGAGACGCCGAACACCGGGGGTCGGAGAGTCCAAACCATTGCCACAGAACCTCTGTCATGCTGGTGGTGAGCCGCCCACGGACGCCGTAACGGGCGAGCTGTGGTGGGCAAGCCACTCGACGTCATGAGGGGTCATGCACCCCTCATCGGGAGTGAAGCAGTCCGGGTGAGTGGTCTCGGGCGTGAGTGCTGCGGTGGTCAAGGTCGGCTCCTTCCGAGGGTGGATTGACAATGAGCGGGGACTAGCCGACACGTAAGCGACACATGTGAAACGGCCCCTGATTCT
>JBDSLK010000127.1:0-3832 GCA_039916425.1 Nocardioides sp.
GGCGGGCGAGCGCGCCCGCGGCGCGGTGCTGCTCCTGGCCGCCGCGTGGGCCGCCGGCGCCGCCGTCGCGGCGTACCCCTACCTCGTGACCCTCGGCCTCGTCCTGGTCGCCTGGTTGCTGCGGAGCGGCTCGCTCGCTGCCAGCGCCGCCAGCAACCGGCGGACGCTGCGTGGTCGGAGCCGGTGGTACGACGGGCCGCAGCTGTTGCTCGCCACCCCCTGGCACCTCGTCCAGTCCGTGCCCGGCACCCTGATGCTCGCACTGTGGGGCGTCGGGCTCGCGAGCGCCGCGGCGCTACTCGGCTACGCGTTCGGTCTCGGGCTCGCCTGGACGCTGCTGGCCTGCGGGGTCACCTTCACCGTCGGGCTGTGGGCCGGCCCCGGCGGCCGCCGGGTGCGCGGGCCCGTGCGCCGGGTGCTCACCCCGGTGACGCGCAGCCTGGCCCCGTGGCTGGCCGCGACCGTGCTGATGCTGGGCCTGGCGCTGGTGGCGACGGTCTCCGTCGAGGCCCACGGCCCCGACTGGGCGCCGGCCGACGGCCACCCGCTGTCGGGACTCTCCCTCGACGACCTGGTGCCGGCCGGTGTTCGGTGAGCCGATGCGGCACCGCGGTCGGGCCTTCCAGCCTGCGAGACCGACGCCCGCAAGGAGACCGCCCGTGCCAGACTCGTCTCGTGCAGCAGCAGCTGATTATCGACTAGCGCGTCCGGCCGGACCCGGCCCGACGCGCAGACCTCTCGTGACCACGGGAGGTCTTTTTGTTGCTCCACCCACGCCGGGCTGCGGCCCGCGACCGGAACCGAAGAGGATGATCGAGCGATGGACCTGCAGGGCTCCTTCCACGTCTACGACACCACGCTGCGCGACGGCGCGCAGCAGGAGGGGCTGAACCTCTCGGTGACCGACAAGCTGTCGATCGCGCGACAGCTCGACAGCCTGGGCGTCGGCTACATCGAGGGCGGGTGGCCGGGTGCCAACCCCCGCGACACGGAGTTCTTCCGCCGGGCCACCGAGGAGCTCGACCTGAAGCACGCCCGGCTCGCAGCCTTCGGGGCCACCCGCCGGGCCGGTGCCCGCGCCGCCGACGACCCGCTGGTGGCCGCCCTGCGCGACAGTGGCGCGTCGGTGGTGACGCTGGTCGCGAAGTCCCACGACCGGCACGTCGCGCTGGCTCTGCGGACCACGTTGGAGGAGAACCTCGCCATGGTCCGCGACACCGTGACCCACCTGCGCGAGGAGGGGCAGACGGTCTTCCTCGACGCCGAGCACTTCTTCGACGGCTACCGCGACAACCGCGCCTACGCGCTCGAGGTCCTCCGCACGGCGTACGACGCGGGCGCCGAGGTGGTCGCGCTGTGCGACACCAACGGCGGCATGCTGCCGGGCTGGGTCGGTGACGTGGTGCACGACGTCCTGGACGCCACGGGGGTGCGGGTGGGGATCCACTGCCACAACGACACCGGCTGCGCGGTCGCCAACACCCTCACCGCGGTCGACGCGGGCGCGACGCACGTGCAAGGCACCATCAACGGGTACGGCGAGCGCACCGGCAACGCCGACCTGGTGGCGGTGGTGGCCAACCTCGAGCTCAAGCTCGACCGGCGGGTGCTGCCCGAGGGGCTGCTGCGCGACGCGACCCGGATCGCGCACGCGGTCGCGGAGGTCACCAACGTGCCGCCGGCCTCGCGCCAGCCCTACGTGGGCACCAGCGCGTTCGCCCATAAGGCCGGGCTGCACGCCTCGGCCATCAAGGTCGACCCCAGCCTCTACCAGCACATGGACCCCGTCCGTGTCGGCAACGACATGAGGCTGCTGATCTCCGACATGGCGGGCCGGGCCTCCATCCAGCTGAAGAGTCGCGAGCTCGGCTTCGACCTGACCGACTCTCCGGCGGACCGCGAGGTCATGACCCGGGTGACCGACCGGGTCAAGGTCCTCGAGGCCGGCGGGCACACGTTCGAGGCTGCCGACGCGTCCTTCGAGCTGTTGCTCATCGAGGAGGTCGAGGGCGTGCGCCCGTCGTACTTCGAGGTGGAGTCGTGGCGCGTCATCACCGACTCCTCGCCCATGGGGGAGGCAGTGTCGGAGGCGACGGTCAAGCTGCGCGCCCAGGGGGTGCGCTACGTCGTCACGGGGGAGGGCAACGGCCCGGTCAACGCCCTCGACGCGGCGCTGCGCAGTGCGATCGGGCAGGCCTACCCGGAGGTCGCGAAGTTCGAGCTGATCGACTACAAGGTGCGGATCCTCGACCAGGGGCACGGCACCGACGCGATCACCCGGGTGCTGATCGAGACCTCCGACGGCGAGTCGACCTGGGTCACGGTGGGGGTCGGCGCCAATGTCATCGAGGCCTCCTGGGGAGCTCTCACCGACGGGCTCACGTTCGGGTTGCGCCGCCACCAGGACTGACGATGCGTCGGGCCAGGTCGGCCCAGCCCTCGAGGACCCGGTCGACCTGGAGACCGTCGATGCGGACCTGCTGGTCGAGGACGGGTGCCTCGAGCGGTGCCATCAGCGCGCTCGCCAGCAGCGGTAGGTCACCGGTCACCCCGAGCTCGGCGAGCAGGTAGCGCACGTGCAGGGCGGCGAAGGAGTACGCCGCGATCGAGCGAACACCCGCCCGGCCGGCGTTGCGGATCAGGTCGGCGTGCTGGAGCGTCGTCTCCAGTCGGGACCCTCCGAAGGCCAGCAGCCGGTCCCAGGGGTCCGCACCCGGCCCCAGCGGGGGAGGGCCGCTCATCACCGCGGTCTGCCACGCGGTCTCGGTGTGGTCGAGCAGCGCCGCCATCAGCCCCGCGCGAGACTCGAACCGACGGAACACCGTGCCCTTGCCCACCCCCGCCTCCGCGGCGACCGCCTCCATCGTCACCGCGTCGATGCCGCAGTGGTCCACCAGCCGGGTGGCCGCCTCGAGCAGTGCGACCCGGTTGCGGGCGGCGTCGCTGCGCTCGCGGGGCCGCTGGTCGGCCATCGGGAGCAGCACGGGGTCGGGCACGGGATCACTCTAGGAACCCTGGCAACCCAGAAACCCCGGCAACCCGGCAACCCGGCAACCCGGCAACCGTTCCGACTGGGAATAGAAGCGGACCTCGGTCCGTTTAAGCGGCTATGACTTCTTCCACCATCCCTCAGGAGAGCACCGTGTCCGAGCAGTCCACCCGCGTCGTCGTCCTGCTCGGCAGCCTGCGTGCCGACTCCCTCAACCGCCGCATCGTCGAGGTCCTCGAGACCGAGGCGCCCGCCGGCGTCCAGATCGACGTCGCCGAGGGACTCGGCGACATCCCGTTCTACAACGAGGACATCGACGGCGAGGCCGTCCCGGCCGCCGCCCAACGCCTCCGTGACCTGGTGGGTGGCGCCGACCGCGTGCTCGCCGTGACGCCGGAGTACAACGGCACCATGCCCGCCGTGCTCAACAACGCTATCGACTGGCTGTCCCGGCCCTACGGCCAGGGCGCGATCACGGGCAAGCCCTTCGCCGTGCTGGGCGCGACCCCGACGCCGTACGGCGGCAAGTGGTCGCACGACGACGCCCGCCGCTCCGCCCGGATCGCCGGCGCGGACGTGCTCGACCACGTGGTCGTGTCCGAGTCGGCGCTCGCCGATGACATCCTCGCCGACCCCGAGGTGGTCGCCCGCCTCGTCGGAGCCCTGACCGCCCTGGTCGACCACCGTCCCGAGGTCGCTGCCGCCTGACCCAGCGCAGCACGTCAGGCGGTCGCGGTGGCTAGTCGTCACCGATCCCGCGGGCGTGCAGCGCCTCGCCGGTGGCCCGGGCCTGGGCGACCACCCGGATAACCACGGGCACCAGCCGGGCGCGGGGGTCGCGCT
>JBDSLK010000128.1:0-13649 GCA_039916425.1 Nocardioides sp.
ACAACCCGGTGGTGATCGGCGACCGGGTCGAGTCCAACGGCAACTTCCACGGCGCCCCGGTGGCCTACGTGCTCGACTTCCTCGCCATCGTCGCCGCCGACGTCGCCTCGATCTCGGAGCGGCGCACGGACCGGTTCCTCGACAAGGCCCGCTCCCACGGGCTGCCACCGTTCCTCGCCTCGGACCCCGGGGTCGACAGCGGCCACATGATCGCGCAGTACACCCAGGCCGCCATCGTCTCGGAGATGAAGCGGCTCGCCGTCCCGGCCTCGGTCGACTCGATCCCCTCCTCGGCCATGCAGGAGGACCACGTGTCGATGGGCTGGTCGGCCGCCCGCAAGCTGCGCCGGTCCGTCGACGGGCTGTCGCGCGTGGTCGCGGTCGAGGTGCTGACCGCGGCCCGCGCGCTGGACTTCCGGGCTCCGCTGCCACCCTCGCCGGCGACCGGGGCCGTCGTACGCCTCCTGCGCGGGTCCGGGATCGAGGGCCCCGGGCCCGACCGGCACCTGTCCCCCGAGATCGAGGCGGCCGTCTCGCTGGTGCAGTCCGGCGCCGTCCTGGCCGCCGCCGAGTCCGTGATCGGAGAGCTCGCATGACCACCGAGACCAACCCCCGGCTGCCCATCCGCGCGGCGCGCGGCACCGACCTGACTGCGCTGTCCTGGCAGACCGAGGCCCCGCTCCGGATGCTGATGAACAACCTCGACCCCGACAACGCCGAGCGCCCTGAGGACCTGGTCGTCTACGGCGGCACCGGCAAGGCGGCCCGCAACTGGGACGCGTACGACGCCCTGGTGCGGACGCTGCGCACCCTGAAGGACGACGAGACGATGCTCGTGCAGTCCGGCAAGCCGGTCGGCGTGATGCGCACCCACACCTGGGCGCCCCGGGTGCTGATCGCCAACTCCAACCTGGTGGGCGACTGGGCCAACTGGGAGGAGTTCCGGCGGCTGGAGGACCTCGGGCTGACGATGTACGGCCAGATGACGGCCGGCTCGTGGATCTACATCGGCACCCAGGGCATCCTCCAGGGCACCTTCGAGACCTTCGCCGCGGTTGCCGACAAGCTCGCGGCCTCTGGCCGGATCGAGGGGAGTGGCGGCACGCTCGCCGGGACCATCACCGTGACCGCCGGCCTGGGCGGGATGGGCGGCGCCCAGCCGCTCGCCGTGACCATGAACGACGGCGTCGCGATCTGCATCGAGTGCGACCAGTCCCGCATCACCCGCCGGATCGAGCACCGCTTCCTCGACGTGCAGGCGTCCTCGCTCGAGGAGGCGGTGGAGATGGCCGTGTCCGCTCGCGACGAGCGCCGTGCCCTCTCCATCGGCGTGCTCGGCAACGCGGCCGTCCTGCTGCCCCGGCTGCTGGAGACCGGGGCGCCGATCGACATCGTGACCGACCAGACCTCCGCGCACGACCCGCTCTTCTACCTGCCGGCCGGCACCGCCGTCGAGGACTGGGAGCGCGAGCGGACCGAGGACCCCGCCGGGTTCACCAAGCGCGCGCGGGAGTCGATGGCGACGCACGTGCGGGCGATGGTGGAGTTCCAGGACGCCGGCGCCGAGGTGTTCGACTACGGCAACTCGATCCGCGACGAGGCCCGCAAGGGCGGCTACGACCGGGCCTTCGAGTTCCCCGGCTTCGTGCCGGCCTACATCCGGCCGCTCTTCTGCGAGGGCAAGGGGCCGTTCCGCTGGGCGGCGCTCTCGGGCGACCCGGCCGACATCGCGGCCACCGACCGGGCGATCCTCGAGCTCTTCCCCGACAACCAGAGGCTCCATAAGTGGATCACCATGGCCGGCGAACGCGTCGCCTTCCAAGGCCTGCCCGCCCGGATCTGCTGGCTGGGGTACGGCGAACGCCACCTCGCGGGGCTGAAGTTCAACGAGATGGTCGCCTCCGGTGAGCTCACGGCCCCGATCGTGATCGGTCGCGACCACCTCGACTGCGGCTCGGTCGCCTCGCCCTACCGCGAGACCGAGGCGATGCTCGACGGCTCCGACGCGATCGCCGACTGGGCCCTGCTCAACGCCCTGGTCAACACCGCCTCCGGCGCCACCTGGGTCTCCATCCACCACGGCGGCGGCGTCGGCATGGGCCGCTCCATCCACGCCGGCCAGGTCTGCGTCGCCGACGGCACCGCGCTGGCGGCGGAGAAGATCGAGCGGGTGCTGACCAACGACCCGGGCATGGGCGTGATCCGGCACGTCGACGCCGGCTACGAGCGGGCGGTCGAGGTGGCCGACGAGCGCCGCGTGCGCATCCCGATGGTCGACGGCTGAGGCACACTGGTGGCCGAGACGACCAGAGGAGCGTGGATGAGCCGCACGGTGGTGGTGGCAACGGCGTTCGTGCTCGTCGTGGTGGCCTACGCGGTGCTCTCCCAGGCCTGGGTGAGCGCCAGCCCGGGCTGGTACGCCGCCCTCGCGCGGCCGCCCTGGCAGCCGCCCGACTGGGTGTTCGGAGTGATCTGGCCGCTGAACTTCCTGGCACTGGCGACGACCGGTGTCGTCCTGGCCCGGTCGTCTCCCGACACCGCCGTCCTCGCCCTGGTCGTGACGGTGGCCTCGGTGGTCTGCGCGCTGCTGTGGGCCTACCTCTTCTACGTGCCGCACGCCCTCACGGCCTCCGCCCTCGCCCTGGGGGTGGCTGCCGTGCTGACGTGGGTGCTGGTCGTCGTCGCGGCGCGCGGCATCGCGTGGACCGGGCTGCTGCTCACGCCGTACGCCGTGTGGATGACGGTCGCCACCAGCCTCGCGGCCTGGTACGCCGCCCACGTGTGAGGGCTCGGCTCAGGCCAGGCGGGCAGCCCCGCGCGGGATCAGCAGGAACGCCACCAGGTAGAGCAGTCCGGTGACGATCAGCAGGTTGTTGTAGCCGGTGACCAGAGCGGCGTACTCCAGGCAGCCGCCGACGATCGCGCCAAGCAGGTTGATCGCGAACGCCGCCTGGGAGTCGGCCGAGCCCTGGAAGCGCTTGGCGAAGGCCACGTTGGCCAGGTAGATCGGCAGGAAGGCCAGCAGCGTCGCGGCCAGCAGCCGCGGCGCGAACGGCAGCGGCAGCAGCCAGTCGGGCTGCACCACCCACGCCAGGGCCAGGGACGCCGCGATCGCGCCGAAGACGACGGGGAGGGGCGGTGTGCGGAAGCGCCGCGTGGTCTCCACGGCGGCGAGCACCACGACCAGCACTCCGGCGAACACCATGGCATTGACGAACCACGTAGTGCCGAAGAGCAGCGCGAAGGTGGCGACGTTCTTGGTCTCGAGCAGCAGGAACGCGGCACCCATGAAGAACAGGTCGGCGTAGGGCCGCATCTGGCGCAGCGGGCCACCGAGCGCCCGGACCGCGACCAACGACGCCAGCAGGATGCCGAGCAGCGTCACGGTGTAGAGCGGAGGGAACGTGTCGCCCTTGAAGTAGAGGAACGGACGGTCGTCGGTGGCGGGGGCCACGACCGGACCCGCAGGCGACCAGGTGGTCTCGCACCGCTGGTCGGCCTCGGTTATCCCCACGCTGACGACCGCCTGGGCGCCGGCGAAGGTGTCGACGCACGGAGCGTGCCCGAAGACCGACTCGGCCGTGCCGGCCAGCCGGTCGATCAGCCACGACTCGCGGTAGTAGTTGTACATCGCGAAGGCGCCGTCGGGCTTGAGGTGCTCGCGCACCGACGTCATGGCCTGCTCGGTGAAGAGGAACGACTCCAGCCGGATCTGCGACGCGCCGCTGACCAGGGTGAGCGAGTCGGGCAGCGCGAAGAGCACCAGGTCGTAGGTGCGGTCGGTGCCCTCGAGGAACGCGCGGCCGTCGTTGACGTGCGTGGTGACCCCGGCGTTGTCGTAGGGCCGGTCGATGTTCTCCGCGGCGCCGATCTCGAGGATCCGCGGGTCGATGTCGACCGCGTCGACCCGCCGGGCGCCTTCGCGCAGCGCGATCGCGACGTCGGACCCGGAGCCGGCGCCCACGACGAGCACGTCGCCGAGGGAGTTGTCGGGGAGCCGCAGGTAGGGCGTCTCGTAGATCCGCTCGCCCTGCTCGATCTTCCACTGGGCCGGTGCCATCAGCTGGTGGGGCACCCCGTTGGCCTTGATGAGCAGGAAGCCGTCGTCGGCGGTGCCGACCTCCTCGGTGGCGACTTTGTAGTACGGCGACCAGCTCACCCCCGTGGCCATCGACTCCAGCAGCAGCATGGTGATGACCGCGCCGGCGCAGGCGAAGGTCACCAGCCGGCGCAGCGTGGTGTCGGCCAGCAGCAGGTAGAGCACGCACGCGATCACGCCCCACACGACCGAGGGCGTCCGCAGGAAGCTCAGGGTGGTGAACGCGGTGATGCCGAGCAGTGACCCGATCAGGTCGTAGCGGTACGCCGACAGCGGTGGCAGCCGGCCGAAGCACCGGCCGACCACCTCGGCCGGACCGGCCAGGATCAGCGCGACCAGGACGAAGACCACCGGGAGCGCCAGCCACGCGGGTGGTCCGTCGACCTCGAGGGAGGTGAAGTAGATGACGTCGGACCCGCTGCGCTGGATCGTGACCGGGAACCTCAGTACGCCGATCACCAGCGCCGTCAGCAGCGGCAGTGAGACCGGCCACACCGACCAGGTCTTGCGGCTGACCAGGAAGCCGGCTCCGATGCCGAGGAACGACCCGAGCAGCACGAAGTTGGAGAAGTACGACAAGTGCACCACGTTGGCGCCCAGCCAGCGGATCAGGGCCAGCTCGAGGAAGAGCATCAGCGCGCTGGCGAGCAGCAGGCGCACGATGGCGCGCCGGTCGTCCTTGGCCACCGGGCGCGTGGAGGGATCCGTCGTCTCGGCTGTCACGCGAGCGATCGTGTCACAGCCGTGGCGTCAGCCCGGGTGCCCGGTCGCATCCTGCGCGGCCAGGTCGGCCAGCGTCAGCAGCTGCTTGCGCATCATCACCAGGTCGCCCCAGGCGAGCGCCACCGCCCGGGCCCGGGCGAGCGACGAGGGCACCCGGCACACCACGCGGCAGACCATCCGGGAGGCGTCCGGCCCGGCCGGCTCGGCGGCGTACGTCATCGCGACGTCGCCGAACGCCCGCCGCGGACCGCCCGTGGTCTGCCCGGTCCAGTGGTGGCCCTCGGTGACCTCGGTCAGCCGTAGCACGTTGACGGCCTGACCCACGCGCAGCCGCTCGGCAGCCGGGGTCAGGGTGGTCGGGCTGCGTCGGCCGAGGTTGTCGAGCCAGTCATAGGAGTACGGCGCCACGGCGATCTGGCAGAGCCAGCGCCAGCTCACCCCGGCCGGTGCGGCTGCCGGCACGGCCCGGGTCATGGCCAGGACCGGCCCGTCGTAGAGGTCGTCGGCCGGGTAGCGGCGCGCCACCTCGGCCGGCGTCGCGCCCCACACGAGCGGGAGGCCGTCGGTCACGGCGAGGGCCGGGTGACGGCCTCGTGCAGGGCCAGCGTGCGCTCGGCGGTGTCGACGTGGAGGCGCTCCACCATCCGGCCCCGGTAGGTCACCACGCCGCGGCCCTGCCCCTCCTCCCAGGCGGCGAGGACGCCCCGGGCGTCCTCGACGGCCTCGTCGTCGGGGGCGAAGGCGGCATTGGCGCCCTCGACCTGGCCGGGATGGATCAGGGTCTTGCCGTCGAAGCCCAGCTGCCGGCCCTGCCGGCACTCGGCGAGGAACCCGTCGGCGTCCTTCACGTCGTTGTAGACGCCGTCGAGGATCGCCGTGCCGGTCGCGCGGGCCGCGAGAAGGGCGAGTGAGAGGCCGGTGAGCAGGGGGGCGCGGCCGGGGACGTGCTCGGCGTACAGCTCCTTGGCGAGGTCGTTGGTGCCCATCACCAGCACGGTGAGCCGGTCGGACGCGCCGGCGATCTCCTCCGCGTGCAGCATCGCCCGGGGTGTCTCGACCATCGCCCACAAGGCGGTGCGGTCAGGGGCGCCGTGCCGCTCGAGGGCGGCGACCAGGGTGCGCACCGCCTCGGCGGAGTCGACCTTGGGCACGACGATCGCGTCGGGTCCGGCGGCGCACGCCGCGGCCAGGTCGTCGTCGTGCCAGGCGGTGCCGGCGCCGTTGACCCGGATCGTCAGCTCTCGCGCGCCATAGTCGCCGGACTGCGCAGCGACGCAGGCGGCGTCGCGGGCGGCCCCCTTGGCCTCGGGGGCGACGGCGTCCTCGAGGTCGAGGATCAGGCCGTCGCAGGCCAGGGTCGCGGCCTTGGCCAGCGCGCGCTCGTTGGAGGCGGGCAGGTAGAGCACCGACCGGCGCGCTCTCACGCGTCGACCTCGGCGTACGCCGCCCTCAGCTCCGGATCGATCTCCGCGAGCTGGTCGGCCAGCGCCACCATCACCAGGCACTGCTTGAGGGAGGCGTCGTCCTCCATCTTCCCGTCGATCATCACCGCGCCGGTGCCGTCACCCATCGCGGCCGCCACCCGGCGGGCGTGGGCGACGTCCTCGACGGTCGGGGAGAAGACCCGCCGGGCGATGTCGATCTGGGTCGGGTGCAGGCTCCAGGCGCCGACGCAGCCGAGCAGGAAGGCGTTGCGGAACTGGTCCTCGCAGGCGACCGTGTCGGCGATGTCGCCGAAGGGGCCGTAGTAGGGGTAGATCCCGTGCATCGCACAGGCGTCGACCATCCGGGCGATCGTGTAGTGCCACAGGTCCTGCTGGTGGGGAGGTCGCGTTGCGTCAGGGTTGTCGATGTCCCGATCACCGCGCACGAGGTATCCAGGGTGGCCGCCACCGACCCGGGTGGTCTTCATCCGGCGGTCGGCGGCGAGGTCGGCGGGGCCGAGGGACACGCCCTGCATCCGCGGGCTCGCGCCGCAGATCTCCTCGACGGATGCCACCCCGCGGGCCGTCTCGAGGATGGCGTGCACCAGCAGCGGCCGCTCCAGCCCCGCCTTCGCCTCGAGCTGGGCCAGCAGCCGGTCGACGTAGTGGATGTCCTCGGGGCCCTGCACCTTGGGCACCATGATCACGTCGAGCTTGTCGCCGACCTCGGTGACCAGCGTGGTGAGGTCGTCGAGGGCCCAGGGGCTGTCGAGGGAGTTGACGCGGGTCCAGAGCTGGGTCGGCCCGAAGTCGGTCTCCCTTGCGATCCGGACCAGGCCTACGCGGGCGGCCTCCTTGCGGTCGGCCTTGACGGCGTCCTCGAGGTTGCCGAGGAGCACGTCCACGCGCCCGGCGAGCTGGGGGACCTTGGCCGCCATCTTCTCGTTGCCCGGGTCGAAGAAGTGGATGGCACGGCTCGGTCGGGCCGGGATCTCCGTCAGCGGGGTGGGCGCGCCGACCGCGAGCGGCCGGAAGAAGTCCCTGGCGGGACGAGAGCTCGACATGCGCCGGAACCTATCGCGCACCGGCACGCACGGGGTATGACCCATTCCACTCCGCCGCGGGTAGGCGTCGGTGTACGGGCGCCGACCTCGGGCGAGTTCAGCGGCGACGGAAGCGCCAGCGCCGCCGGCGGGTGCCGTGGGTCTCGCGCTCGGCGAGCAGCGCCTGCTGCTCCGCGAGGCGGACCGCGCGTCGTGCGCGCCACCGGTCGACCTCCGCCTCGACGTCGCGCTGCCGGGTGATCATCGGCGGACCGCCCAACGGCTGGTACATCGCCTTGCGGACCCGGTCGTTGAACTCCTCGACCTCGCCGCGCACCTCGCGCTCGGTCGACACCCGGTCGAGCAGGTCGTCGAGCTCGGCGTCGTCCCTGCGGACCTGGAGGGCGGGCGGCAGCACCCCGGTGATCTGCTCGCGCTCGATGAGCTTCTTGACCCACCAGTCGGGGTCGTGGTCGTGACCGATGCCGGGGATCGGCTTGCCGAAACCGGGCAGGTCCTCGAAGTCGCCGCGCTCCACGGCCTGCTCGATCTGCAGGTCCACCCAACGGGCCTGGTGCTGGACCCGAGCGGCCGCGGCGGACCGGCCGGTGCGCTCGTCGCGCTCCGGGTCGCGGTCCGGTGGGCGGTGCCTCATCTGGTCCAGGTTAGGCGAGGGGGTCAACCGGGCGGTCGGAGAACGCGTGCCGGGGCGCCGCGAGCAGCGCGACGGCGGCGAGCAGGGCGGCGGCCGAGCAGACCGCCCAGACGGTGAGGTAGCCCGAGAGCGGGGCCTGCGCCTCGGCGGCGCCCTCGATCGACCCGGTGGAGGCCAGCGCGATCGCGAAGATCGCCGACGCGATCGCCCCGCCCACCGTCTTGGTGCCGTTGGTCATGCCGGTGGCGATCCCGGTGCGCTCGGGAGGCGCGGCCGCGGCGGCGGCCGCCGGCAGGGCCGCCACCAGCGCACCCGACCCCAGCCCGGCGATGCCCATGTTGAGCAGCGCCTGGCCCGTGGTGTCGTGGAAGGGCAGCCACAGCGCGTAGCCCAGGGCCACCAGCAGGCAGGCGACCACGAGGGCCCGGCGTACGCCGAGCAGGCGCGTGGTCAGCGGCAGGGTGAAGGCACCGATGGCGAGCGTGACGACGTACATCCCGATCAGCGTGGAGATGAACGCCGGGTCGGCGCCGAGGCCGTAGCCGCGCACGGAGGGGTCGGCCTGGGCGAAGGTCGACAGCGGGATCTGACCGCCGAGCACGGGGATGCCGAAGAGGAACGCGGTGAGCTGCACCGGCCACTGCGACGACCGCGCGAAGAGCCGGACGTCGATGATCGGCTCGTCGTGGGCGGCCTCGTAGCGCACGAAGGGCACGAAAGCCGCGAGGCCGAGCACGAGCACGGCCCAGGCGACCAGGCTGCCGGCGCCGTCGAGGCGGACCAGCACCAGCCCGCCCATCACCAGGCCGAGGGCGAGGGTGACCAGGGCCAGGCCGATCCAGTCGATGCCGCCGGAGGACTCGCCCGGGGTGTCCTCGATGCCGACCCAGATCAGGACGAGGACGGCGGTGACGACGACGGCGGGCAGGACGAGCAGGAGGTTCATGTCGAGGGTGTCGACCAGTAGGCCGCTGGTGAGGGCGCCGATGATGACCGCCAGCTCGAGGGCGCCGACCAGGACGGCTGCGCCGCGTCGGGTCAGCAGCTCCTGGCGGCCCGAGTCGCGGGTCCGCCGGTGGATGATGGCGATCTCCAGCGGCAGCCACACGACGTACGCACCCTGGAGCGCCCAGCCGATCAGGAAGGTCGTGAACGACGGCGCGAACGCCAGCAGCCACGAGCCGAGCGCGGTGACGGCGGTGGAGAGGAGCAGCACCTTCTGGTGGCCGAGCAGGTCGCCGAGCCTGGCCAGGAAGGGCACGCACAGCGCCGACACGACCAGCTGGGCGGCCTCGAACCAGTTGACATCGCCCTCGGGGATCGCGAGGTGGTCGGCGATCTGCGGGTAGATCGGCGTGTAGTAGCCCTGGAGGACGCCGCTGGCGATCTCGACGCAGACCAGGAAGCCGACGATCGCGGCGAGGCCGTGGACGGGCCGGACGGTGGCGCGCTGGTCGACCCCGGTCATCAGCGGATCCTCTCGATCAGGTGCTGGTACCACCCGATGCCGTCGGTGAAGTCGTCGATCCCGATGCGCTCGTCGTAGGAGTGGATGGCCTCCCGTTGGGCCTTGCTCATCCGGAACGGGGTGAAGCGGTAGACGCGGTCGCAGATCCCGGTGAAGAAGCGGGAGTCGGTCGCGGCCATCATCACGTAGGGCGAGACGAGCGCGTCGGGGAAGTCGGCGGCGATGGTGGCCTCGAGGAGGGCGAAGGCCGGGTCGTCGTCGTACGGCGAGACCGGGCTCGGCTCGTTGGCCTCGACGACCGTGATGGCGACGCGATCGTCCTTGACGACCCGGCGGACGTGCTCGACGACCCCGGCCACGGTGTCCCCGACCATGACCCGGATGTTGAGCCCGGCCGTGGCGGTCGAGGCGATCACGTTGAGGGCCGGCGAGCCGGAGAGCGTGGTGACCGCGACCGTGGTGCGGGTCATCGCCGCCGACTCGGGTCCGGCGGCGATGAGCGCGCGGGTCACTGCCGGGCCGAGCCGTCCGGCGTGGCGCATCAGCGGGCGCAGGGGCGCGGGGGCGTGGTCGGCCAGCCGGGCGAGGAGGGTCACGGTGGGGGCGGGGAGGGCAGCGGGGAAGGGCGACCGCTCCAGCCGGGTGATGGCGCGCGCGAGCCGGGCGGTCGGGCCGTGGAGGGCCGGGGTGGAGGCGTGGCCGCCGCGACCCTCGACGGTGAGCTCCAGCGACGTCGTGCCCTTCTCGGTGACGCCGATGACGGCCACCGGCGCCGTCACACCAGGGAAGGCGTCGCCCGCGACGGCCCCACCCTCGTCGAGGACGAACCACGGGCGGACGCCGCGGGCGGTGAGCTCGGCGACCGCGAGCCGGGCCGCCTGCCCGGAGACCTCCTCGTCGCAGCCGAACGAGAGCCAGACGTCCTGGGCGGGGGTGAATCCTTGGCCCAGCAGCCGTTCGACGGCCTCGCAGATGCCCACCAGGCTGCCCTTGTCGTCGAGGGTCCCGCGCCCCCAGAGGTCGCCGTCGACGATCTCGGCCGCGAACGGCGGGTGCTGCCAGGGCGCGCTCTCGTCGACGGGGACCACGTCGAGGTGCGCCATCAGCACGACGGGACGCGTCGCCGACGTGCCGCGCCAGTGGAGGAGCAGCGCGTGCGTGGCGATCGAGGTGAGCTCGAGGTGCTCGTGCAGCAGCGGGAACTGGGTCGCGAGCTCGGTCAGGAGCGCGTCGAAGGCGGCGGTGTCGACCCGGGCGGGGTCGCGGTGGGAGACCGTCGGGATCCGGACGAGTGCCTGGAGCTTCGCGACGGCGGGATCCGGCATGGGCAGGAACCTAGTCCCAGCGGCCCCGGTGCACGACCTCCTCGGGGCCCTTGCGGGCGCGGTGCGCCGGGGAACCGGCGGCGCCGGGGTCGCTGGGGTCGCTGACCCGATGGCCGATGGTGATCGCGCCGATCGGGTCGAAGGTGGCGGGGATGGCGAACGCCGTGCGCACCTCGTCAACCTTGTCGGGCGGGACCCCGAAGAAGCAGGCGCCCAGCCCCTCGTCGACCACGGTCTGGAGGACCAGCAGCGCGGCCATCGCGGTGTCGAGGTGCCAGTAGGGCACCGGCCAGCGGGCCTCGTCCTCGTCGGTCCAGCCCTTGTCGTCCTCGGCGTAGCGCGTCAGGTAGGCGGCCTTGCTGGAGCAGGGCACGACCACGACGGGGGCGCGCATCATCCCGCGCAGCCAGGTGTCCGGCTGCGCCAGCGCGGCGGGGTCGGCGGTGGTCTCCCAGAAGCGGCGTACATCGGCGGGGGTGTCGAGCACCAGGAAGCCCCAGCCCTGGCTGAACCCGGCGCTGGGCGCGCGGGTGGCATTGGCCAGCGCCCGGTCGACGAGGGCCCTGTCGACCGGCCGGTCGTCGTACGTCCTGATCATCCGGCGGCGCCGCACCACGTCCTGGAACTCCATGCCACGAGCATGCCAGCGCGCCGGTCTGTCTGAGATCCCAGACCCGCGCTCCGCGTGCCCGGTTGCCGTGCGGGCGGGGGAGCGGTGCACTGTGCGGGTGACGTTCGAGCGGATGTGGGCCGACCTGGCGCCGATCGGGCGGTCGGCCTCCTCCGGCGGCTACTACCGGCAGCCCTGGACGTCCGCCGAGACCGAGCTGCGGGCCTGGTTCGTCGAGGCGGCGACCTCCCGCGGGTTGGCGGTCGAGGTCGACGGCGTCGGCAACGTGCTGGCGTGGTGGGACCCACCTCCTGCTCCTGGCGGGATCCCTGGCGGGATAGTCCACAGCATTTCGCAGGTTCCTGACCCCTCCTCGCCTGCCGAACGCAGTGGACTATCCCGGCGTGGCGCGGTGCTCACGGGCTCACACCTGGACTCGGTCATCGACGGCGGGGCGTACGACGGCCCGCTCGGCGTGGTCGCCGGCCTCGCCGCGGTCGACCTGCTGCGCGAGCGGGGCGTGGTGCCCACGCGGCCGATCGGCGTCGGAGTCTTCGTCGAGGAGGAGGGCTCGCGGTTCGGGCTGGCCTGCCTCGGGTCGCGGCTGGCCGTGGGCGCGATGTCCTGGGACGCCGCCCGTGAGCTGACCGACCGGGACGGGGTGCGACTGCCCGATGCGCTGGACGCCGCGGGGCTCTCCGGCGGGCCCGGGCCGACCGACCTCGCCGACGAGGTGGCGTGCTTCGTCGAGCTCCACGTCGAGCAGGGGCGTGATCTGGTCGACCGGGGGGCGGCGGTCGGGGTGGCCAGCGAGATCTGGCCGCACGGGCGCTACCGCTTCGAGGTGACCGGTGAGGCCAACCACGCGGGCACGACCCGGATGGAGGACCGTCGGGACCCGATGCTGACCTACGCGATGACCGCGCTCGCCGCCAACAAGCAGGCCCGGCTGGCCGGGGCGCGGGCCACCTTCGGTCGCCTCGAGGTGAACCCCAACGGCACCAACGCGGTGCCCTCGCGGGTCACCGCGTGGCTGGACGCCCGGGCCTCCTCCGACACTGGCCTGGCCGACCTGGTGGCCGTCGTCGAGCGGCAGGCGGCCGAACGCGCCGAGCGGGACGGCACGACGCTGAGCGTGACGGCGGAATCGGTCAGCGCGTCCGTCTCCTTCGACGGCGCCCTCGCCGCCCGGATCGCGGCCGACCACGAGGGCGGTGACTGGCCGGTCATCGCGACACAGGCCGGGCACGACGCCGGCATCCTGTCGGCCGCGGGGATCCCGACCGCCATGCTCTTCGTACGCAACCCGACCGGGGTCTCCCACTCGCCGGCCGAGCGGGCCGAGACCGCCGACTGCCTGGTGGGCGTCTCGGCGCTCGCCGACACGCTGGAGAGGCTCGCCGGGTGACCTCGACGTCGTACCTCCTCGAACGTGCCTGGGTCGCCGGCGCCGTCCGCGACGACGTGCTGGTGACCATCGAGGACTCACGGTTCACCTCCGTCACACCGGACTGGCAGTTTGTGCGCTTCTCGGCCGTTGCGACGGCTGAGAAGCGCCGGAATCCCCGGCTCACCGGGGATTTCGACAGGATCCCCGGCCTCACCCTCCCCGGGCTCGCCAACTCCCACAGCCACGCCTTCCACCGGGTGCTGCGGGGGCGGACCCAGCGGGAGCGGGGGACGTTCTGGACCTGGCGGGAGCAGATGTACGCCGTGGCTGCGCGGCTCGATCCCGACTCCTACCACCGGCTAGCGCGGGCGGTGTTCGGGGAGATGGTCGCGTCCGGGATCACCAGCGTGGGGGAGTTCCACTACCTGCACCATCAGCCCGACGGGGCGCCCTACGACGACCCCCACGCGATGGGGCACGCCGTGGTGAGCGCCGCTCGCGAGGCCGGGATCAGGATCGCCCTGCTCGACACCTGCTACCTCGCCGCCGGGTTCGGCGAGCCGGCCGCCGGGGTGCAGCGAAGGTTCGACGACGGCGATGCCGAGCGATGGGCCGCGCGGGTCGAGGGGCTCGCCGGCCTCGAGACCGGTGACGACGTCGTGGTCGGGGCGGCCCTGCACTCGGTCCGCGCCGTCCCCGCCGAGCAGATGCCGACCGTGGCGGACTGGGCGGCCCGGAGGGGCGCCCCCCTCCACGTGCACCTCTCCGAGCAGACGGCCGAGAACGACGCCTGCATCGCGGCGTACGGCGCCACCCCCACGCAGCTGCTCGCCGACCACGGCGTTCTGGGCCCGATGACCAGCGCGGTCCACGCCACGCACCTGACCGCCGACGACATCGGGCACCTCGGCG
>JBDSLK010000129.1:0-6990 GCA_039916425.1 Nocardioides sp.
AGGAGCGCCTGGCCAAGCTGGCCGGCGGCGTTGCGGTCATCAAGGTCGGCGCGGCCACCGAGGTCGAGCTCAAGGAGCGCAAGCACCGCATCGAGGACGCCGTTCGCAACGCGAAGGCTGCCGTCGAGGAGGGCATCGTCGCCGGAGGTGGTGTCGCACTCGTGCAGGCCGCCGTCGAGGCGTTCGCCAAGCTCGACCTCGAGGGCGACGAGGCCACTGGTGCCAACATCGTGAAGGTCGCGATCGAGGCCCCGCTCAAGCAGATCGCCATCAACGCCGGTCTCGAGGGTGGCGTCGTGGCGGAGAAGGTGCGCAACCTGACCCCGGGTCACGGCCTGAACGCGGCCACGGGCGAGTACGTCGACATGATCGCCGTCGGCATCATCGACCCGGCCAAGGTCACCCGCTCGGCGCTGCAGAACGCCGCGTCGATCGCCGCGCTGTTCCTCACCACCGAGGCCGTCGTGGCCGACAAGCCCGAGAAGGCGTCCGCCATGGGCGGCGACCCGTCGGGTGGCATGGGCGGCATGGACTTCTGACCGGAGAGCGCGTCGGCCCGGGCGTCAGCCCGGGGTGATGCGGTCGCAGGGAAGCAGTCCCAGAGGGATGGACTTCTGAGCGGAGAGCGCGTCGGCCCGGGCGTCAGCCCCGGGTGATGCGGTCGCAGGGAAGCAGTCCCACGCACGTAGGCAAGGCCCCCGCTTCGGCGGGGGCCTTGCTCAATTTTACCGATGACGGCGGACACGGCTGCTGGCCATACTGACCCGGTGAGCACGGAGGGATACCTGGCCCGCGCCGTCCTGGCTGCGGTGGTCGTGGCCTCGGGGTACGGTGCCCTGCTGCCGAGCGCCGCGGACGACGCAGCGGTCCCGACGCCCGGCCTTGTCGCTGGCCACACGCCGCGGGCGGACGTGCCGCTGTCGACCTCGGTGGTGATCGGCCCCGACGGGAGCCGCCGGGGCTACGCCACGCCGGTCGTCACCATGTCCCAGGACGGTCTGCTGAGCGCGGTCAACCTCGACACCATCGACCACACCGTCACCTCGGTCGCGGTCGGGACGGACGGCGAGCCGCTCTTCGACGTGCGGGTGCCTTCCGGAGCAACCGTGTCCATCCCGTCGGCGACCGGGCTGGCCGCCGGGACCTACGACTTCTACTGCTTCTTCCACCCGAGCATGCGCGGCGAGCTCGTCGTGCAGGGCTCGTCCGGCGGCACGCCACCGGCGCCCCCGACGTTCGAGCAGCCGCTGGCCGTGCCCGACGTGGTCCGCGACGACCGGGTCCGGCTCACGGCACGCGCCGCCAAGGTCCAGATGCTGCCCAGCGGGCCGAAGACGCCGTTGTGGACGTTCGGGGGCACCTACCCGGGCCCGACGATCCGCCGTCCCGCCGGGCGGCACACCGAGCTGACGGTCACCAATGACCTGCCGCGCCGCTCGGGCGCCGTGACGGTCCACCTGCATGGCGACCACCACGCCTCGAAGGACGACGGGCTGCCGACGCGCTACCTGATCCACAAGGGCGAGCAACGCACCTACGACTACCCGCTCACCTACGACGGTAGAGCCGAGCCGAGCTCGTTCTTCTTCTACCACGACCACCGGATGGACCGGACGTCCCGCAACAACTGGCGCGGGCTCCAGGGGATGTTCATCGTCGACGACGCGAAGGACGCCGGTCTGCGACTGCCCCGTGGCAGGCACGACCTGCCGCTGCTGGTGGCCGACCGCAGCTTCACCAGGCGCAACCGGCTGACGAACCCCTTCAGCGACGACGCCGAGCACACCAGCCACCACGGCCAGATGGCCTGGGTCGGCCCGCAGGCACCTCCTAACGACGCCACGGTCGGCTCGCGGATCCTCGTCAACGGGCGGGTCGCGCCCTACCACCGGGTCTCCGCCACTCGCTACCGGCTGCGGCTGCTGAACGGGTCGAACTTCTCGGCGTACAACTTCTCCCTCTCCGACGGTCGCCCGTTCGTGCAGGTCGGCACCGGCATGGGACTGCTGCCCCGGCCGGTCGTCCGGCAGAACGTCCTGCTCGGACCGGCGCAGCGCGCCGACGTGGTCGTCGACTTCCAGGGTGAGCCGGGCCAGGACGTGGTGCTGTCGTCGGTGCCGCGGACCGACGAGGGCACCGGCTCACGGTCCGCGCCGATCATGGAGTTCCGGGTGCGCGGTACGGCGAAGGACCCGACCCGGATCCCGGCGCGGCTCGGTCCGGTGCCACGGCTCGACGCCCCCGAGCGGGTCTCGCAGACGTGGGAGTTCGGTCTCGGGGGCGACGCCGACACCGGCAGCTTCTGGTCGATCAACGGCAAGTCCTTCGAGGCCGACCGGGTCGACCACGAGGTGCCGCTCGGCTCCACGCAGACCTGGCGGCTGCGCAACACCAGCGAGATGACCCACTACGTCCACATCCACGCCGAGCAGTGGCACACCGTGACCCGTGACGGGAAGCGACCGCCCCCCGAGGAGCGGGGCCTGGAGGACACGTGGCGTCTCGACCCGGGTGAGGTGATCGAGGTGGCTGCGAGGTTCGCCGACTACACCGGCCCCTTCATGATCCACTGCCACATGCTCGACCACGAGGACCACGGGATGATGGCGACCTTCGCCGTCATCGACCCGCGCGCGCGGGGGACGACGTCCCGGCCGGCGGAGGCGCCGGCCGCACCGGCCCCGGGCGGCGCCCACGGGCCCGTCGCCGCGAGCGGGCCGTGAGGACCTCGCCGTGGCGCAGGACCTCGGCGGCGATCAACGGGGCATGATGAACGAGACCGGCAACTACCGGACCCGTCCTCGGGCCTGACACGCCCGGCGGACCTCGGGCCCTCCGGCCCTCCGGCCCGGGACCTCGTGCCCTCACAGCACGCGTCCGTCTGGGGTGTGATGGGGGCGGCCCGCGCGCGAACGACCGCGGGCGGAGGAGAGAGACCTATGAAGCACCTGGTCGCACCGGCCCCGAATCGAACTCGTGTGGAGGCCCACGGGTCGTCCCCGACGCTGATGCTCACGCTCGCCACCGTGGGGTTCGCGGTCAACTTCTGGGCGTGGGCCCTGATCAGCCCGCTCGGGCCGATGTTCCGGGAGCAGGGCACGCTGGGCGAGCTCACCGAGTCCGACGTGGCGCTGCTCGTCGCCGTCCCGGTCCTGGTCGGCTCGTTGGGGCGGATCGTGGTGGGCGCGCTCACCGATCGCTACGGCGGCCGGGTGATGTTCCCCGCCATCACCGCAGTCACGATCCTGCCGGTCCTGTTCATCGCCTTCGTCGCGCTCGACTCCTACTCACTCCTGCTCGTGGGCGGTTTCTTCCTCGGCATCGCGGGCACCGCCTTCGCGGTCGGCGTCCCGTTCGTCAACGCCTGGTTCCCGCCCGAACGACGGGGTCTGGCTATCGGGGTCTTCGGCGCCGGCATGGGCGGCACGGCCATCAGCGCCTTGACCACCGTCAAGCTCTACACCAACCAGGGCGAGAAGGCGCCGTTCCTCATCACCGCGGGCGTGCTCGCGGTCTACGCCGTCCTCGCCTGGCTCCTGCTCCGCGACGCGCCGGGGCGGGTGATTCCCACCACCAGCCTGGTCGTCCGCCTCAAGGCCAACGCCCGGCTGCCGATCACGTGGCAGGCCTGCCTCCTCTACGCCGTCGCCTTCGGCGGGTACGTCGCCTTCTCCGTCTACCTGCCCGCCTACCTCAAAACCGCCCACGGCCTGACGCCCGCCGATGCCGCGAACCGGATGGCGGGCTTCGTGGTGGTCGCCGTGATCATGCGCCCGGTCGGCGGATGGCTCTCGGACAAGTTCGGTCCGATCCCCGTGCTGGCCACGGGGTACGCCGTCGTCGTGGTCGGGGCCGCCGTCTCGGCCGGCACCCCACCCCTGGCCGGCATCGGCACCGTCGCCTTCCTTGCCATGGCCGGCGCTCTGGGCAGCGGCAGCGGGGCCACCTTCGCCCTGATCGCCCGGGTCACCGACCCCTCGCGGGTCGGGGGAGTCACCGGCCTGGTCGGCGCGGCGGGAGGCCTGGGTGGTTTCGTGCCCCCCCTGATCATGGGCTACGTCTACGGCCGCACCGACTCCTACGCGATCGGTCTCTGGATGCTGTCGGTCACCGCTGCGCTGGCGCTGGCGCTGACCCTGACCGTCGTCCGCCGCACCGCGCAGGCGCAGGAAGCAGCGTCAGCAGGGACGCCGTCCCGCTGAGCGTCGTGCTGCACCGACCCCGGCCGGCGCGCGTGGGTGTGGCACGGTGGAGAGCGTGCCCAGTGTCGACCCGCGGACCCGCTTCGAGGAGCTGGCGCGCGCGCTGGTCGAGCCCCTGCGGCGGTTCCTGGCCCGTCGTACCGACCACGACACCGCGGAGGACGCCCTCGCCGACACGCTGCTGGTGCTCTGGCGCCGGCTCGATGACGTGCCGCCCGGCGCCGCACTGCCCTGGGCGTACGGCGTGGCGCGGCGATCGCTCGCCAACGCCGAGCGCAGCCGCCGGCGGCAGGTCAGGCTCGCGGCGAAGGTCGCCGTCGTCGACCCGCCGCGTGAGCGGCCGGATCCGGCGGGACCTCGCGACGACGTGGTGCTCGACGCGCTGGCGCGACTGCGGCCCGACGAGGCCGAGCTGCTGCGGCTGTCGGCCTGGGAGCAGCTCACGCCGGCGGAGATCGCGATCGTCCTGGATGTCACCGCCAACACGGTGAGCATCCGTCTCCACCGCGCCCGGGGCCGACTGGCCGACGAGGTGCGAAAGATCGAGGCCGCGGCCGGACATGAGGTGACATGAACGACGACGACCTCATCCGCCGGCTGCACGCCGCCGACCCGGCCGCTGGGCTCCCGCCCGCCGGGCCGGAGCGGGTGACCCATCTCCTGGAGGACACCATGGACGACCAGACCACCCCCACCGAGGAGAACCGGCGCCGCAGCCTGCTGCCCTGGCTGGCCGTCGCCGCCGCCGTGGTGCTCGTCGCGGTGCTCGCGTTCCAGACGCGCGGCCACGACGACGCGACGACCACCGCGACCGACCGGCCGGCAGCGTCATCCGGCGACGGGGCGTCCAGCCAGACACTGACGGTGGGCGAGGCGGGGACCGCCGGCAAGTGCCTACCCCCGTCGGCGCAGTACCTCGCGGCGGCGACGACCGCCTTCTCCGGCGAGGTGACCGGGCTGCAGGACGGGCTCGCCACCCTCACCGTCGAGGAGTGGTACGCCGGCGACGAGACGGCCGAGGTCGTCGTCCGGGCGCCGTCGGAGGACATGGCGGCTCTGCTCGGTGCGGTCTCCTTCGAGCAGGGTGGGCGCTACCTGGTGGCGGCCGACGACACCGGCAGGCTGATGGTGTGCGGCTTCAGCGCGCCCTACGACGAGACGCTGGCCGGGATGTACGCCGAGGCGTTCGGTGGCTGACCCCGTCCACGGGCTGCTCCTCGCGGCCGGGGAGGGCCGGCGGATGGGGATGCCGAACGCGCTGCTGCGCGAGGACGACGGCACCTCGTGGCTGTGCCGCTCGATCGCGGTACTGCGCGACGGCGGCTGCGACCCGGTGACGGTCGTGCTCGGCGCGGGTGCGGCGCAGGCCCGTCTTCTGCTCGACGGCCAGGTCGAGGTGGTGGTCGCCGGGGACTGGGCGGAGGGCATGGGCGCCTCGCTGCGCGCCGGCCTCGGCTCGCTCGGTGAGGCCGCCGCCTGCCTGGTCTCGTTGGTCGACCTCCCCGACGTCGGCGCCGACGTCGTGCGCCGACTCGTCGGGGCGGGTGCGGGCCCGGCGGTGCTCGCGCGAGCGGCGTACGCCGGGGTGCCGGGCCACCCCGTCCTGATCGGTCAGGACCACTGGGCCGGCATCGTGGAGAGCGCGGTCGGCGACCGGGGCGCCCGCGACTACCTGGCTGCCCACGACGTGACGCTCGTGGAGTGCGGCGACCTCGCCACCGGCGCGGACCGGGACAGCCGCTGAGCGCCGTCAGGCTCCAGCCGCTGACGCGCGCCCGGGTCGCGTCGCTGGGAGAGGTGGGCGCCGCCTGGCACCGGTCGCTGCCCGACGTCCTGACCGCGCTGGAGGACCGGTGGTCGGTGCGGGTCGGCCGGCCCTTGCCCGGTGGCAGCGCGTCCTACGTCGTGGAGGCGACCACTCTCGAGGGCGAGCCACGCGTGGTCAAGGTCGTGCTGCCCGACCGGGACCTGGCCGACGAGGCGCGCACGCTGGCCGCCGCCGAGGGCATCGGCTACGCGCGCCTGCACGCCCACGACCCGGCCCGGCGCGCCCTGCTCCTCGAGGCCCTCGGGGACTCGCTCGAGCGTTCGGTCCTCGCCCCGGAGGACCGGATCGTCGTGCTCGCCGACACGCTCCGGGAGGCGTGGCGGGTGCCCCTGGCCTCCGCTCCGCCCGTGGACGACGTGGCCGACGACAAGGCGATCAGCCTGCGCACGATGGTGCTGGCCCTCGACGGGCGGCTCGGCGGCCGGTGCCACCCGCGGGTGCTCCGCCAGGCCGTGGAGTACGCCGACCGCCGGGCCGCCGACTTCGATCCGGCGGCGAGCGTGGTCGTGCACGGGGACCCGCACCCCGCCAACGCGCTCCGGGTGCCCGGGCCGAGGCCCGGGGCGGGGTCGGGCTACGTCTTCGTCGACCCGGACGGCTTCCGCTGCGACCCGGCGTACGACGCCGGCGTAGTGCTGCGGGACTGGACCGGGCGGCTGACCGGCGATGACGCGAGGGCGGTCCTCGAGGGCTACTGCGACCTGCTCGCCGAGCACACGGGGCTGGACCGCCAGCGGATCTGGGAGTGGGGCTTCCTCGAACGCGTGTCGACCGGGCTCTACGTCAGCGGCTTCGGCGCAGACCGGATTGGCTCGGCCCTCCTACGCAGCGCCGAGGCGCTGGTGGACTGAGCCGTCAGGCCCGGCGGATCCGGATCGGACCCTTCGCCGTCGACGGGTCGACGACCTTGCCACCCTGGGTGATCACCACGTCGCCGGCGTCGACGAGCCGTCGGGCCGC
>JBDSLK010000130.1:0-19838 GCA_039916425.1 Nocardioides sp.
CGCGGCGTTCTTGTCGACCTCCTCCGGGCTGGCGATCGCGGTGGCCGGCGTGCTGAGCCAGGACGTCACCGGGCGCCGGTTCGGCGAGCGGCGTCTCGGCGGCGTCGCGGCGTTCCGCGTCGGGGCCGTGATCGCCGTGGTGGTGCCGTGCGTCGTCGCGCTCAGCACCCCCAACGTCGGGGTGGCCCGCACCGTGGGGCTGGCCTTCGCCGTCGCCGCCTCGACGTTCTGCCCGCTGCTCCTGCTCGGCATCTGGTGGCGCCGGCTGACCGCCGCGGGAGCGGTCGCCGGGCTGCTCGTCGGCGGGATCGGCTCCGGGGCGGCGGTCGGTTGGACCCTGCTCACCAGCAGCACCACCGGCTGGACCGCTGTGCTGCTCGGCCAGCCGGCGGCCTGGAGCGTGCCTGCCGCCACGGCGACGATGGTGGCGGTGAGCCTGTTGACCCGCAGCCGGGTCCCCCCCCACACCAGCCGGTTCATGGTGCGGCTGCACACGCCGGAGTCAGTGCCCGTCGACCGCGGCTGACCCGACGGCTTCGGCTCCGGGTGATCCTCCTGAGCCAACGGGACAGGCGCCTGGTGACAAGGGGCTACCGGTGCGCGGACAATCGACCGCGAGGTGGTCGCCATGACCGGAGCAGCGCTGAGGTCGCCGTCGGGTGACGATGCCGCGCGCCGGGCCGGGGTCGCCGCCGTCGTCGCCATAGCCGTCTGCGTCGGTGCCGCCGCGGGTCTGCTCGAGCGGGAACCGGCCGTGTCGGTCGGCGCGTCGACCTTCTGGCTCGGATGCCTCGCGGTCGTGTGCGTCGCCGGCCTGGTGATCGCGTGGGCACGGCCGCGGAACCTGATCGGATGGCTCCTGCTGACGTCGGTGATGCTGCAGTTGATCTCGATGCTCACCGCCGCCTACGCCCAGGTCGAGCACGCCACGGGGGGCTCCGGTCCGGGTGTCCTCATCGCCGCCTGGATCGGCTGCTGGACCTGGTTCCCCTCCCTCGCACTTCCGATCGCCGTACTGCCCGCCATCTACCCCACCGGACGTCCCGAGACCCGGTGGCAGCGGCTCTTGGCCGGGACGGGAGTCGTCGGGATCGTCGCGATGATGGTCCTGCTGGGCCTGACCCCCGACGCT
The DNA here is from genome assembly GCA_039916425.1 of Nocardioides sp. Lineage (GTDB taxonomy): Bacteria > Actinomycetota > Actinomycetes > Propionibacteriales > Nocardioidaceae > Nocardioides. The sequence goes on from JBDSLK010000130.1 coordinate 1,133, forward strand.
CCGGGGGACATCGTGCCCGGGCTACGGCTGCCCCTGGCGCCGCCGGCCTGGGTGGGCTACCCGGTCGTCCTGGTGGCCGCCGTAGGCCTCGCGGTCTCCATCGTCGGCGGGCTCTCCGATGCCGTGCTGCGGACCTTCCGCGCGCCGAGCCCGCAGCGGCAACAGCTGTTGTGCCTGATCGCACCGATGGGCGCCTACCTGGCCGGGTACTTCTTCTCGGTTCCCGGAGGAGGGCTCAGCTACGCCTCGGTCGGCGTGGCCGTGGCGGTCGGCGTCCTGCGCTACGGCCTTCTCGACATCACGGTGGGCCTGCGCCGGACGCTGCTCTACGCCCCCCTCATCGCCCTCGTCGCGCTCACGCTCGCGGGGGTCTCGACCGTCCTGGCCCGGGTGACGCCCGACGGTCCCCTGCCGCTGGTGGCGGCCGCTACCGCCGTCGCCGTCCTCATCGGCCCCGTGTCCGGGCGCCTGCGCCGCCGGATCGACCGGTTCGTGCTCGGCCCCCTGGCCGACCCGGTGTCGGCCCTGAGCGGGATCACCTCACGAGGAGGGTCGACTGGTTCGCAGGATCCGCTCGCCAGCCTGCTCGGCGCCATCGTCGACGTCGTGGGCGTGCCGTACGCCGCGGTCGTAGGCGGGACCGGCGAGCTCGCCGCTGCGGTCGGCGAGCAACCGGGCCTCACCATCCGGCTGCCGCTGCGCACGGGACAAGAGCTGCTCGGCTACCTCGTCGTCGCCGAGCCCCAGGACGCTGCCGGCCGTCAGCTCCTGCCCGCCCTCGTGCCACACCTCGCAACCGTCCTGCGAGCCGAACGGCTCACTGCTGAGCTCGACACCGAACGCTCCCGGGCGCGGGAGGCGGGTCGCGCGGAGCGCGAGCGCATCCGTCAGGATCTGCACGACGGCCTGGGACCGTCGCTGTCGGGGATCTCACTGAGCCTGCAGGCGGTGGACCGGGCCATGACCGGAGAGCAGGCGGTCGCTCGTCAGATGCTCCAGCGAGCCCGCGTCGAGGCCGACTCCGCCGTGCACGAGGTACGCCGCGTGCTCGAGGCGCTCGGGCCCGTCGCCCTCGACCGGTCGGATCTGACCGACGCCATCGGCAGCCTGGCCCTGCGCCTCGGCCTCGACGGCGAGCACGGACCGGGATTCTGCTGCACGAGCCGTGAGGTCGCGGCGCCGGTCCCCCCGGCCGTGGCGGAGGTCGCCTACCGCATCACCGGAGAGGCCCTCCACAACGTGGTGCGGCATGCTCACGCCTCTCGCTGCGCGGTGCGGCTGGCCACGGGCGAGCAGGCCCTCGACGTCCTGATCAGCGACGACGGCGTCGGGCTCGGCGACCCCGTCCACCCGGGCGTGGGGCTGGACTCGATGCGCCGGCGCGCGGAGGCGATGGGCGGGACGTTCGACCTGGGGTCACCGCTGGCCGCCGGCGGGACGGTCGTGCACGTGCGGCTCCCGTGGGGGACTCAGGCATGACGATCCGGGTCCTGCTGGCCGACGACCACCCGATGTTCCTCTTCGGGCTGCGGGCGGTCCTCGACCAGGCGGACGGGATCGAGGTCGTCGGCGAGGCTGCCGACGGCGACGCCCTGCTGGCAATCGCCGACCGGTGCCCGGCCGACGTCGTGCTGACCGATCTGACGATGAGCGGCGTCGACGGCGTCACCGTCATCGAGAGGCTTGCGGCCACCCACCCGGCCCTCCCTGTCATCGCCATGACCATGCACGCCGACGAGGGTCACGTGCGGGCGGCCCTACGAGCAGGCGCGCGCGGTTACCTCCTCAAGGGTGCAGACGGGGTCGCCATCGCCCGGGCGATCGAGTCGGCCGCCAGCGGCCACCTGGTGCTCGATCCGTCGGTGGGGACTCCGATCGTGACCGCGTACGCCGGCGGCCGTGACTCCGGAAGCCTCCTGTTCCCCGACCTGACGGCCCGCGAGACCGACGTGCTGCGTCTCCTCTCGGGGGGCTGCGGCAACCACGAGATCGCCCGCCGGCTGGGACTGGCCGAGAAGACCGTGCGCAATCTGACGTCGTCGGTCCTGATCAAGCTGGGGGTGCCAGACCGCACCTCCGCGGCGCTACGCGCCAAGGAGGCCGGCCTCTCCTCGGAGCCGGGCTGAGGAACGGCACGGCCCCAGCAGAAAGGGCCGGCCTCCCGCATCCCCGGGAGCAGCTCCCGGCCTGCTTGGGACGCTCGCCTCGCGCTTTCCGGCGCCTTCGGGACAAGAGTCGGATCATCCGCCGGCCCCCAGCCGGCCAACGTCAGGAAGACCGCCATGGCACCCACCGCATCGACCAAGGTCATCGCGTCCCTCGCCGCCGTCGCAGCCCTCGCCGCCACGCCCGGCGCCGCGGCCTCCGTCGTGCGCGAGTCGGCCCCCCCGCGGCACGAGTACCGGGTCGACACCCGCCCGGCCACCGGGACGTTCCACTGCGGCGACCTCCGGCTGAAGGTCACCGGCGGCACCGAGACCGAGACGACGGAGGGCGACCTCCGCAACGGGATCTGGCGCGTGGCCATCAGCCGGGCATTTCACCACCTGACCCTCGCCGGCTCCGACGGAAGGACCTACCGCGCCTTCAGTGTGACTGCCGCCTGGTTCGTGCTGGACGCTCCTGACTTCGAGCACCCCAGGACCGGCAGGGAGATGATCGTGGTCGTCTTCCGAGGTGGACCCGACAAGAGCCCGGGGTACCTCCGCGAGAACCTCGTGATCAGGAACGGCCACGAGACCGACACCGTCACCGGTCCCTGCGACTTCGGCTGACCCGGGGCGCTCAGGCGACCCGCTCGCAGCGCCAACAACCCGGCGGCCCAAGCCACCGCCACCAGCTCCACGGCAAGCGGGCGCACCCGATCACGTCGGCGCAGACGGTCGCCCCGGCCGCCAGCGACTCGTCGCGGGCCCGGTCGGCGTAGAACCCCGGAGCCCGCAGGCGGTCGGCCTCGGCCGGGTCCTCACGCAGGTAGAAGCCGCCACGGCCGACCGCTCGTCGTGCGAGACCGACCGTTGGCCGACCCGGCGTCCCCGTTCGGCGCACGATCCGCGTGCGACCGCCCTTCGCACCCGCTGACGCTCCTACGGTGACGGCGATCACACCCTCGCGAAAGGGGACTCCCGTGACGTCCGACGTCAGCCCGCACACCCAGTCCGAGAGAAGCGATCCGCTGTACGACGAGCTGGCCGCCACCGCCGACTTCAAGGAGCTCCGCAAGCTCTACCGGGGCTTCGTGTTCCCGGCCACCGTGGCGTTCTTGTCGTGGTACCTGCTCTTCGTCATCTTGTCGAACTGGGCCCACGACTTCATGAGCACCCGCCTCGTCGGCAACATCAACGTGGCGCTCGTCTTCGGCCTGCTGCAGTTCGCCACGACCTTCGGGCTGGCCTACCTCTACAGCCGGTTCTCCAACGCCAAGCTCGACCCCCTGGCCCGCAAGCTCAACGACCAGTACGAGAAGGACCGCTGACGTGGACCACCAAGTACTCACCACCGTCCTCTTCCTCTCGGTCGTCGCCTTGACGATCGGGATCACCTTCTGGGCCAGCCGGCAGACCTCCGGGAGCGACGACTTCTACGCCGGCGGCCGCAGCTTCTCGGGCTTCCAGAACGGCCTGGCCATCGGCGGCGACTACATGTCCGCCGCGTCGTTCCTCGGCATCTCGGGCGCCATCGCCCTGAGCGGGTACGACGGGTTCCTCTACTCCATCGGCTTCCTGGTCGCCTGGCTGGTGGCGCTGCTGCTGGTCGCGGAGATGCTGCGCAACTCGGGGCGATACACGATGGCCGACCAGCTGGCGTACCGGATGAAGCAGCGCCCGGTCCGACTGGCGGCCGCCACCTCGACCGTGGTCGTGTCGATCTTCTACCTGCTCGCCCAGATGGTGGGGGCCGGGACGCTCGTCGCCCTGCTGCTCGGTGTCGACAGCCAGGCGGTCAAGAACCTGGTCATCTTCGGCGTCGGCCTGCTGATGGTCTTCTACGTCACTGTCGGTGGCATGAAGGGCACTACCTGGGTCCAGATCGTCAAGGCCGTGCTGCTGATGGCCGGCTCGGCGCTGATCGTGGTGCTCGTCCTGGTCAAGTTCAACTTCAACCTCTCCGAGCTGCTCGGCACCGCCGCGTCCAACTCCGGGGCCGGCCAGGCGTTTCTCGAGCCGGGTCTGAAGTACGGCGTGTCGATGACCAGCAAGATCGACTTCCTCTCGCTCGGCATCGCACTGGTGCTCGGCACGGCGGGCCTGCCCCACATCCTGATCCGCTTCTACACGGTGCCGACCTCGCGTGACGCCCGGAAGTCGGTGCTGTGGGCGATCGGCCTGATCGGCGTCTTCTACCTGTTCACCCTGGTGCTCGGCTTCGGGGCCGCGGCACTGCTGACCGGTGACGCGAAGGCGCAGGTCGTGACCAGCAAGGGCAACCTGGCCTCACCACTGCTGGCGGAGGCCGTCGGCGGCGGCGCCGGCTCGACCGGGGGCGCGATCCTGCTCGCCCTGATCGCGGCGGTCGCCTTCGCGACGATCCTCGCGGTGGTGGCGGGGCTGACGCTCACGTCGTCCGCCTCGGTCGCTCACGACGTCTACAACAACGTGTTCAAGAAGGGCACGGCCACCGAGAAGGAGGAGATCCGGGTGACCCGGATCGCCGCCTTCACCATCGGCCTGATCGCGATCCTGCTCGCCATCCCGGCGCAGAACCTCAACATCGCGTTCCTGGTCGCCCTGGCCTTCGCGGTCGCCGCGTCGGCGAACCTGCCGGCGATCGTCTACAACATGTTCTGGCGTCGGTTCAACACCCGCGGTGCCACCTGGAGCATCTACGGCGGCCTCGCCTCCTCGCTCCTGCTGGTGTTCTTCTCACCGGTCATGTCGGGCAAGGGCGTGATCGACGGGGTCAACCAGAGCCTGCTGCCCGCGAGCATCGACATCTCGTGGTTCCCCCTGGAGAACCCCGGCATCGTGTCGATCCCGCTGGGCTTCCTCTTCGGCTACCTCGGCACGATCAGCCGCCGGGAGCCGGAGGCCGAGGACCGGTTCACCGAGCTCGAGGTGCGCGCGCTGACCGGCGCGGGCTCGGAGAAGGCCGTCATCCACTAGGGACCGTCCACGGTCCCGTCGGGGACCCGGTTGCCTCCTACTCGGGTAGGCAACCGGGTCCCGACATCCGGTCCGGACACTTCCCCCTTCACCGGGCCACTCACCCCGACGCGCAGCCAGGTCCGTGCGTCCTATGGTGGCCGGAGCGCCACCCACCGTTTTGACGAGTACGGGAGAGACCGTGAGCGAAGAGACCCTGTCCAACCTCAGCCGCGAAGAGCGCCGCTTCGAGCCGCCCGCCGCCCTCGCGGCCGACGCCAACGTCAAGGAAGAGGCCTACGCGCGCGCCGACAGCGACCGGGAGGCCTTCTGGGCCGAGGCCGCCGAGCGGCTCGACTGGGGCCAGCGCTGGGACCGCGTCCTGGACTGGGACAACCCGCCCTTCGCCAAGTGGTTCGTCGGCGGCACCATCAACGCCGCGGTCAACTGCCTCGACCGCCACGTCGACGCCGGGCGGGGCGACAAGATCGCGCTGCACTGGGTCGGTGAGCCCGAGCAGGACGCGCGCGACCTCACCTACGCCGACCTCACGGACGAGGTCTGCCGGGCCGCCAACGCCCTGACCGACCTCGGCGTCCGCAAGGGCGACCGGGTCGCGATCTACCTGCCGATGATCCCCGAGACCGTCGTGGCGATGCTCGCCTGCGCGCGCCTCGGCGCCCCCCACACCGTCGTCTTCGGCGGCTTCTCCGCCGACGCCCTCGCCACCCGGGTCACCGACTGCGAAGCGAAGGTCATCATCACCGCCGACGGCGGCTACCGCCGCGGCGCCCCGTCCGCCCTCAAGCCCGCCGTCGACGAAGCCTGCGCGAAGTCCGGCATCGTGGAGAAGGTCCTGGTGGTGCGACGCACCGGCCAGGACGTCGAGTGGGACGACGAGCGCGACGTCTGGTGGCACGACGCAGTCGACTCCGCCTCCTCCGAGCACGAGGCCGAGCTCCACGACTCCGAGCACCCGCTCTACGTGATGTACACCTCCGGCACGACCGGCAAGCCCAAGGGCATCCTGCACACGACGGGCGGCTACCTCGTCGGCACGTCGTACACCCACTGGGCGGTCTTCGACCTCAAGGCCGACACCGACGTCTACTGGTGCACCGCCGACGTCGGCTGGGTGACCGGCCACTCCTACATGGTCTACGGCCCGCTCGCCAACGGTGCGACGCAGGTGATGTACGAGGGCACGCCCGACTCCCCGCACAAGGGCCGCTGGTGGGAGATCATCGAGAAGTACGGCGTGACGATCTTCTACACGGCGCCCACCGCGATCCGGACCTTCATGAAGTGGGGCGACGACATCCCCGCCCAGCACGACCTGTCCTCGGTCCGCCTGCTCGGGTCGGTCGGGGAGTCGATCAACCCCGAGGCCTACATGTGGTATCGCAAGCACATCGGGGCCGACAAGACCCCGATCGTGGACACCTGGTGGCAGACCGAGACCGGCCAGATCATGATCTCGCCGCTGCCGGGCGTCACCCACGGCAAGCCCGTGTCGGCGATGAAGGGTCTCCCCGGTGTGAGCGCCGACGTGGTCACCGAGGAGGGCGAGCCGGTGCCCAACGGCGCCGGCGGCTACCTGGTGCTGAAGCAGCCCTGGCCGGCGATGCTGCGCACCCTCTGGGGCGATGACGAGCGCTTCAAGGAGACCTACTGGTCGAAGTACGCCGAGCAGGGCTTCTACTTCGCCGGCGACGGGGCGAAGAAGGACGAGGACGGCGACCTGTGGATGCTGGGCCGGGTCGACGACGTCATGAACGTCTCCGGCCACCGGCTCTCCACGACCGAGATCGAGTCGGCACTGGTGTCGCACCCGAAGGTCGCCGAGGCGGCTGTGGTGGGCGCCGCGGACGAGATGACCGGTCAGGCCGTCTGCGCGTTCGTGATCCTGCGTGAGTCCGCTCTCGCCGCCGACGGCACCGCCCCCGACGACCTCGTGGAGGAGCTACGCCGCCACGTGCAGAAGGAGATCGGCGCGATCGCCAAGCCCCGGCAGATCATGATCGTCCCTGAGCTGCCCAAGACACGGTCGGGCAAGATCATGCGCCGCCTGCTCAAGGATGTCGCCGAGCACCGCGAGGTCGGCGACGTCACCACCCTCGCCGACTCGACGGTGATGGACATGATCAAGACCAAGGAGGGCTCCGGCGCCGCGGAAGACTGACGACGCGCCCGCCAGTCGAGTGCGAGCCACTGACGCAGACGTCAGGGCGTCGCGTGGAAACGGTCGCGATGGCCGAGCAGCAAGGCCCCCGCCACGGCGGCGACCACCGAGCCGGCCAGCACGGCCGCCTTGGCGGCGTCCCGCTCGTCGCCGGTGAACGACAGGTCGGCCACCAGTAGCGACACGGTGAAGCCGATGCCGGCGAGCACGGCGACGCCGCCGACGTCGCGCCAGGACAGGTCGTCGTTGAGCTCGGCCCGCGTCACCCGGGTCACGAGCCAGGCGCCGCTGACGACGCCGATCGGCTTGCCGACCAGCAGTCCGAGGACCACGCCGATCACCACCGGGTTGCGCACGAGCTCGGCGTCGACGCTGACGACGACCCCGGCCGACATCAGCGCGAAGAAGGGCACCGCGATCCCCGAGGACAGCGGCGAGAGCGAGTGCTCGAGCCGCTCGCAGGGGCTCTTCTCCTCCCCCGCGTCGCGGCGCACCCGCGTCAGCAGACCGAGCACCACCCCGGCAATGGTGGCGTGGATGCCGCTCTCGTGCACCAGCCACCAACCCGCCAGGGCCAGCGGCACGTAGACCAGCGGCGAGCCGAGGCGCAACCGGTGCGCCAGCGCGTAGAGCACGAAGACCACGACGGCCAGGGTCAGCGGGGTCAGGTCCAGGGTGTCGGTGTAGAAGATCGCGATGATCACGATCACGATCAGGTCGTCGACCACCGCGAGCGTCAGCAGGAAGGCCCGCAGGGCGGTGGGCAGGTTGGAGCCCACGACGGCCAGCACGGCGAGCGCGAAGGCGATGTCGGTGGCCGCCGGGATGGCCCAGCCACGCGGCTGCCCGCCGTCACCGAGGTTGACCGCCAAGAAGATGGCGGCCGGCAGCGCCACGCCGCAGACCGCCGCCACCACGGGCACCGCTGCGTCGGCCGGTCGGCGCAGCGAACCGACGACGAACTCGCGCTTGAGCTCCAGCCCGGCCACGAAGAAGAACAGGGTCAGCGCGCCGTCCGCGGCCCAGTGCTCCAGGTCGAGGGGGCCGAGGGTGAGGTGGCGCAGGTCGGCGTACGCCGAGCCCCAGGGCGAGTTGGCCCAGACCACCGCCAGCGTGGCAGCGAGAAGGGCGAGCACGCCTCCGACGGTCTCCCGGCGGAACACGTCACCGAGGTAGCTGTCCTCGCTCGTGCTGAGGCGGGGGAAGATCAGGCGGCGCGGTGGGACCGGTGCGGTCATGGGTGAAGGCTTTCGGGTCGGTCGGACGACGACGCGCACCCGTTCCTGGACAAGGGTCCGTGCGGAGGGAGGCGCGTGCCGACCAGACTTCCCGGCTCACCGAGACCCACCCTACCAACGCAAGGTCGGAGGGCCGACGGCGTCCACCGAGCCCCGTTGTAGGGTCGACACCGACCAACGCACAGCACCCCGGGAGGACACGCATGGCCACCGAACCGGTCAAGGACACCGATCCGACGATCGGTCGCCTCGTCACCGACGCCAGCCGCGACATCTCCTCGTTGATCTCCCAGGAGATCCGGCTGGCGAAGTCAGAGCTGAAGGTCAGCGTCAAAGCCGGCGGGACCGGGCTGGGCCTCTTCGCGGCCGCCGCCTTCCTGGGCCTGCTCGCGGTGATCATGCTCTCGGTCGCCTTCGCCTACCTGATCAACTGGAACGGCGACGGCCTCGCCCTGCACTGGGCGTTCCTGATCGTCTTCGCGGTCTACCTGCTGCTCGCCGGCCTGCTCGCCTTCGTGGGCTACCGCAAGGTCCGCCAGGTCCGCGCCCCCGAGCGCGCGATTCACCAGGCGCAGGAGACCAAGCAGGCGCTCACCTCGCGTCGCTGACCCCGGTCAGGACACGCACTCACCGGTGTCCACCGGCTCGTCGCCGGTGATCCCGGCGGCCGCACTGGCGGCGACCTGGTCGGCAGTCAGTGCGTAGCCGGTGTCGGGATCGGTGACCGACGCGGCGAACACCATGCCCACCACGTCGCCGGCCGACGACACGATCGGGCCACCGGAGTTGCCCGGGCGCACGAGGCCGCGCAGCGAGTAGACCTCGCGGAGCACCGACCCGGCCCCGTAGATGTCGGGCGACCGCAGCCGCTGGACCGACCGGATCCGCGCCGAGCGCATGTCGTAGGGCCCGTCCTGGGGGTAGCCCAGGATCGCCACCCCCTCCCCCGCCCCGGCGCCTCGGTCGAGGGCGAGCAGGGGCAGGTCGCCGTCGTCGAGGGCCAGCACCGCCACGTCGAGCCGGGAGTCGTAGTGGACGACGCGAGCCTCGACCACCGAGTCCCCGACGACCACCTCAGGCCGATCGACGCCGGCAACCACGTGGGCGTTGGTCATCAGCCGGTCGTCGGCGAAGAGGAAGCCGCTGCCCTCCACGCCCCGCCCGCAGGCGTTCGTGCTGCGCACCTTGAGCACGCTGGGCTGGGCGTTGACCACGTCGGGATCGGTCAGCAGGCGCTTCGGGCCCGGCCGGACGGTGACGATCCGCTCCGGTGCGAACGGTTCGAGGTAGCGGGGGAAGAAGGTAGTGCCGACGACGTTGTCGAACGCCTTGAGCACCTGGTTGGCGCCGTTGGGCAAGGTGGTGTCGACCCGCGCCAGGATCGCCGACTCGCGCACCAACGGGGTCACCCCGCCGAGCCGGGAGCCGGAGATGGCAACCCCGAGCGCCCAGGCGACGAGCAGCACCGCCACGCCGCTCAGGGCCGCGCCACCGACCGCGTCGACGGCCCGGATGGGCTGCCAGGTGATCCGCTCCCGGATCCGTGCTCCGGCGTACTGCAGCAGTGCCTGGCCTACCGACGCCGACACGATCACGATGAAGAGCGCGCCGAGCGAGACCCACAGCGACGGCTGGGCGTCACCGAGGGCGACCGGTGCCAGCCAGATCCCCAGCAGGCCGCCGAGCAGGAGCCCGGCGGTGGCGAACGCGCCGGTCACGAAACCCTGCCAGTAGCCCGAGAGTGCGTAGGCGAGGACGACCACCAGGAGGAACCAGTCCAGGAGGTTCATGCGGCGTCCATGCGGTCAGGGCTCCCGGAAGTCGGTGTTCTGGGCGGGCAGGCGGCCGCTCGTACGGCTGGTCACTGGGCTGGTCACTGGGCTGGGCTCACCCTGCAGCATGTACGCCGGGACGTCACGCACCCGGTCGGAGTCCCACTCCGTGGCCCAACCGAGGAAGTCGAAGAGCCGCCCCACGATGCCGGCGGTGAAGCCCCACAGCAGTACGTCCTTCTCAGGGCCGATCAGGAACGCCGGCGAGAGCCACCCGGCGGGACCGCGGACGGTGATCCGGTGCTCGGGGTCGAGCAGCTCGGAGATCGGCACGTGGAAGACGGCGTGCACCTCGTCGGGGTCGACCACGTCGACCTCGGTCGGCTCCCGCCACCAGCCGAGCACCGGGGTGACCGCGAAGTTGCTCGGTGGCAGCCACAGCTCGGGCAGCTCGGCGAACACGTCGACGCCGGCTGCGTCGAGCCCGGTCTCCTCCTCCGCCTCACGCAGCGCCGCCTCGACCGGCGTCTCGCCCGGGTCCACAGACCCGCCAGGGAAGGACACCTGGCCCGGGTGGGACCGCATGTGGTGCGCGCGCTCGGTCAGCAGCAGGTAGCCGTCGTCACGCCTCTCGCCGCCGAAGAGCATCAGCACGGCTCCGGTGCGGGTGCCAGCCGTCAGGTCGTCCGGGGGCTGGAAGCGGGTCAGGTGGTGCACGGTGATGGACTCGGCAGCGGCACGCACCTCGTGGAGCCAGGCCGGCAGCCCGCTCATCGTGGCGTCACAGGTCGAGGCCCAGGTGCTCGTCGACCAGCCCCTCGAGCTCCTCGACCGACTCGATCTCGCCGTACTCCATGTAGGCGACGCGGCCGTCCTCGTCGACGAGCGCCAAGAACGGCAGACCCATCATGTTGGGGAACGGGTCCGCGGAGTTGAGCTCGCCGAGCGGGTCGGCGAGGAGGCGGTAGGTCACGCCGGTCGTCTCAACGAGACTCTGCGCGGCCGCCTTCTGCGGGTCCTGGTAGTCGATGCCCACGACCTCCACCTCGTCGCCGTGCGCCTCGTGGAACTGCTGGAGCACCGGCATCTCCTGGCGACAGGGCTTGCAGTAGGAGGCCCACAGATTGATCACCATCGGCCCACGGAGCCCACCGACCTCGACGGCGGCGCCGCCGTCGAACTCCTCGACCGCGACGTCGGGCAGCGACCGCTCGGCGGCGGGGCCGCTCATCGCGCACCCGGCCAGCACCGTCGCCGCGACGAGGGCCGCGGCCACCGTGGCACGCACGCTCATGCGCGGCCCTCGGTGCGCAGGAGCAACGTCGCGGCCTTCGCGTCGGTCGGCCCCTCGCCGTACGACGGGCACCACTGCGCGACCGGGCACGCGCCGCACGCGGGCTTCTGGGCGTGGCAGCAGCGGCGGCCGTGCCAGATCAGGTGATGACTGAGCATCGTCTGGTCCCGCCGGGGGAAGAGCGCGCCCACCGCGTGCTCGACCTTGACCGGGTCGGTCTCCTCGGTCCAGCCGAACCGGCGTGCCAGCCGCCCGAAGTGGGTGTCGACGGTGATGCCGGGCACGCCGAATGCGTTGCCCAGGACCACGTTGGCGGTCTTGCGGCCGACGCCGGGGATGGTCACCAGGTCGACCAGCCGGGGCGGCACCCGGCCGTCGTACCGTTCCACGAGGGCGGCGCTCAGCTTGAGCAGGGACTCGGTCTTGGCCCGGAAGAAGCCCAGCGGGCCGATGATCCCCTCGAGCGTGGCCCGGTCGGCCGCCGCCATGGCCGGTGCGTCGGGGTAGGCCGCGAAGAGTGCCGGGCGGACCGCGTTGACCCGCCTGTCGGTGGTCTGCGCGCTGAGCACCGTGACCACGAGGAGCTGGAATGGGTCGTCGAAGTCGAGTTCGCAGCGGGCGTCGGGGTAGGTGTCGGCGAGGGTGCGGTCGATCTTGCGTGCCCGTCGCACGAGCGCGGTGGGCGGTGCGGGCTTGACCACCGGGGCGGGGCGCTCGCGACCCGCCGGGCTCGACGTCCTGGACACTCCCTCAGCCTACGGGCAGCCTCACGCCCCGCCGTGGGCCCGGTTGGGCTCACGCGTGACCCGCGCCACTGGCTAAGATCGTCGTGACAGCGCCCGAGCACGGGCGAGAGCGAGGTGTGGAGGCTTCCGTGGACAACGACGTACTCCGTCAGGCGCCGTTGTTCAGCGCCCTCGACGACGAGGCGGCCTCCGCGTTGGGCGCCTCGATGGACGAGACCAAGCTGCGCCGCGGCGACGTGCTCTTCCACGAGGGCGACTCCGGCGACAAGCTCTACATCGTCACCGAGGGCAAGGTGAAGCTCGGGCGCACGTCGGCCGACGGCCGCGAGAACCTGCTGGCGATCCTCGGTCCCGGTCAGATGTTCGGCGAGCTGTCGCTCTTCGACCCCGGCCCGCGCTCGGCCACCGTCACCGCGGTCACCGACACCGTCTTCGCCTCCCTGTCCCACGAGGATCTGCTCCGGTGGCTCGAGGGTCGCCCGGTCGTCGCCCGCGGCCTCCTCGCCCAGATAGCGGGCCGGCTCCGCAAGGCCAATGACGTCAACGCCGACCTGGTCTTCTCCGACGTCCCCGGTCGGGTCGCCAAGGCGCTCCTCGACCTCGCCGACCGCTTCGGGCGCACCGCCGACGACGGTGTCCACGTCCACCACGACCTCACCCAGGAGGAGCTCGCCCAGCTGGTCGGCGCCTCCCGCGAGACGGTCAACAAGGCGCTCGCCGACTTCGCCTCCCGCGGCTGGCTCCGCCTCGAGCCCCGCTCGGTCGTGATCATGGACGTCGAGCGCCTGGCCCGTCGCGCCCGCTGACCCGTTGAGTTGGGCCCCGTGGCTCGTTGACTTGGGCCCCGTGGCTCGTCGAGTTGGGCCCCGTGGCTCGTCGAGTTGGGTGTCAGCGACCGACTCGGCTGAACCGCCGGTGCGGCAGGCGCTGAGCCTCGCGCAGGAGGGCACGCAGCTCACCGGTCCACGCAGCGATGGCCTCGGTGCCGAACGAGTCCCGGTCCAGGACGATGACGGTCCACCCGTGCTGCCTCAGCCAGGTACGGCGCCGATCGTCGGCCGCTCGGTCGGCCTCGGAGGAGTGGAACTCCTCGCCGTCGTACTCGATGGCGATCCGCGCGTGCCGGTAGGCCAGGTCCAGGCGATACGTCGGCACCCCGTCGACGCACACCCAGCACTGCGGCTCGGGCAACGTCAGCGCGGCGTCGATGATCTCGAGCCGGGTCCACGATTCGGCAGCCGACTCGGCCCGCGGATCAACCAGCGGCACGAGTTCACGGAGCTGAACGGCACCGCGACGGCGGAAGTAGCGCGGCAGGGCGCGCGTCAGGTCGGCGGCCGTGAAGGCGTGGGCACGCATGAGCCCGTCCATCGCCGCCAGCGCGGGGCGCCGTTGGAGCTTGCAGCCGAGGTCCAGTGCGGTCCGCAGCGGCGTCGTCACCCTGACACCGTGTACCTCGACCCAGTCCGAAGGCCTCAGGTCCCGAGTGCCGCCGGCGACGCCCTGCCGATCCGTCGGGTCGTGGCCGCGCAGGACACAGGACTCCAGGGGTGGGACGTCGTCGAGCTCGCGGTATTCATGGCAACCGACCCCCCAGATCCACGCAGCCGTCCGATCGCATAGCACAGAGTGGGGGCTGGTCACGAGGGCGGCGGCCCGAGCCCGGACCTCGACCGTCCCCTCCACGTCCGCCCGGAGGTAGACGCCGCGGAGCAGGCGCATGACCCGCCGGTCGCGCAGGGCCGTGCGCAGTCGGGCTCGCGAGGTGCCCGCCGCCTGCACCTGCGGCCAGGTGAACGGGTGGTCCGGGAAGGGTGCGACAACCATGGCCGGAGCCTTGTCGGCCTCGAGGCGGAGTGCTCGCGGGACCGACGCGGCTGTGGAGAGAGCCTGGCCAGGCCCGCGGCTGTGGACGAATTCGGGATCACACGGCACTCCCGGCCCAACTCGGCGGACCACGGGGCCCAACTCGCGGGACCACGGGGCCCAACTCGACGGACCACGGGGCCCAACTCGCGGGACCACGGGGCCCAACTCGCGGGACCACGGGGCCCAAGTCAACGTTGGAGGTGGGCCAGCTGGGCGCGCACCGACAGCTCGGCGGCGCCCCACAGCACCGGGTCCACGTCGGCGTACACCGTCTCGACCACCGCCCGGGGCAGGTCCTCACGGTCGGGATCGAGCGTCCGCAGGGCCTCGCGGACCTGCTCGAGCCGCTCTCGACGGTGCGCGAGGTAGAAGTCCAGCACAGGCAGGGCCTCGGTGACGACCGGGCCGTGGCCGGGCCAGATCGCGTCGAGCTCGTGCTCCTCGGCGAGACGATGGAGACGCTCCAGCGACGACAGGTAGGCACCGAGCCGGCCATCGGGGTGGGCGACGACCGTGGTGCCCCGGCCCAGCACGGTGTCGCCGGTCAGCACCGCCGCGTCCGGGCGCACCAGGAACGACAGCGAGTCCGCCGTGTGCCCGGGGGTGGCGACGACCTCCACCTCGAGGTCGCCGACCGCGACCACGTCGCCGTCGTGGAGACCCTCGTCGCCGAGCCGGTACGCCGGGTCGAGCGCGCGCACGCCGCACCCGGCCCGCTCGGCGAACCGACGGGCACCCTCGGAGTGGTCGAGGTGGTGGTGGGTGAGCAGCACCACCGACACCTCGCCGGCCGCCGCGGCGACCGCGTCGAGGTGGGCATCGTCCAGCGGGCCGGGATCGACCACGATCGAGCGGCCACCGTCGTGCTCGGCGAGCACCCAGGTATTGGTGCCGTCGAGCGTCATGGGCGAGGCGTTGTCGGCCAGTACGCACCGTCCGTGCACGCCGAACGACCCACCGGCCCAGGTCACTGCCCCTGACCGCCCACCAGGTGCTCGACCCAGGGCGGACTGGTCAGCATCGCCACCCCGTCGACCTCCTCCACCTCGGGCGTGAACATCTCCACGCCACGGTCGCGGGTCGCGAGCAGCACGGCGTCGGGGCTGGGGTGCTGGGCGACCTCCAGGCAGGTGAGGTAGGTCGGCGGGAGCATCATCACCTCACCGGCGTCGGTGCGGGCCACGGCCTCCGACACCGGCAGCCAGGTGACCAGGTCGGACTCCGTGGACACGTCGCGGGTCCGCTGACCCTCCGGCAGCTCGGCCACGAAGAACCAGGTGCGGTAGCGCCGCGGCTCGAACACCGGCGTCAGCCACCCGGCCCAGACCCCCAGCAGGTCGGCCCGCAGCACGAGCCCGCGTCTGTCGAGGAAGTCCGTCATCGACAGGTCGCGGGTCTCGAGAGCGACCCTGTCGGCCTCCCAGTCCTCGCCGGTCGTGTCGGCCACTACCTGGGTCGGGGTCGGGCCCGCCAGCAGCACCCCCGACTCCTCGAAGGTCTCGCGGACCGCAGCGCACACCAGGGCCCGCGCCATCGCCTCGTCGACCCCCAGCGCACCGGCCCAGTCGGCGGGCGGCGGGCCGGCCCAGCCGACCCCGGTGTCGAAGTCGCGCGGGTCGACGCCGCCTCCGGGGAAGACGAACATGCCGCCCGCGAAGGCCATCGAGGCCTGGCGCCGCAGCAGGTAGACCTCGGGTTCGTCCCCGGAGCGCAGCAGCACCACGGTCGCGGCGTTGCGCGGCTCGGCCGGGACGCGGGTGCCGTCGGCGTACTCACGCGCCGCGGTGACGAGGTGCTCGGGCAGCGGCACCCTGCTGGTCAACGTGCCGGCCGCATCAGAGCGCGACGATCAGCTCGACCTCGACGGGGACGTCGAGCGGCAGCGCCGCCACGCCGACGGCCGAGCGGGCGTGCCGCCCGGCGTGGCCGAAGACCTCGCCGAGCAGCTCGGAGGCACCGTTGGCGACCTTGGGCTGGCCGGTGAAGTCGGGGGTCGAGGCCACGAACACGACGACCTTGACGATCCGGGTGATGGCCGACAGCTCACCGATCTCGGCCTTGATCGCGGCCAGGGCGTTCAGCGCGCACTGGCGCGCGCAGGCGTAGCCCTCCTCCTCCGACACGCCGGCGCCGAGCTTGCCGGTGGCCAGCATCTGGCCGTCACGGGCCGGGAGCTGGCCGGCCGTGAAGACGAGGTCGCCCTGGCGCACGGCCGGGACGTAGGCCGCCAGGGGCGGCACCACCCCGGGCACGGCCAGACCCAGCTCGGCCAGCTTCTCCTCAGGGGTCGCCACGGCGTCAGCCCTCCAACGGGCGCTTGAAGTAGCCCACGTTGTTCTCGGGGTTCATGCCGGGCGCGATCTGCACCAGCTCCCACCCGTCGGCTCCGAAGTTGTCCAGGATCTGCTTCGCGGCGTGCGTCAGGATCGGCGCCGTCAGGTACTCCCACTTGGTCATGGGGCGACCCTACTCGCGCCCGGACCCGCCGTCAGGACGGGCCTTCTGGGGGTACGGCGTCTCGCCGCGCGCCAGCATCGCCACCGTCTCGGCGATCTTGCGGGTCCGCGTCTCGGTGCGCCTGACCGTGGTCACCCGGTGCACCAGGGCATAGCGGTTGGTCTTGGTCAGCACGTCCCACATGGCCTGCGCCGCGGGGTCAGCCGCGACGGCTGCGGCCAGGTCGTCGGGGGTCTCCATGGTGGCGGGACCGGCGTACGCCGCGGCCCACCGCCCGTCGGCCTTCGCCGCGTCCACCTGGGCCCGGCCGGCGGGCAGCATCCGCCCCTCGGCCTCGAGCCGCTGCACCAGGCCAGTGTTGCGCGCCGACCAGAGCCCCCGCGGACGCCGGGGGGTGACCCGGATGGTGTAGGTCTCGTCGTCGCGCCGACCGGCCTGTCCGTCGATCCACCCCACGCACAACAGCTCCTCGACGGCCGTCGCCCAGGTCATCGTGGTGACCGAGCCACCCGCCTTGCCGAGCACCAGGCGGACCCCCGGCGACGTCGCGTGATGCTCCGCCAGCCAGGCGCGCAGCGCCGCAGGGTCGGGGACCACCAGCTCCTCGAGCTCGGGCATCGCCATGGGCTCGAGGGTAGTGAGCAGGTCAGAGGACCGCAGGTACGGCACGACCACCTTCCACCTCGGTGGCCGCTGGGCCGTGGTCGAAGGCGCACTGACGGTCACTGGTCTGCCCGGGATCAGTCTTCCCCCCGCCCTAGGCTGAGCAAATGGAGAAGAGCGATGCCGCCGCCGACCGCAAGAAGGCCGACGGGCGAGGACCATTCGAGAAGTTCGTGGAGGCAGTCAACCAGAAGGTCAGCCGGGCCCCGTTCTTCGTGGTGATCGTCGTGGCCCTCGTCCTGTGGGCCGCCAGCTATCCCCTGTGGCCGAGCACCACGAAGTGGGAGCTCGCCATGCACACGGGTTCGGCCGTCCTGTCGCTGCTGCTGCTGGTGCTTCTCGAGAACGCCGGACGTCGGTCGCAGGAGACCGCCCAGGAGAAGCTCAACGTCATCGCCGACGGACTGGCTGCCCTGATGGAGTCGCTGTCTGCCGACGACGAGGAGCTGCGCGAGGCGCACCGACGACTCACCGAGGCCGTCGGCCTCGAGGAGCGCCACTGAC
The DNA here is from genome assembly GCA_039916425.1 of Nocardioides sp. GTDB lineage: Bacteria > Actinomycetota > Actinomycetes > Propionibacteriales > Nocardioidaceae > Nocardioides. The sequence goes on from JBDSLK010000130.1 coordinate 18,939, forward strand.
GCCGGACGGCGTAATTCGCGTCCACGGCGTACGGCGAGTGGTGCAGCTCGCGATCCGATGGACCCTCCGCGGCACCGGAACTCCTCGGTGACGGGTTCGTCGTTTGACCTCGGGTGCGGTGGAGGTCCTAGCGTCGTGGTCGTGACCACCGCCCCCACCCGCACCGGGCCCTCCCGGCTCCTCGCGCCCGGCCTTGCGGCCACCACGACCGGGATGTTCGCGCTGATCGCCTTCGTCGCCTTCGAGGCGATGGCGGTGACGACCGTCATGCCCACGGTGGCCGCCGACCTCGACGGGGTCGCCCTCTACGCGCTCGCCTTCGCGGCCCCGTTGGCCGGCGGGGTGGTCGGCATGGTCGCGGCCGGCATGTGGAGCGACCGTCGCGGTCCGGTGACGCCCCTGGTCGCCTCGCTGGTGCTCTTCTCCCTCGGCCTGCTCGTCTGCGGCACGGCCGGGTCGATGGAGGTGCTGGTGGCCGGCCGGGTCGTCCAGGGGCTCGGCGGAGGCGCGCTCACGGTCGGGCTGTACGTCGTGGTGGGGCTGGTCTTCCCGGCCGCGCTCCAGCCGGCCGTCTTCGCGAGCTTCGCCGCCGCCTGGGTGCTGCCCTCCCTCTTCGGACCCGCGGTCGCGGCGTACGTGGCCGACGCCGCCGGCTGGCGCTGGGTGTTCCTCGGAACGGTCGGTCTCGTGGCCGTCGCGGCGCTGCTGATCGCCCCGGCGCTCCGCCGCCTAGGTGTGATGCCCAGGCAGGTTGTTCAACCGTGTGATGGGTGAGCGCTTACCGATGGCCGAGTGGGGCCGGTGGTTGTTGTACTGGTGGATCCATGCTGGCAGAGCTGCGAGTCGGGCGGATTCGGAGTTGTAGAACTTCTTGAATGCCCAGCCCTCGGCCAGGGTGCG
>JBDSLK010000131.1:0-12975 GCA_039916425.1 Nocardioides sp.
TGCTGCTGGTGGTGGTGCCGGTCGCCTGGGCCTGGCAGCGAGCCACCCCGGGGGACTCCGCCCTCGTCAACCGGGGCGGGCTCCGGCTGCTCGACGACCTGCTCGCCACTGCGGCGCACCCGTCCCTAGACCCGGACTTCCTCCTGATCGTCCTCGACGGGGCACTCGTCACGCTCGTGTTCGCGGTCCTGGGAACCGCCGGCGCGCTGGTGGTGGGGCTGGCCGGTGGACTCGTCCTCAGCGATGCCGCCTGGTCCCGCCGACCCCCTGCCCCGGTGCGGGTGCTCCGGTCGGCACTGCGTGGCGTGCTGGTCGCCGTTCGGTCGATCCACGAGCTGGTGTGGGCCCTGCTGCTCGTCAGCGTGCTCGGTCTCGACCCGCTGGTGGCGGTGCTGGCGATCGCCGTACCGTTCGGGGCCCAGACCGCGAAGGTGTTCGCCGACACCCTCGACGGCGTGTCCAGCGGCCCGCTCGACGCCCTGCGCGGCGCCGGAGCGCGACCGGCGTCGGCCCTCGCCTATGCGCTGGTGCCCGAGGCGACACCGCTGCTGCTCGCCTACTCGTTCTACCGGTTGGAGTGCGCCATCCGGTCGGCCGTGCTGCTGGGCGTGATCGGCGTAGGTGGTCTCGGGCAGGAGCTGACGGTCAGTCTCCAGTCGCGGAACTGGAACGAGGTCTGGACCCTGGTCGGCGCGGTCGTGCTGCTGTCGGCGCTGGTGGAGCTGTGGAGCGCGCGGGTGCGTGCCGACCTGGACGTCTTCAGCTGCTCCGACTGGTCCGCGGGCGCCGAGGACAACGGGCCGCGGTCGGTGGGCTCGGCCCGGTGGAGCCGCTGGTCGGCGTTGGTCGTGCTGCCGGCGGTGGTGGTCGCCTGGTGGGCCTCGGACGTGTCCCTGACCTCGCTGACCTCCTCCCGCACCCGCGCACTCACCGGCCGCCTGCTCGACGACCTGTGGCCACCCGAGCTCCCGCGCGGGGGGTGGTCGGCGCTGCTGGGTGCCAGCGCGGACACCGTCGCGATGGCGGTGCTGGCGATGGCCGTGGCCGTGGTCATCACCCTGCTCCTCGGACCAGGGGCGACCCGCCTGAGACGGGACGAGGCGGCGACGTCGGCGCCCGGCGCCGCCCGCCCGAGCGGGACACTCCTGAGGCTCACCCGATGGACCCTGGCCCACGGCGTTCGACTGGTGTCGCGCGCCGCGCTGCTGGTGCTCCGCTCGGTGCCGCCGACGGTGTGGGCCATCGTGGCGCTGCTGGCGCTCTTCCCGGGGGTGCTGCCCGGGGCCCTGGCGCTCGGCCTCTACACCGGCGGCATCCTGGGCCGCCTGGTCGCCGAGGCCTGGGAGAGCCTGGACCTGCGACCCCGCAACGCCCTGCGCGACGCCGGGGTCGGGCGGACTCTCGCCGCGGTGGCCGCGGTCAGCCCGCCGTCGGCGCACCAGCTGCTGACCTACACGCTCTACCGGTTCGAGATCTGCGTGCGTGACACCGCCGTCGTGGGCGTCGTGGGCGCCGCAGGGCTGGGCCGACTGCTGGCGGAGAACCTCTCGGCCTTCCGCTTCCCCGTGATCACCAGCCTGCTGGCCGCGTCCTTCGCCGTCAGCCTGGCCACCGAGGTGCTGGGGCGGCGTCTGCGGCGGGCACTGAAGGCCTGACCGGCTTGGGTCATGCGGTCGGGTCGCGGCCCTGGTCCTGGGCCTTCCACAGGTCCAGGCTGCTCGCCTCGTCCCGCTCCGTCGGCACACCGTCGGAGCCGGTGGGCGTGTCGTAGCGGGTGCCCATCTCGGGCCAGCCGCCGACCAGCACGACCGCGGCCCCGCAGGCCACGGCGGCGACAGCCGCGGACAGCAGGGCGACGGCGTACCAGGGTGAGACCGAGGTGGTGAAGGGCGGGGCGTCGGTCAGCGTCTCGCGGAGCGAGTCGGGCACCAGCCACCAGCCCGAGACCACGGTGGCCAGCACGCCGGCGGCGGCCAGGGCCCCGAGCACCGTGACGGCCCGGCGTACCCGTCCTCGGGTGACGAGGACCACCCCCCAGGCGGCCAGCACGACGAGGGCCAGCGTGGTGGCCAAGGGCATCTGGGCGCCCGAGGTCCCGCCGGCGACGTCGAGCAGCGGATCGTTGGCGGCCGTACCGTTCACGGTGACCCAGGGCCGGGTTCCGGCGACGGCCGTGAGCACACCGCCGGCGAGGCTGGCGACGACGACGGGGCCGAACGTGCGCGAGCGCTCAGCCATCGGCGAGCAGCACATCGGCGTCGAAGCAGGTGCGGTCCCCGGTGTGGCAGGCCGGGCCCTCCTGGTCGACGGTCACCAGGAGGGTGTCGCCGTCGCAGTCGAGGCGGACCTCCTTGACCCACTGGCGGTGGCCGGAGGTCTCGCCCTTGACCCACCGCTCCCGGCGGGAACGGGACCAGTACGTCGCCCGGCCGGTGCCGAGGGTGAGCGCGAGGGCCTCGTCGTCCATCCAGGCCAGCATCAGCACCTCGCCGGTGCCGTGCTGCAGGACCACAGCCGGAACCAGCCCGTCGGCGTCGCGCTTGAGCCTCGCGGCGATAGCGGGGTCCAGATGGGTCATGCGTCGATCATCCCCTGCCCGCTGCCCTGCTGAGCCATCCAGGAGCGGTGCAGCCCGGCGTAGACACCGTCCTGCGCGACGAGCTCGGCGTGCGGACCGCGCTGCACCACCCGGCCGCGGTCGACGACCACCACCTCGTCGGCGCCCTCGGCGGTCGACATCCGGTGGGCGATGGTGACCGATGTGCGACCGCTCATCAGCCGCTCGAGGGCGCGGCCGATGCGCATCTCCAGGGACGGGTCGACAGCGCTGGTCGCCTCGTCGAGGACGAGCAGGTCGGGGTCGGCGAGGTGGGCGCGCAGCAGCGCGACCAGCTGACGCTCACCGGCCGACAGCGACTCACCGCGCTGTCCCACCTCGGTGTCGAGGCCGCGCGGGAGGCCCGCCACCCAGTCGGCGAGGCCGAGCTCCTCGGCGCTGGCGAGGATGTCGGCCTCGGTGGCGTCGAGGCGGCCGTAGCGGACGTTGGCGGTGATCGAGTCGTCGAAGAGGAACCCCTCCTGGGGCACCAGCACGACGCTGCGCCGCAGGCTGGACTCGGCCAGGTCCCTCACGTCGATGCCGTCGAGGAGCACCGACCCCAGGGAGGGGTCCATCAGCCGGGTCAGCAGCTTGGCGAAGGTCGACTTCCCCGAGCCGGTCTGCCCCACGATCGCGAGTCGCAGCCCGGCCTCGACGGACAGCGAGACGTCGCGGAGCACCGGAGGTCCGCCGGGGTAGGCGAAGGTGACGGCCTCGAACGACACGTCGATCGGGCCGCGGGGCAGCACCTGGCCGTCGGGACCGGGGTCGACCAGGTCGGCCGGGGTGTCGAGGATCCCGATCACCCGACGCCAGGAGGCGATGGCGTTCTGGGCGTCGGTGAGGATCTGGGTGCCCAGCTGCACCGGCCCGACGAACAGGGTGACCAGGAAGGCGAACGCGAGGACCTCCCCGGACGTCATCGCGCCGGTGAGGCCCAGCAGCACGCCCACCACGATCACACCGGCGTTGGCGAGCCCGGCGGAGATGCCGCCGAGGGAGAACGAGATCACCGTGAACTGCTGGGCGCGGGTGCTCGCCGACCGGAACTCGTCGATGGAGCGGTCGATCCGGTCCTGGGTGCGGTCCTCCACAGCGTAGGAGCGGACGACCGCCGCGCCGACGACCGGCTCGGAGATGGCCGAGAGCAGCACCCCGACCTGGCGGCGCACCAGGCTGTAGGCAACCGACAGCTTGCGCTGGAAGTAGCGGATCGAGACGAACAGCGGCGCGAAGGCCACCCACACCACCAGGGTGAGCTGCCAGCTGTAGACCAGCATGATCACCGTGGCCACCAGGATCTGACCGATGCTGACCACGAAGATCAGGCCACCGAACACCAGGAACTGGCTCACCTGGTCGACGTCGGTGGTCACCCGCGAGACCAGGGCCCCGCGGCGCTCGGTGTTCTGGGTGAGCAGCGGCAGGTCGTGGACGTGCCGGAAGGCCTTGATGCGCAGCGTCGCCAGCCCGCGCTCGGAGCTCGTGAAGAGCCGGCTGGTCATCAGGTAGGACGCGGCGCTCGTGATCACGATCGCGGCCGCGCAGGCCAGGCCGGTCCACGCGACGAAGGACGGGTCGGGGCCGCCGGGTGCGTTGAGCCCGCGGTCGAGCGTCTGCTGGACGGCGATCGGCACGATGACCTGGCCGAACGACGCCACCAGCGCCAGCACCAGGGTCACCCAGATGCCCGCGGTCAGCTCGGGCGAGATGGCCACGCCGCGGCGGATGGTCTGGACGGCGCCGATGTCCTCGCCGCTGTCCATCCGGGTGCCGGAGGTCGGCTCGTGCTCGGTCGTGGTGGTCGTCATGGCCGTCCTCCCGTGCTGTCGACGGAGAGGTCGGTGGTCTCGTCATCGTGCGCGGCCTGCTCGTAGGCGTTGACCAGGCGGGCGTACGCCGGGCTCCGTTCGAGCAGCTCGGCGTGGGTGCCCCGGTCGGCGACCCGGCCGTCCTGGAGGTGGATGACCTCGTCGGCCAGGGAGATGGTGGCCTTGCGGTAGGCCACGACCACCAGGGTGCTGGCGTCGCCCCCGCCGCGCAGGGTGGCGAGGATCCGGGCCTCCACCTCGGGGTCGACCGCCGAGGTGGCGTCGTCGAGGATCAGCAGCCGGGGGTGGCGCACCAGCGCCCGGGCCAACGAGATCCGCTGCCGCTGCCCGCCCGAGAGTGATGTGCCCCGCTCCCCCAGCTGGGTGTCGAGCCCGGACGGCAGCGCGGCGACGAAGCCGTCGGCCTGGGCCGATCGGAGGGCCGCCCACACCTCGCTGTCGGAGATCTCGGCGCCGAGCGTGACGTTGCCGCGGACGGTGTCGTCGAAGAGGAAGGCGGTCTGGGGCACCACGGCCACCGAGTCGGCCAGCGCCCCGCGGCGCAGGTCGCGCAGGTCGGCGCCGTCGAGCAGCACCCGGCCGCGGTCGGGGTCGACGAGCCGGGTCAGCAGGTTGGTCAGCGTGCTCTTGCCCGAGGCGGTGGCGCCGACCACGGCGACCGTGCGGCCGGGCTGGACGTCGAAGGTCACCTCGTCGAGCAGGCCGACGTCGGGGTCGTAGGAGTAGCCGAGCCGGTCGACCTCGAGCCGGACCCCGCGGTCGGTGCGCGCGATCGCGGCGTCGCCGTACTCCATCGAGCCGGTGGCCTGCAGCACCGCGTCGGCGCGGCGGTATCCCACCACGCTGCGCGGGAACTCGCCGAGCAGCCAGCCGATGGACCGGATCGGGAACGAGACGATGGTGAGGAGGTAGGCCACGGTCACCACGTCGCCGGGGTCGGTGCTGCCGCTCAGGACGCGCGAGACGCCGACGGAGAGCACGACCAGCACCCCGATGTTGGGCAGCGACGCCAAGGTCGGGTCGAAGGCGGCACGGATCCGGCCGGCGCGGATGTTGACGTCGCGCAGCTCGTGGGCCCGGGTGCTGAAGCGGGCGGTCTCCTGGGGCTCACGGCCGAGGGTCTTGACCACCAGCGCGCCGTCAAAGGACTCGTGGGCGATCTCGCTGATCTCCGCGCGCAGCCCCTGGGCGCGGGTCATCAGCGGTGAGGCCAGCCGCTGGTAGGCGAGGTTGGCCACGACGACCGCCGGGAAAACCAGCAGTCCGACGACCGCCAGCACCACGTCGGCCAGCAGCATCTGCACGATGGCGATGACCATCATCGCGAGCGTGCCGACCGCCATCGGGAGCGGTGCGATCGGCCCCCAGGCCGCTTCGACGTCGGAGTAGGCGTTGGAGAGCAGCTGGCCGGTGGGGTGGCGCTGGTGCCACTCCATGGGCAGGGAGAGGTACTGGCGGGTGACCGCGCGGCGGGTGTGGGCCTGCATGCGGTACTGCATGATGCCCGCGCCGAGGCGCCGCGCCACGATGCCGACTGCTCGCAGCAGGGCGACGCCGAGGAAGAGCGCCAGCACCAGCCACAGCATGCCCGCACCGATCTCGCCGTCGCGGAACGCGGGGAGGACCACCTGGTCGGTCGACCAGCCGAGCACCCACGCGTCGGCGACCGTCAGGGCCCCGAAGAGCACGCTGCCGATGGTGGAGAGCGCGAAGATGTGGGGCTCACGGCGGATCGCGACCCACAGGACCCCGAAGCCCGCTCTCGTGGTCCCGCCCTCGCTCACGCCGATCCTCTCCCCGCCTCGTCCAGGGACAACCCCGGCCACGTCCTCGGCCCAACCACGGACCCCCGACAGGCTATTCCGGGGCGCCGACATCGGCGGCATCCTCGGCCCGACCAGCCCTGGTCGCCCCGACCCGGTCGCCGCCGGGATAGTCCACAGCAATCGGCAGGTCGCGAGGGCCTGCGGGCATGCCATTTGCTGTGGACTATCCCGGTTCGGGGTGTCAGCGGACGGGGTGACCGGCGTTGGCGAGGGCGGCCTTGACGTCGCCGATCCGCAGGGTGCCGAAGTGGAAGACGGTGGCGGCGAGGACGGCGTCGGCGCCTGCGTCGACCGCCGGGGCGAAGTGCTCGGCGCGACCGGCGCCGCCGGAGGCGATCACCGGGATCGAGACCTCGCGCCGGACCGCCCGGATCAGGTCGAGGTCGAAGCCGTCCTGGGTGCCGTCGGCGTCCATCGCGTTGAGCAGGATCTCCCCCGCGCCGAGCTCGGCAGCCCGCACGGCCCACTCGACGGCGTCGAGGCCCGCGGACTTGCGGCCCCCGTGGGTGGTGACCTCGAAACCGGAGGCCGTGCCGCCCGGGCCGGTGAGCCGCCGGGCGTCGACCGAGAGGACCAGGACCTGGTTGCCGAACCGGTCGGCGATCTCGGCGACCAGGGCGGGTCGGTGGATCGCGGCGGTGTTGACCGCGACCTTGTCGGCACCGGCCCGCAACAGCCGGTCCACGTCGTCCACCGTCGAGACGCCGCCACCGACGGTCAGCGGGATGAACACCTGCTCGGCGGTCCGCGACACGATCTCCATCGTCGTCGCGCGGCCCTCGTGGGAGGCGGAGATGTCGAGGAAGGTCAGCTCGTCGGCGCCCTCGGCGTCATAGGTGCGGGCCAGCTCGACCGGGTCGCCTGCGTCGCGGAGCTCCCGGAAGTTGATGCCCTTGACCACGCGTCCCGCGTCGACGTCGAGGCACGCGATGACGCGGACGGCGAGACTCACGCCGGACCACCGGGTCGGGTGAGGGCGAGCGCCTCGGTCAGCGTGAAGCGCCCCTCGTAGAGAGCGGTGCCGATGATGGCGCCCTCGACGCCGTCGGCGAGCAGGCCCTGGAGGGCGGCCAGGTCGGCGAGCTCGCTGATGCCCCCGGAGGCCACCACCGGCCGGTCGGTCGCGGCACACACATCGCGAAGCAGCTCCAGGTTGGGGCCCTGGAGCATGCCGTCCTTGTTGACGTCGGTGACCACGTAGCGCGCGCAGCCCTCCCCGTCGAGGCGGGCCAGCACCTCGTAGAGGTCGCCTCCGTCGCGGGTCCAGCCACGGGCAGCGAGGGTCCGGCCGCGTACGTCGAGCCCCACCGCGACGCGGTCGCCGTACTCCGCGATCGCAGCAGCGCACCAGGCGGGCCGCTCGAGGGCGGCAGTGCCGATGTTGACGCGGCGGCACCCTGCGGCCATCGCGGCCGCCAACGACTCGTCGTCGCGGATGCCGCCGCTCATCTCGACGTCGATGTCGAGCCGCCCGACGATCTCGGCCTGCAGCTCGCGGTTGTGGCCCCGGCCGAACGCCGCGTCGAGGTCGACGAGGTGGATCCACTCGGCACCGGCTGACTGCCAGCGCAGGGCCGCCTCGACCGGGTCGCCGAAGCGCTTCTCCGAGCCGGCCACGCCCTGGACGAGCTGGACGGCCTGGCCGTCGGCGATGTCGACCGCGGGCAAGAGCTCGAGATGGTCAGCCATGGAGGGTGCTCCTGGGGATCGGGGGTTCGCAGGACGTCGAGAAGGCGCAGCACCGGCACGAGCCCGGCGAGGGTGACCGCCGCGACCAGCGGCTCACAGCGACTCCACCCAGGCGCGCAGGAGCGCGGCGCCGGCGTCCCCGGACTTCTCCGGGTGGAACTGGGTGGCGGTGAGCGGTCCGTTCTCGACCGCGGCCACGAAGCGGTCACCCCCGTGCTCGGCCCAGGTCACCGACGGCGCCCGGGTGCGGTCGTTGGTGCGCAGCGTCCAGTCGCGGACGGCGTAGGAGTGCACGAAGTAGAAGCGCTCGTCCTCGAGGCCGGCGAACAGGGCCGTGTCACCGGCGGCCTGCACGGTGTTCCAGCCCATGTGCGGCACGATCGGCGCCCGGAGCCGCTCGACCGTCCCGGGCCACTCGCCGCAGCCCTCGGTCCGGACGCCGTGCTCCACGCCTTCGTCGAAGAGGATCTGCATACCGACGCAGATACCCAGCACCGGGCGGCCGCCGGCCAGCCGGCGGCCGATAACCTCGTGGCCGCGGACGTCGCGCAGGCCGGCCATGCACGCGGCGTAGGCGCCGACGCCTGGTACCAGCAGCCCGTCGGCGGCCAGCGCGGTCTCCCGGTCGGCGGTGAGCGTGACGGACGCGCCAGCGCGCTCGAGGGCGCGGACGGCGGAGCGGACGTTGCCCGAGCCGTAGTCGAGCACGACGACGGACTTCAGAGCGAGCCCTTGGTGGAGGGCACGCCCGTCTCCCGGGGGTCGAGCGCGACGGCGTCGCGGAGCGCGCGGGCGACGGCCTTGAACTGCGCCTCGACCAGGTGGTGCGGGTCGCGGCCGGAGAGCACCCGGACGTGCAGGGCGACCTGGGCGTGGAAGGCCAGCGTCTCGAAGACGTGGCGGGTCAGTGAGCCCTGGTAGTCGCCGCCGATGACGACGTAGGCCTGCGCGTCGGGCTCGCCGGTGTGCACGCAGTACGGGCGGCCGGAGACGTCGACGACGGCCTGCACCAGCGCCTCGTCGAGCGGCACGGTCGCGTCGCCGAAGCGGCGGATGCCGCGCTTGTCACCGAGCGCGTCACGCAACGCCTCGCCCAGCACGATCGCGGTGTCCTCGACGGTGTGATGGGCGTCGATGTGGGTGTCACCGCTGGTGCGCACCACCAGGTCGATCAGCGAGTGCCGGGCGAACGAGGAGAGCATGTGGTCGTAGAAGCCGACCCCGGTCGAGACCTCGGCCGTGCCGCTGCCGTCGAGATCGACGAAGACGTGGACCGTGGACTCCTTGGTCTCGCGGTCGATCGTCGCTGTGCGGGCGGGGCTCATCGCTTGTCCTCCATGACCTCGGTCAGTGCCTGCCTGAATGCTCCCATCTCCGCCGAAGTCCCGACGGAGACGCGCAGCCACCCGTCGGGACCTGTCTCGCGGACGAGTACACCCCGGTCCAGCAGCGCCTGCCAGACGTCGTGACGGTCGGGGAAACGGCCGAAGAGCACGAAGTTGGCGTCACTGTCGGCCACCTCGAACCCCTGCTCACGCAGCCAGGTGACCGTGGCGTCGCGCTCGGCGCGCAGGTCGTCGACGCGCGACAAGAGCTCGGGGGCGTGCCGCAGGGCCGCCAGCGCGGTCGCCTGGGTCACCGCGGACAGGTGGTAGGGCAGCCGGACGATGCGGATCGCGTCGCAGATCGCCGGGTCGGCGGCGAGGTAGCCGAGCCGGGCGCCGGCGAGCGCGAACGCCTTGCTCATCGTGCGGGTGACCACCAGGTTGCGGTGCCGCGGCAGCAGGGCCAGCGCACTCGGGGTGCCGGTGCGGCGGAACTCGCCGTAGGCCTCGTCGACGACGACCACGCCGTCGCCGGCCGCCTCGCAGAGCAGGCTCACCGCCTCGGGGGGCAGGGCCGTGCCGGTCGGGTTGTTGGGCGAAGGCAGCAGCACCACGCTCGGCCGCCGCTCCTCCACCAGCGCCCGCGCGCCGGCAAGGTCGAGGGAGAAGTCCTCGGCTCGGTGGCCGACGACCCACTCGGTGACCGAGTCGCGGGCGTACTCGGGATACATCGAGTACGTCGGCGCGAAGGACAGCGCCACCCGGCCCGGGCCGCCGAACGCCTGGAGCAGCTGGAGCATCACCTCGTTGGAGCCGTTGGCGGCCCACACCTGCTCCGGGACGATGCCGGCCGGGGTGTCGCGGGCGAGATAGTCGGCCAGCGCGGCGCGCAGTGCGACGAACTCACGATCCGGGTAGCGGTTGAGACCCACCGCCGCCTCAGCGACTGTCGCGGCGATGTCGGCCGCACAGGCCTCGCTCGGGCCGTAGGGGTTCTCGTTGACGTTGAGCTGGACCGGCACCCGGTCCCGCGGGTGCTGGGGCGCGCCGTACGGCGTGAGGCCGCGGAGGTCCTCACGGATCGGTGGGAACGGCATCAGCCGGTCTCGACCGAGGAGTCCGCGAAACGCGCGCGGACGGCGGCTCCGTGACCGGGCAGGTCCTCGGCCTCGGCCAGCGCCGTGACGTGGTCGGCGACGTCGGCCAGTGCGTCGCGGGTGTAGTCGACCACGTGCACCGACTTGGTGAACGCGCGGACCGACAGCCCCGAGGAGTGGCATGCACACCCACCGGTCGGCAGCACGTGGTTGGAGCCGGCGCAGTAGTCGCCGAGCGAGACCGGCGCGTGCGGGCCGACGAAGATCGCTCCGGCGTTGCGCACCCGCGCCGCGACCGCGGCCGCGTCGGCCGTGTGGATCTCCAGGTGCTCCGCGGCGTAGGCGTCGACGACGAGCAGGCCCTGCTCGACGTCGTCGACCAGCACGATCGCCGACTGGCTCCCGCCGAGCGAGGTGAGGATGCGCGCGGTGTGCCGGGTGGCGAAGACCTGTCGGGTGAGCTCGGACTCGACCTCGGCGGCCAGCCGCTCGGAGTCGGTGACCAGGACGGCGGCGGCCAGGGGGTCGTGCTCGGCCTGGCTGACCAGGTCGGACGCGACGTACGCCGCGTCCGCGGTGTCATCGGCCAGGATCGCGATCTCGGTGGGACCGGCCTCTGAGTCGATGCCGACCAGGCCCTTGAGCAGCCGTTTGGCGGTCACGGTGTGGATGTTGCCGGGACCAGTGACGAGGTCGACCTTGGCGCAGGGCCCGGTGCCGTAGGCGAACATGGCGATCGCCTGGGCACCACCGACGGCGTAGACCTCCTCGACGCCCAGCAGCGCGCAGGCGGCCAGGATCGTGGGGTGGGGCAGGCCGCCGTGGTCCTTCTGCGGGGGTGACGCCAGCGCGATGGACCGCACGCCCGCGACCTGCGCGGGGACGACGTTCATCAGCACGCTGGAGACCAGCGGGGCGATCCCGCCTGGCACGTAGAGACCGACCCGGTCGACGCCGACCTTGCGGTGGGTGACGGTGGCGCCGGGGCCGAGCGTGGTGGTGACGTCGTGCTCGAGCTCGGCCTCGGAGGTGGTGCGCAGGCGGCGCACCGACTCGTCCAGCCCGGCGCGGATGGCGGGGTCGAGCCGCTCGAGTGCGTCGGCCAGCGCCTGCGGGGGAACACGCAGGTCGTCGGGCGCCACGCCGTCGAACCGCTCGGAGTACTCCGCGATGGCGTCCAGGCCACGGACCCGGACCGCCTCACAGATGGCATGCACGGCCGGGATCGCCGCCGCGACGTCGAACTCGGCGCGCGGCACGACCGCGCGGTAGTCCACCGGGTCGCTGCCGCGGGCAGCGTTCCGCAGGTCGATGCGTCGGATCATGGTCACCATTCTAGGTGCCCGGCACAGGCCGTCCGGCGGCGCGTCCGGTCCTGGTGCCAGGCACGCGTACTACTCTCGAGACCGTGAGCGACACCCTGCCGATGTTCCCGCTGGGAAGCGTGCTGTTCCCCGGTGTCGTCGTGCCGTTGCGGGTGTTCGAGGACCGTTACCGCGCCCTCGTCCACCACCTGGTCCGCGAGCCCGACCCGGCCCACCGGCTCTTCGGCTCGGTCGGCATCCGCGAGGGCTACGAGGTGGGCGACCACGGCGCCCAGTCGCTCTTCCGGGTCGGCTGCCGGATGCAGCTGACCGATGTCGAGGCACACGAGGACGGCTCCTTCGACATCATCGCGGTTGGCCGCGACCGGATCCGGCTCGACCGGCTCGACACCAGCGGCCCCTTCCCAGCCGGCCACGTCGAGTCACTGCCGTCGGCCGACGACGACGTCGACCCGGCCGTGGTCGAGCGCGCGCTGGCCCTCTTCACCGCCTACCGTGCGGCGGTCGCGCCCTGGCGCGGTGACCCGCACCCGGGCGACCTGCCCCGCGACCCGACGTACCTCTCCTGGACGCTGGCCGCCGTCGCCCCCCTGCCGATGTCGGACCGGCAAGCGCTGCTGGAGTCCGACGACACGGCGCTGCGGCTGACGATGGTGGGCGACCTGCTCAAGAGCGAGCTGCGGGCGATGAACGCCATCGCGTCGCTGCCGGCCACCGAGGTCGCCCGCACCCGCTGGTCCCCCAACTGACGAGGCGCTGATGGCCGCGAAGGGCGGTCGAGGCGGCCGGGTCGGGGGCACGCCCGCCACGATGGCGCTGTCCCGAGCGGGCATCATGTTCACGCTGCATCCCTACGACCACGATCCGCGGGCGGCCTCCTACGGTCTCGAGGCGGCCACGGCGCTCGGGCTCGAACCGGCGATGGTGTTCAAGACGCTGATGGCGACCGTCGACGGAGCCCTCGTCGTCGGCGTCGTGCCGGTCACCGGGCAGCTGGACCTGAAGGCGCTGGCCCGCGCCCTGGGCGGTGCCAGGGCGGCGATGGCCGACCTGGCGGCCGCGGAGCGGGCCACCGGCTACGTCGCCGGGGGGATCTCCCCGATCGGCCAGCGGCGAGCGCACTCGACCGTGCTCGACACGTCCGCACTCGACCACACGGAGATCTTCGTGTCCGCGGGACGTCGCGGGCTGGACCTGGGGATCGCCCCGGACGACCTGGTGCGCGTGACCTCGGCGGTCATCGCCCCCATCGGCCGGGGCTGACCCCGTCAGTCGGTGGTGA
>JBDSLK010000132.1:0-8609 GCA_039916425.1 Nocardioides sp.
GCATCGAGCTGCTCGGCACCGGCGTGCTTTCGCGGCTGACCTAGCCCTCAGGGCGCACGCGCCGGGTCTCGTAGGCCCAGATGGCGATCTGCACCCGGCCGCGCGCGTCGATCTTGGTCATCAGCCCCGGCGAGGTGGAACTTCACGGTGCTCAGGTGACGTGGAGCGCCGTCGGCGATCGCCGGCGTACAGGAAGAGCGGCTCGTCGGCCAGCACGACCGACGCCATGTCGACCACCGCGAGGGAGCCGAACCCGAGGGCCGTCGCGGCCAGCGGGTGGGTACGCCGCTCCACCACGGCGAGCGCCAGGGTCACCGCGACGACGACCGCGACCGGCCGGCGCTGCCCTGGCCATTCGGTCAGGACGACATCGGCCGATGACCCGGTGCGCCCCGTCGCCGGCACGTCGAGACTGGTGATTCGCCAGACCGACCAGAGGAGCAGATCAGCCGTGAGCACCACCACCCTCCCGCAGTACCGCGACACCCCCGTCGACGTGAGGGTGCGCCTGAGCGCCCTGTGGATCGCGATGCTCTTCCTCTTCGCCTACGTCGACATCTTCGGCTTCTTCCGTGCCGACGTGTTGGAGGCCGCGCTCGATGGCACGGTGGGCACCACCGGGCTGGCGGTCGACCAGACGTTCCTCACCCTGACGCTGGTCTACATCACCCTGCCGACGCTGATGGTCGTGCTCACCTTGGTGCTCCGGCCGCGGGCGAACCGGGTCGTCAACCTCATCGTGAGCCCGCTCTACGTGCTCAGCATCGGGGTGTCGTGCGTCGGCGAGACGTGGGTCTACTACCTCCTGGGCAGCGCAGTCGAGGTGGTCCTGCTCGGGGTGATCGCCTGGTCGGCCTGGACCTGGCCGGCGGCGCAGACCACGTCTCTGCCCGGCGATGCGCGCACGGCCGCGCGTAGCACTGGATAGCCTGCTCCGGTGACTGTCCACGGAGTCCCCAGCGATGCCTGACCCGGCCGGACGGTCGCGGTCGACTACCTGGCTCGTCGTGGCCGCGGTGGTAGCGGTCGGGGTCGTCCTGGTCCTGGTCCTGCTCTACGGAGGCGGGTCCGGCGGCAGCGGCGGGAGCGGCGGCTACTGAGGAAGGCTGACCCGTGACTGTAGGTAGGCGGCCGGCATCGACGCGTCGGCATCCAGGGGCGGGCCGAGGAGGTGTTGGCCCACCCGTTCGGCGGCGGCGGCCAGCGCGGCGTGGGTGAGCTCCCAGCCGTCCGGCCGGGGTGTGGCCAGGTCGTGCCCGGCGCCGCGGAAGAACTCCTCCATGCCTGAGGGCACGCACAGCGTCAGCATGTCGACGTCCTCAGTCATCCGGTAGGCATGCGGCACGTCGCGGGGCAGGAACACGACGCCGCCCTCGCCCACCTCGTGCCGTTGGTCGCCGCTCCAGAAGATCCCGCTCCCCCGCAGCAGCACGAACATCTCGTCCTCCCGAGAGTGCTGGTGCACCGGCGCCGCGGCGCCCTTCGGCAGGCGCGAGCGCACCATCGTCAGCTGACCGGCCGTGGCCGCGGTGTCGAGGAGGACGCTCACGGTGCCGCCCCCGATCCACTCGATCTGCTGGTGGTCAGCGGCGTTCGCGACGTACGCAAGGGTCATGGTTCCTCGGTTCGATTGACGGTGAGTCAACTGGATTGATCGTGAGTATGCTCAATCCCGTGGCCGACGTCAACGGTCCCGCGCGGCGCCGCTATCGCTCCTCGCTGCGGGCCGGGCTGGCCGAGCAGACCCGCTCCGCGGTGGTGCAGGCCGCGCTGGCGGAGTTCCTCGCCCGGGGATACGCCGGCGCCACCGTCGACCGGATCGCGGAGCGCGCGGGGGTCTCGCGACCCACCGTCTTCGCCGTGGGACCCAAGGCGACCCTGATGAAGCTCGCCCGCGACCGCGCGATCGCCGGCGACGACGACCCGCACGCCATCACCGAGCGGCCCAACTTCGCCCTGATAGCCGAGGCGCCGGACGCCGAGTCGGCGCTGCGGGCGTACGCCGCCATCTCGGCTGAGATCCTCGGTCGCTTCGCCGACCTCAACGAGGTGTTGCGCCAGGGCGCCGCGATCGACCCCGCCCTCGCCGACCTGTGGCAGGTCAGCGAGCAGGAGCGCCTCGTCGGCGCCACCGGTGTGGTGCGCACCCTCACCCGCCAGGGCCGCCTGCGCGACGGCCTCTCGATGGGCGACGCCGTCGATGTCTTGTGGGTGCTGACCGCCCCCGAGCAGTACCACCGGATGACGCGCGACCGCGGCTGGACCCACGAGCAATGGGCCGGGTGGTACGCCGACTCGGTCGTGCGGCTGCTGCTCGGCTGACCTCGTGGCCGGATCTTCCGGGTGGAGCCCACCGGTGCCGGCGAGGACGGCCCCACCCTGACCAACACGAAGTTCCCCGGCAACCCGACCAAGTCCTACCGCACGCGGCAGCCGCTGCGCGTGGTCGGCGTGGTCGTCGACTGGGAAGGACTTCCCCTCAGGTGCTCCAGCAGATGCTGGACCGTCTCGCCGAGCTCGACCGGGCGGGTGTGGAGGCAATCAACGACTGCCGCGCCCACGGCGTGGGCGCCTGTCCGGAGGGCGTCTCTCTCGTCGCGGCCCACTCCCCCACGCGATGACGACCGTGACGCCGAGAGCCAGGAGCTGTCGGGCGGTCGACCACTGGAGCGACTCGACGCGCGATCGCCTCGGCGTCCCACAGGTTCACCCCGAGGGCGCCGAGCCACGCGTCCGGCTCCAGACGGAGGGCCCGGCACTCCAGAGCGATCTGGGTGGCCGTCGTCGTCCTGCCGCTGCCCGGCAGCCCACACACGATGATCAGGCATCCTCGCGGACCGTCCGTTGCGGTCCTGGTCGGGTCGGCGGTCATAGCCCGACTCTGCCCCGAGTTGCTCGAGGCGTCCGTGCATGACCCGTGCAAGCATGGCCGCGTGCACCAGGATCGTCCGGGACATCTCAGACGTGCTCGCCTCGATGAGGCGGACCAGCTGTTGTCGCTGTGGGACCTTCTGTTCGACGAGATGGACCCGCGACCTGCGACGGCGTGGAGACAACATGCGCTCGACTGGTTCACGAGCCACGTCGACGACAGCACCAGCACGCACCTTCCGGTCATCGACGTCCAGGGCTCTCTCGTTGCCGCGGCGATCGGCACCGTGGAGCTCGGCGTCCCGAATCCATATTGCCCCCGGGGGCGCGCCGTCCGGTTGGCGAACGTCATCACATTGCCCGTCCACCGGGGACGTGGGTACGCGACGGAGCTCATCCGCGACGTCATCGAGTGGGCTGAGGTCGTCGGCGCCGACCGCATCGACCTCAGCGCGACGCAGGACGGCCAGCGGATCTACGAGCAGCTCGGCTTCGCCCCGACGTCTGCGCCGCGGATGAAGCTGGTCCTCTGACGGGCCGCTCAGGGGAAGGTCCGCGGACGTGGCGCGACTCCGAGAGATCCTCGGGCACAGTGTCCGATGGCGAACGCGGCGTTCGCAGGTGATCCGAGAGGTGGCCGAGGGAGGCCGCCGGACGAGGGAGTCACGAGATTCCGAAGCACCTGATTTCGTTCCCCGGCGCTGCGATGGACGTGCCCTCCCGGGACGTGGCCCTGCAGTGGGGGGGGCGGCGAGATTCGCCGTTGCCTGCCGCTGTGGACAAGAGGTCCGGGCGTTCATGGTGAGCGCTCCTCATCCACCGAAGACGCGGGGGGCAGGGCACTACGCTTGCGAGGATGAGCCGGATCTTCACGACCACCTTCGCGTCGGTGTATCCCCACTACGTGGCGAAGGTGGAGAAGAAGGGGCGCACGAAGGCAGAGCTGGATCGGGTGATCGAGTGGCTGACCGGGTTCGACGAGTCAGCGCTGAGTGGTCACCTGGCCGCGGGGACGACCTTCGAGGACTTCTTCGCAGATGCTCGCCTCAACCCGCACGCATCGTTGATCACCGGGGTGGTGTGCGGGGTGCGCGTCGAACACGTGGACGATCCGCTGATGCAGAGGATTCGCTACCTGGACAAGCTGGTCGACGAACTTGCCAAGGGCAAGGCCCTGGACAAGGTCCTGAGGGCGTGACGATCGCCGGTCTGTGGGACAACGAGGTGTGACGCCGGCGGGGTGATCGCGCCATGGGCTCGTAGACGGTGACGACCGCCTCGTGGTCCCGTCCGGGCGTGCGGGCGGTCCTCAGGGGAGGTCTGACTGACAGAGCCAGACTTCCATGTGAGTCACGAGGCGCTCGGGGTCGATCCTGCCCTCTGTCACACAGACGGTGTTGTTCAGCCAGGCGTAGGACTCGTGCTCGGTCTCGAAGAGGGTCATCAGCAATTGACGTCCGACCGTCTCGCCCGTCGGCTTGTCCACGAACACGGTGCGTCCGGTCAGGTCGAACATGACCTCGGCGTCGTCATCGGTGAAAATGACCCCGCGGGCCGAGGGCAACATGACACCGTCACCGCGCCCGGTGGGTTGGTTCGACCACTTGACGCTGCCCCGCAGTCGACCGCCGGTCGCGGTTCCACCGCCGACACCCCAGCCAATCCCAGACTCTCCTTCGTAAGGGCTGACGTAGTGAAAGTCTCCGTCGTACTCCAGGTCCAGGGCACATAGGTGTTCGAGGTGCATCTCAGCCTGCCTTCTGGAGGGAAGTGAAGGGCAATGCGTGGGCGATCATCTTGCGCTCAGCGGACACGGCCTCGCGGTCCACGATCCTCGTTGGGGTGCGCCGATGTCCAGGCCCTCACCTCTCTCGGACGCTGGTGCCGCCGACCGCACGCGTCACGAGGTGCCTGTGGCTCTCCTGGCCTTATGGATGTCGCACCGCAACGCGGCCGCTGTCGACGTCCCACCGGTGGTTCAGCCGGACGTTCTCCAGCAGACGACGGTCGTGGGAGACCAGGAGGAGCGCTCCGTCGTAGGACGCCAGCGCCTGCTCCAGCTGCTCGATGGCCGGCACGTCGAGGTGGTTGGTGGGCTCGTCGAGGACGAGCAGGTTCACACCGCGTGCCTGCAGCAGCGCCATCGCCGCGCGAGTGCGCTCGCCCGGGGAGAGGCGGCCGACCATGCTGGTCACCTGATCGGCCTTGAGCCCGAACTTGGCGAGGAGCGTCCGCACCTCGGCTTGCGCCATCTCCGGCACGGCGGCTTCCAAGGCGTCTCCGAGCGGCAGGTCATCGTCGAGGCTGGTGCGGGCCTGGTCGATCACCCCCACGGCAACTGAGGCGCCCAGCGACGCGGAGCCAGTGTCAGGGACGGTGCTGCCCAGCAGCAGTCGCAGGAGCGTGGTCTTGCTGGCACCGTTGGGACCGCTGATGCCGATCCGATCGCCGGCGTTCACCTGCACGGAGACAGGGCCGAGCTGGAAGTCGCCGAGCCGGCGGGTCGCCTCGTTGAGGGTGGCAACCACCTCGCTCGACCGCGGTCCGGCCGCGATGTCGAACTGCAGGACCCACTCCTTCCGCGGTTCCTCGACCTCGTCGAGCCGTGCGATCCGCGACTCCATCTGGCGGACCTTCTGCGCCTGCTTCTCTGAGGACTCCGTGGCTGCCCGGCGGCGGATCTTGTCGTTGTCGGGACTCTTGCGCATCGCGTTGCGCACCCCTTGGGAGCTCCACTCGCGTTGGGTGCGGGCCCGCTGCACCAGGTCGGCGCGCGTCCCGGCGTACTGCTCGTAGGCCCCCCGGGCATGCCGGCGGGCAATGGTGCGCTCCTCGAGGAAGGCGTCGTAGCCGCCGTCGTAGACGGTGACCTGGCCCTGGGCCTGGTCGAGCTCAACGATCCGGGTGACACAGCGAGCCAGAAACTCCCGGTCGTGCGAGACCAGCACGACACCGCCGCGCAGACCCTGCACGAACAACTCCAACCGCGCGAGGCCATCGAGGTCGAGGTCGTTGGTCGGCTCGTCGAGCAGGACGACGTCGAACCGGCTGAGCAGCAGCGCGGTCAGTGCCACTCGCGCGGCCTGACCACCGGAGAGCGCAGTCATCAGGGCTTCCGAGCCCACGTCGAGACCCAGGTCGGCCAGCACTGGCGCGACCCGGTCCTCGAGGTCGGCTGCGCCGCTCGCCAGCCACCGGTCGAGCGCGACCGCGTAGGCGTCGTCGACCCCCGGCCCGCCCGAACCGAGCGCCCCAGCGGCAGCCTCCATCGCCGCGGTCGCCTCGGCGGCACCGGTACGCCGGGCGAGGTAGTGCGCGACGGTCTCGCCCGGCACGCGTTCGTGCTCCTGGGGCACAAGCCCGACGAACGCGTCCCGAGGCGCGTAGTCCACCGAGCCGGCCAAGGGTTGCAACCCACCGCCAAGCAGGGACAGCAGTGTCGACTTGCCAGCACCGTTGGCGCCGATGACACCGATGACGTCACCCGGGGCGACCGTGAGGTCCAGTCCCTCGAACAGCACCCGGTGACCGTGTCCGCCGGACAGGTCCTTCGCGACGACAGTGGCGGACACCCGGGGAGTCTATCCGGCTTCGGCCTGTATCACCCGGCGGTGACGGCCACGCCCGAAGCACTGTTGGGGACAGGCTCAGCTCTGGCGCCCTCTCGCCAGCGAAAGGGATTCAGTGGCCGAGCCCCGGCCCGGGCAGCGGACGCCACTGCCGCCTGATCAGCCCGTAGACCCACGAGTCCGACACCTCGCCGTTCACGACGCAGTCTTCGCGCAACGTCCCTTCACGCACGAATCCGAGCTTTTCCAGGACGCGAGCAGATGCCACGTTGCGCGTATCGGTCTCGGCCTGGACTCGATTGAGGTCCATCGTGTCGAATGCCCACTGCAGCAGGGCGCGCGCGGCCTCCGTCGCGTAGCCGTGGCCCCAGGCGACATCGACGAGGCAGTGGCCCAGCGACGCGCTGCGATAGACCGGGTTCCATCGGGTCAGACTGCACCAGCCGATGAACGCCCCGTCAGGAACACTTTCCATGGCCAGACGGGCCCCGCTGCCGTCCTCTGCCATCTGCTGGCAACCCGCGATGAAGCGCTCAGCCCGCGCAGGTTCGACCCAGCGCGGCGAGTCCCAGTAGCGCATCACGCGGGCGTTGCTGTGCAGCGCGAAGAGGGCGTCCGCGTCCGCGCTTGTCACGGGGCGCAGCCGCAGGCGAGCGGTGTGCAGCGTGGGGGTGGGCAGCGACATGCGTGCCATCCTGCCTCGTCATGAGGAGCGGCCGGGCAACTGATCAGACCCACGAGAAGGTCCGGCACCTACTCGCCACCAGACCCGACACTGCCTGGCACCCGCACGCGAGCAGACGCTTGTTCCGTGTGCTCACGTGATTGCGCCGGGTTGGAAGCACCTGACAGCGTCGGTCGATGCTGTATCAGGTGGCTGACGGCGTTTGGGTCCGGCAGAGCGCGTGGGTCTGGAGCAATGCCGTCGCGGTGCGCGGGGAGGGTGGGTTGATCCTGGTCGATCCCGGCATCGATGGCTCCGATCTGGACCAGCTCGCCGATGACGTGGACCGGCTCGGCCTTCCGGTGGTCGCCGGGTTCTCCACCCACCCCCACTGGGACCACCTGCTCTGGCATCCCCGGTTCGGCGACGCGCCCCGCTACGCCACCCCCGCCGGCGCCCACACTGCGCGTGGAGCGCGGGAGCGGGCGCAGACGATGGCGGCGGAGAGCGCCTCCGGCGTCCCTCTCGAGCTGATCGGGCTCGTCACCCCGCTGCCCGCGGACGGCGGACCGGTGCCGGGCACGATCGTCGAGCATCAGGCGCACGCGATCGGCCACGCCGCGGTCCTCCTGGCGGACCGTGGCGTCCTGCTCGCCGGCGACATGCTCTCCGACGTCCTGATCCCGCTCCTCGACCCTCGCCGCCCCGATCAGGTGGGCGCCTACGAGACGGCCCTCGATCGGCTGGCTGAGGCCGCCAGGGACGTCGATGTCGTCGTCCCCGGCCATGGCGCGGTTGCCGAGGGTCCCGAGGTGGCGGCCCGCCTCGCCGCCGATCGTGCCTACATCGACGCGCTGCGGCGAGGAGAGGAACCGGTCGACGCGCGTCTGGACCAGGACTGGCTCTCTGGCCCTCACCGGTCGAACCTGGAGCAGGCCCGACACTCAACCCAATGAGCTCGACGTCATCGCGCCCGCGGTCGCCGCCCAGTCGTGGCCCGCACGGCGGTCAGGGGCGCCCCATCCGGGACTCGCGCAGGCCCACCTCAACGGCCTCGGGGCCTCGACATCGCCGAGCGCGACCCGGAGACTCAAGCGCCATGAGTGTTGAACCGCCGATTCGCTTCGACGCGCTCCTGGAGCTCATGCCGTGGGGACGCAACGTCTACACCGTGATCAAGGTGCCCGACGAGCTCGCCGCCCGGGCCGGACGTGAGTCGACGCGGAGGGTCGAGGGACGTATGGACGGCGTCGCCGTGAACGTCGGCGAGCTCGAGGGTCGCGGTGACCTCGTCGTCGTCATCGAGGCCCTCGATCGCCAGGCTGGCGGTGATGGTCGGCTCGTCGGTCTCGAAGCGGGTGTCAGTGCAGTCGTCACGCGCGCAGATCGTGAGCACGCCCGCCGACACCGCGTTGACTCCCGCCGGCGGGCCACCGTGACGCCGGCCGTGCAGCCGATGAGGGTGCAGTCCTTCGCCGAGCCGCACCCCACCACGAGCACCATCG
>JBDSLK010000133.1:0-8157 GCA_039916425.1 Nocardioides sp.
GGTCGCCCGGCGGTCGGCGGCACGCTCCCACCGCTCGGTGAGGCCGTGGCCCTCCGACCCGAGCACCAGCGCCAGCCGGTCCACCCCCGCGACGCTCTCCTCGATCGGGCGCGCGTCGTCGGCCAGGGTGAGCGCCACCGTGGTGAAGCCGCGTGCCGAGAGCGCCGGGAGCGCGTCGTACCAGTCCTCGAGGCGGGTCCACGGGAGGGAGAAGACCGCCCCCATGGCCACCTTGACCGCGCGGCGGTAGAGCGGGTCGGCGCAGCGGGGGGCCAGCAGCACGGCGTCGAAGCCGAGGGCGGCGCCGGAGCGGAAGATCGCCCCGACGTTGGTGTGGTCCACCACGTCCTCCAGCACCAGCACCGAGCGCGCGCCGGCCAGCACCTCGTCGAGCGACGGCAGCGGCGTGCGGGCCAGCGAGGCGAGGGCGCCTCGGTGGACGTGGAACCCGGTGACCTCTTCGGCCAGCGCCTCGGTGAGCACGAAGCAGGGCGCGTCGGTGGTGGCGAGGACGTCGGCGAGCCCGTCCAGCCAGCGCTCCGCCATCAGGAACGACCGCGGCGTGTGGCCGGCCTCCACCGCCCGGCGGACGACCTTCTCGCCCTCGGCGAGGAACAGCCCGTGCTCGGCCTCGACGGCCTTGCGCAGCTCGACGTCGCGCAGGTCGCGGTAGTCGCGGAGCCGGGGGTCGTCGGCCTCGGTGACCCGGATCAGGTCGGCCACCCTCAGCGACCGAACTCGTCGGGCTTGGCGACCGCCACGACGTCGCCGACCACGATGATCGCGGGCGGGCGAACGGCCTCGCCGGCCAGCTCGCGGCCGAGGGTCCCGAGGGTCGCGTAGACGGCCCGCTCCTCCGGCATGGTGCCCGCGACGAGCACCGCCACCGGGGTGCTCGAGGGCCGGCCGCCCTCGACCAGGGCGGTGGCGATCGCGGCCGCGTTGTCGACCGCCATCAGCAGCACCAGGGTGCCGCGCAGCCGGGCCAGCGCGTCCCACACCACCAGCGAGTCGGGGTGACCGGGGGGCAGGTGCCCGGAGGCCACCGTGAACTCGTGGGCGACGCCGCGGTGGGTGACCGGGATGCCGGCCCGGGCCGGCACCGCGAGGGCCGAGCTCAGGCCGGGGACGACCGTCACCGGCACCCCCGCCGACGCGCACGCCTCGAGCTCCTCGAAGCCGCGGCCGAACACGAAGTTGTCGCCGCCCTTGAAGCGCACGACCCGCTTGCCGGCCCTGGCCCGGTCGATGAGCAACGCGTTGATGTCGTCCTGGCGGGCCGATCTCCCGCGCGGCAGCTTGGCCACGTCGACGAGCTCGACATCGGGCCCGAGCTCGTCGAGCAGCTCGCGCGGGGCCAGCCGGTCGGCGACCACCACGTCGGCGGAGGCGAGCGCGTGCCGGGCCGCGACCGTCACCAGCTCGGGGTCGCCCGGCCCGCCGCCTACGAGCACGACGCCCGGACGGTGATCGAGGGCGCCGGCGGTGGTGAGGTGCCCGTCGCGGAGGGCGGTGACGATGGCGTCGCGCAGGGCAGCGGACTGACGGGGCTCACGGTTGCCCAGCACCGCAACGGTGACCGACCCGTGGTGGCCGGTGGCCGCAGTCCAGGCCGAGGAGTCGCGGCCGTCGTCGGCCCGGGCACAGAAGATCCGCCGCTTCTCCGCGGCCGCCGAGACCGCCGCGTTGACCTCGCGGTCGTCGGTCGCCGCGACGACGTACCACGCACCGTCGACGTCGGACTCCTCGAAGCGGCGTTCGTGCCAGGTGATCTCGGCGGCCATGCCCTCGATGGCCGGCGTCACCTCCGGCGACACCAGCTCGACCCGGGCCCCCGCCGCGAGCAGGGCCGGCACCCGGCGCTGGGCGACGTGCCCGCCTCCGACCACCAGCACCCGGCGCCCCTCGAGTCGCAGCCCCACGGGGTAGGGCCAGTAGCGCGGCGCGTCGGTCACCCGACCATTCTCCCTGCCCGTCCCCGCGGGCGTGACTAGTGTCCGGGCATGACCCCGCGCCGCCCCGTCCCTGCGTGGGTCCCCGCCCTCGTCTACGCCGCCACGATCGCCCAGCTGGCCTTCGCCGCGCTGGTCCCGGGCATCGACCGGTTCGCCGACAAGGCCTTCGGGGCCCGCCTGCTGGCCTACGCCGTGCTGATGCTCCTCGCACCGGTGGCCTGGTGGCTCGCCGAGCGCCGCCGGCGCTCCCCCCGGCACCCGCCGTACGGCGCCTTCGCGCTGGTGATGGTGCCCTTCCTGGTCGACGTGACCGGCAACAGCCTCGACCTCTACGACCGGGTGGTCTTCTGGGACGACCTCAACCACTTCGTCAACTGGGCGTTCCTCTGCGGCGGGCTCGGCCTGATCTGGCTGACCGGCATCCGACCACGGTGGGCCGTCGTGCTCTCGGTGACCGGGCTGGGCGCCGTGCTGGCCATCGGCTGGGAGCTCGGCGAGTGGTGGACCTTCATCCGGCACGGGACCGAGCTCGACACCGCCTACGAAGACACCCTGGGCGACCTCACCCTCGGCACCCTCGGCTCGCTGGTGGCGGGACTGCTCGTCCAGCGCGTGGGTACTGTCAGGGACATGGCACTCGACAAGACGATCGAACGTCCCGTCTCTCCCGACCCCTACGACCTGCTGCCTGCGCGGCCCTCGTTCACGGTGACCAGCACCGACGTGACCGACGGCCGGCCGCTGAAGGCCGACCAGGTCGCCGACGCTGGCAACACCTCTCCGCAGCTGTCCTGGAAGGGGGCACCGGAGGGCACCAAGTCCTTCGTGGTCACCTGCTTCGACCCCGACGCGCCCACCCCGTCGGGCTTCTGGCACTGGGTGCTGGTCGACCTGCCCGCCGACTGCACCTCGCTGGACACGGGGGCCGCGGCGCGCGACCTTCCCGGCCAGGCCTTCCAGTGCCGCAACGACGGCGGCCAGCACGGCTTCATGGGAGCCGCTCCCCCGCCCGACGACCAGCCGCACCGCTACTACTTCGTGGTGCACGCCGTCGGTGAGGAGACGCTCGGCGTGGACGCCGACGCCTCCCCCGCGGTGGTGTCGTTCAACCTGGCCTTCAAGACGCTGGGCCGCGCGATCCTCCACGGGACCTACCAGCACTGAGGATCCCCATGCGCGTGGCATGATGACGCGCTCCCCCACAGGAGCCCACACCACGCTCGGCCCGGAGGTTCTCGCATGCTCTACGTCGCCATCGCGACGCGCGGGTTCCGGCGCTACTCCACCTACCGGGCAGCCACGCTGGCGGGGATCTTCACCAACTGCGTCTTCGGAGTCATCTACTCCTACGCCTACCTGGCCCTGTGGGCGCAGCGTCCGGACGCCGGCGGGTACGACGCCACCGACGCCGTCACCTACGTCTGGATCGGGCAGGCGCTGCTGATGACGGTCGCGCTCTGGGGCGGTGGCACCACCGACGACCTGGCCGAGCGGATCCGCACCGGCGACGTCGCCATCGACCTCTACCGGCCGGTGGGCCTGGTGCCGTGGTACCTCGCCGCGGACCTCGGACGGGCGGCGTACCACTTCCTGACCCGGGGCCTCGCGCCCACGGTGGTGGGGTTCCTCGTCTTCGACATCGTGCTGCCGGGCTCGGCCGTCGCAACGCTCGCGTTCCTGGTCAGCATGGTGCTCGCGGTCGTGACGAGCTTCGCGATCCGGTTCCTGGTGGCGTCCACGGCGTTCTGGCTGATGGACCAGAGCGGGGTCAAGATGCTCTCGGGACTGGCCGCCCTGTTCCTCAGCGGGATGGTGCTGCCGCTGGTGATCTTCCCCGAGCCGCTGCGGTCGATCGCGCTCGCCCTGCCGTGGGCGTCGTACCTCCAGACGCCGGCGGACATCTGGCTGGGCAAGCGCGTCGGCGCCGACCTGCTCGCCGGCCTCGGCCTGCAGGTGACCTGGATCGTGGTGCTCGTCGGGCTGTGCCAGGTGGTCGTGGCCGCCGCGACGCGCAAGGTGGTGGTCCAGGGTGGGTGAGGCCCTCGGCGTCGTGCGCGACGCACCGCGGCAGTACGCACGGATCGCCCGGCTCTGGGTGCGCTCCTCGCTGTCCTACCGTGCGTCGTTCGCGATGCTGACCCTGGCGAGCCTGTTGTTGACCTTCCTGGACTTCGTCGGGCTGGGGCTGATGCTGCACCTGATCGGCGATCTCGACGGTTTCGCTCTGTGGGAGATCGCGTTGCTCTACGGCGCCTCCGGCATCGGGATCGGCGTCGCCGACCTGCTCATCGGCAGCGTCGAGCAGATCGGCCAGCACATCCGCAGCGGCACGCTGGACGCGATGATGGTGCGGCCGGTCCCCCTGATCGTGCAGGTGTGCGCGGACCGGTTCGCCCTCCGGCGACTCGGCCGGATCTCCCAGGCGGTCGCGGTGTTCGCCTGGGCGGCCTGGTCGGTCGACTGGACGCCCAGCAAGGTGGTGGTCGCGCTGCTGATGGTGATCTCGGCGAGCGCGATCTTCTTCGCGCTCTTCGTGACCTTCTCGTGCATCCAGTTCTGGACCCAGGACGCCAGCGAGTTCGCCAACGCGTTCACCTACGGCGGCAACACGATGACGCAGTACCCGCTCAGCATCTTCCCGAGCGAGGTCCTCAAGTCGCTCACCTTCGTGATCCCCGTGGCCTTCGCCAACTGGTACCCCTGCCTCTACCTCCTCGATCGCGAGGACCCGTTCGGCATGCCGGGCTGGTTCGCCGTTGCCCCACCCTTCGTCGCCGCCCTCATGTGCGTCATCGCCGGGCTCACCTGGCGCACCGGGGTGCGCCGCTACACCTCCACCGGGAGCTGACATGCCGCTGATCGACGTCCGCGACCTCGCCCGGACCTTCGTGGTCCGCAAGCGCGCCCGCGGGATGCGCCGGACCCGGACCGAGGTGCGCGCCGTCAGGGACCTGACCTTCGCGGTCGAGTCCGGCGAGATGGTCGGCTACATCGGGCCGAACGGCGCCGGCAAGTCCACGACGATCAAGATGCTGACCGGCATCCTGGTGCCTACTGCCGGTCACCTCCACGTCGCCGGGCTGGAGCCGAGCCGGCGCCGCACCGACCTCGCCCGCCGGATCGGCGTCGTCTTCGGTCAACGCACCAGCTTGTGGTGGGACCTGCCGCTGCGCGACTCCTTCGAGCTGCTCCAGAAGATCTATGGCATCGCACCGGACCGCTACCGGGCCAACCTCGCGGAGTTCGTGGAGCTGCTCGACCTCGGCGACCTTCTCGACACCCCGGTCCGCCAGCTGTCGCTCGGTCAGCGGATGCGCGGCGACATCACCGCCGCACTGCTCCACGACCCCGAGATCCTCTACCTCGACGAGCCGACCATCGGGCTCGACGTGGTCAGCAAGGGCCGGCTGCGGGAGTTCCTGCGCACCCTCAACGCCGAGCGCGGGACCACCCTGCTGCTGACCACCCACGACCTCCAGGACATCGAGGCTCTCTGCCGCCGGGTGATGGTGATCGACCACGGGACGCTCGTCTTCGACGGCGACCTCGCCGCCCTGCATCGCGAGGGCGGGTCGACCCGGACCCTGGTGGTCGACCTGCTCGACGAGGCCGGCCCGATCGAGGTCCCCGGCGCCACGGTGCGCCGCACCGAGGGGCCGCGCCAGTGGCTGTCGTTCCCGACCGACGCCAGCGCCGCGCCGATCGTCGCGGCCGTCGCCGCGTCGTACGCCGTCGCGGACCTGTCGATCCAGGAGCCGGACATCGAGGACGTCATCCGGGACCTCTACGGCCGCCCCGACCGATCCTGAGCACGAGCAGCAGCGCACCTCTATCCTGCTCGGATGCTGCTCGAGTTCTCCGGCGAGGTCATCTACTGGCGCGGCCCCTCGCCGTACCACTTCGTCCGGGTGCCCGACGACGACGGCGCAGAGATCCGGGCACTGGCCTCGGTGCTCACCTACGGGTGGGGCGTCATCCCGCTGACCGTGCGGATCGGCGACACCGAGTGGACCACGTCACTCTTCCCGAAGGACGGCACCTACCTAGTGCCGCTCAAGGACATGGTGCGACGGGCCGAGGCGCTCGAGGTCGGCCAGCCGGTCGACGTGGCCCTGGAGCTCACGGTCTGACCGGCAGCAAGGCGGGGGCGTTCAGCCGGGCGGGTCCTCGCCGACCACGCCGTCGACGGACTCGCGCAGCAGGTCGGCGTGGCCGGTGTGCCGGGCGTACTCCTCGATGATGTCGACCAGGGTGCGGCGCACACTGGGGGCGCGTCCGTCCGACCAGGTGCGGGCGACCAGCCGGCCGAGGTCGCGGTCGACGGTCGCCCTGGCCAGGTTGGCGCGCGAGCGGCGTACGGCCGTCTGCCACAGCCCCATCAGCTCCTCGGGAGAGTCGTCGGCCGCGGTCCGCCACTCCCAGTCGGGGTCGGCGTCGAAGTCGACCGTGTCGAACGGCGGGCGCAGGGGCTCGCCCCACAGCCGCCCGGAGAAGTAGTCCTCCTCCACGAGGGCCAGGTGCTTGAGCAGGCCGCCCAGGGTCATCGTGGAGGCGCCCATCGTAGCTGTCATGCCGGCATCGTCCAGGCCTCCGCACTTCCAGGCGAAGGTGGCCCGCTGCCGCTCCAGCGAGCCCAGCAGGGTGTCGGTCTCGTCACCGGCCGCAGGCGGGCCGGTCAGGACTGCGTCGGTGTCGTCGGTCATGCCGACGACGCTAGGGTGCTTCCCGGACGATTAGCATCCGCGGACTGGTGAGGTGGCCGATGAACGACAACAGCCCGACCACCCGCGCCCTGCTTGCCCTGGAGCTGGTGCAGAACTCCCCCGGCATCTCGGGCGACACGCTCGGTCAGCGGCTGGGGGTGTCCGACCGCGCCGCGCGCCGCTACGTCGGCATCCTGCGGGAGGCCGGCATCCCGGTGGAGTCCACACCGGGCCGGTACGGCGGCTACCGCCTCGGCCGCGGCTACCGGGTCCCGCCCCTGATGTTCTCCACGACGGAGGCGCTCGGCCTGGTGATGGCGGCGCTCGAGGGCCGCCACTCCGCCTCCGACGACGACGACCCGGTGGGTCGGGCGCTGGGGAAGATCATCCGGGTGCTGCCCGCTTCCCTCGCCGATCCCGCCGACGCGCTCTGGCAGCTGAGCACGCCGCGACGCTCGAGCGCCGACGCGCGCGCCGACCCCGAGACCACCGCGGCTCTCGTGCAGGCCAGCGCGGCCCGGCACCGGGTGCGCCTGGACTACCGGCTCCGCGGCTCCACACGGTCGATGGACGTCGACCCGTGGGCGGTGTCGCGGCGTCACGGGCTCTGGTACCTCCTGGGTTGGTCGCACACCAAGGACGCCCGTCGGGTCCTGCGGGTGGACCGCATCGCGCGCGTGGAGCGACTGCCGGAGACCTTCGAGGAGCCCGCGGGACTGGACCCGGAGGCGGCGCTGGAGGAGCACCTCGCGGAAGGCTGGCGCTACGGCGTCGAGGTCGTCGTCGACGCCCCCGTCGCCGTCGTGGGCTGCTGGATCCCGCGAAACCTCGGCCGGCTCGAGGCGATCGACAGCGACCACACCCGACTGCTCGGCAGCACCGACGAGCCGGACTGGTACGCCCGCCGCCTGGTCCTCGTGGAGGCGCCCTTCCACGTCATCTCACCGCCCGAGCTGCGCGACGCCCTCCGAGCCCTCGGCCGTCGAGTCCTCGACGCCGCCGACTGACTGCTCAGCGCTTCTTGGCCAGGCCCGGCGGCAATGGCCGCACGCAGTCCTCACCGCGCCGAGCCTTGCAGCGCGTGAATGCCGCCATGCCCTCGCGGTGCTCGCGGACGAGCCGCTTCATGTCGTGAGCATGCGCCCACGCGGGCCTGCCGTGACGCTGCTTGTCGGCCTTCTCGGCCTTCTTGGCCTTGTCGGCCTCGTGATCCTCGTCGGCGGTGACCTTCGGATCGGCCACGACCGTCGCAGTCCCCTGGTCGGGAGTGAGGGCGGAGGTGGCCGCGAGCAACCCGACTGCGACCAGCATCACGGCGCCGGTCAACACTGCCAGCCATGTCCTCATGACCACACTGTGGACGTCGGGCGGCCCGTGCGCAAAGGAACGACGAGACTCACGAAAACTGCCCGCGAAACGCTCCCCGTGCCTCAGTGCCTCACGTAGGAATGCCCGCGAAACGGTGAGCGTGGTGGGGCATGAGGAGTGGGTTGTCGATG
>JBDSLK010000134.1:0-5199 GCA_039916425.1 Nocardioides sp.
TGCACCGATCTGGCCATGCAGCTGCTCCACGACGCCGAGGGCGCCGAGCACGAGATCGCGATCACCGTGGTCAACGCCGTGTCTGAGGAGGAGGCGGTCGAGGTCGGCCGCAGCGTGGCCCGCAGCAACCTCTTCAAGGCCGCCGTCTTCGGCAAGGACCCCAACTGGGGACGCGTGCTGGCCTCGGTCGGCACTACCGAGGCGGCCTTCGACCCCGCCGACCTCGACGTGGCGCTCAACGACGTGTGGGTGTGTCGCCGGTCGACGCCGGCCGCCGACCCCGCCACCGTCGACCTGGCCCCTCGCGAGGTGAGCGTGACCATCGACCTCAAGGCGGGCGCCGACCGCGCGACCGTCTGGACCAACGACCTCACTCACGCCTACGTCCACGAGAACAGCGCCTACTCCTCATGACGACACCCGACGACACGGTCCACCCGGAGGGCACCCGTCCCCTGACTCCTGCCGCGACGCTGGCCGCCGCGCTGCCGTGGCTCAAGCGCTACCACGGCAAGATCGTGGTGGTGAAGTACGGCGGCAACGCGATGACCGACGACACCCTCAAGGTGGCCTTCGCCGAGGACGTCGCGTTCCTGCGGTTCGCGGGGTTCAAGCCCGTCGTCGTGCACGGTGGCGGGCCGCAGATCTCCGCGATGCTCGACCGGCTCGGCATCGAGTCGGAGTTCCGCGGCGGGCTGCGGGTGACCACCCCCGAGGCGATGGACGTGGTCCGGATGGTGCTGGTCGGGCAGGTCCAGCGCGAGCTCGTCGGCCTGATCAACCAGCACGGTCCGCTCGCGGTCGGGTTGTCGGGCGAGGACGCGGGGCTGTTCACCGCCGAGGCGACCAACACCGTCGTGGACGGGGAGGAGTACGACCTCGGCCTCGTGGGCGAGGTGGCGCGGGTGCGTCCCGAGTCGGTGCTGGACCTGATCGAGGCCGGTCGCATCCCGGTGGTCAGCAGCGTCGCCCCCGACGAGCACGGGATCGTCCACAACGTCAACGCCGACACCGCTGCCGCCGCGCTCGCGGTCGCGCTGGGTGCTGAGAAGCTGCTCGTCCTTACCGACGTCGAGGGGCTCTACCGCGACTGGCCCGACAGCGACGACGTCATCAAGGAGATCAGCCCCGAGGCGCTGGCCGAGCTGATGCCGACACTCGCCAGCGGCATGGTGCCCAAGATGGGTGCCTGCCTCAAGGCCGTGCAGGAGGGTGTGCCCCGCGCCACCGTGGTCGACGGCCGGGAGCCCCACGCCGTGCTCGTCGAGATCTTCACCGACGAGGGCGTGGGCACCCAGGTGCTGCCCGGCGTCGAGACCAAGATCCGCAAGGCGACAGGAGTTCACGGATGACCACCGACGTCCTCACGGGCTGGGCCGAGCGCTACGACAGCGCCCTCATGAACGCCTTCGGCCCGCCGAAGCTGATGCTGGTCCGAGGAGAGGGCGCCCGGGTCTGGGACGTCGAGGGCCGGGAGTACGTCGACCTGCTCGGCGGCATTGCCGTCAACTCGCTCGGTCACGGCCACCCGGCGCTCGTCGACGCGGTCACCACCCAGCTCCGCACGCTCGGTCACGTCTCCAACTTCTTCACCACCGGCCCGCAGATCGACCTCGCGGAGCGGTTGCTCGGCCAGCTGGCGGCGCCCGGCAAGGTCTTCTTCACCAACTCCGGCACCGAGGCCAACGAGGCGGCCTTCAAGCTGACCCGGCGCACCGGTCGCACCCATCTGGTGGCCGCCGAGGGCGC
This sequence comes from Nocardioides sp., assembly GCA_039916425.1. Taxonomy (GTDB): domain Bacteria; phylum Actinomycetota; class Actinomycetes; order Propionibacteriales; family Nocardioidaceae; genus Nocardioides. The sequence continues at coordinate 1,750 of JBDSLK010000134.1, forward strand.
GTTCCACGGCCGCACGATGGGCGCCCTGGCGCTCACCGCCAAGGAGGCCTACCGCGCGCCCTTCCAGCCGTTGCCGGGGCACGTCACCTGGGTGCCCTACGGCGACGCCGAGGCGTTGCGCGTTGCCGTCACCGACGAGACCGCCGCCGTCGTCCTGGAGCCGGTCCAGGGAGAGGCCGGCGTCGTGGTCCCGCCCGCGGGCTACCTGGAGGCCGCCCGGGAGATCACCAGCGCCCACGGCGCCCTGCTGTGGCTCGACGAGGTGCAGACCGGGGTCGGGCGCACCGGCTCCTGGTTCGCCCACCGGCTGCTCGCCCCGGGGCTGGTGCCCGACATCGTCACGCTGGCCAAGGGTCTCGGCGGCGGGATCCCGATCGGCGCGTGCGTGGGCCTGGGCGCCTCGGCGTACCTCTTCGAGCCGGGTCACCACGGCACCACCTTCGGGGGCAACCCGGTGGCGTGTGCTGCCGGGCTGGCCGTCCTCGACACGATCATCTCCGAGGGACTGCTCGAGCACGCGGCGACGCTGGGGGAGCACCTGCGGGCCAGGCTCGCGGCGGACCCGCGGGTCACCGAGGCCCGCGGCCACGGGTTGCTGGTCGGGCTCACCCTGGCCGAGCCCTTCTCGGCGGAGGTCACCGCGGCCGCGCTGCGGCACGGCTTCATCATCAACAACCCGACGCCCGACCGGATCCGGCTGGCCCCGCCGCTGGTGCTCGACCGGGCGACGGCCGACTCGTTCCTCACCGCCTGGCCTGCGGTGCTCGACGACGGCTTCGGTGCGTCGTGATGCGCCACTTCCTCGCCGACGACGACCTGAGCCCCGCCGAGCAGGCCGAGGTGCTCGACCTCGCGGCGGCGCTCAAGCGGGCGCCGTACCCGGTCCCGGCGCCGCTCGCCGGACCGCAGAGCGTGGCGACGATCTACGACAAGCCGACGCTGCGGACCCAGACGTCCTTCGCCGCCGGCATCGCCGAGATGGGCGGCAACCCGATGCTGGTCGACGGGGGACTGGCCGGCATCGGCGTGCGCGAGTCGGTCGCCGACGTGGCCCGGGTGCTGGGCCGCCAGGTGGCGGCCATCGTGTGGCGCACCTACGAGCAGGGGCACCTGGAGGAGATGGCGGCCCATGCCGGCGTCCCCGTCGTCAACGCCCTCACCGACGCCTTCCACCCCTGCCAGCTGCTCGCCGACCTGCAGACGGTGCGCGAACACAAGGGCGAGCTGGCCGGGCTGGTGGTCGCCTTCCTGGGCGACGCGGCCTGCAACATGGGCAGCTCGTGGCTGCTGGCGGGAGCCACCGCCGGGATGCACGTGAGGGTCAGCGGCCCCGAGGGCTATCTGCCGGCCGGGGACATGGTGGACCGTGCGGCCGGCATCGCGGCCGGCACAGGGGGCAGCGTGGTGATCGAGCCGGACCCACGCGCTGCGGTCGCGGGCGCCGACGTGGTCGTCACCGACACCTGGGTCTCGATGGGCAAGGAGGCCGAGTCACAGGCCCGGCTGGCCGCGCTCGACGCGCACCGGCTCACGGCGACGCTGCTGGCGCAGGCCCGGCCCGACGCGATCGTCATGCACTGCCTGCCCGCCTACCGCGGCAAGGAGATCACCGCGGAGGTGCTCGACGGACCCCAGAGCGTGGTGTGGGACGAGGCCGAGAACCGTCGGCACGCCCAGAAGGCCGTGCTCACCTGGCTCCTGGAGCGGTCCCGATGAGCGACCAGCCACTGTCCCCGCACACCAAGAACGCCCGCCACCAGCGGATCATCGACCTGGTCACCCACCACGAGATCCGCTCGCAGAACGAGCTCGCCGAGCGGCTGGCGGGACTGGGAGTCAACGTCACCCAGGCCACGCTCTCGCGCGACCTCGTCGAGCTCAACGCCGTCAAGGTGCGCTCGCGCTCCGGCGTCCTGGTGTACGCCGTGCCCGCCGAGGGCGGGGACCGCGCCCCGATGGTCCCCCAGGAGACCGTGGCCGCGTCGCAGCGGCTGGGCCGGCTCTGCGCCGACCTGCTGGTGAGCGCCGAGTCCAGTGCCAACCTGGTGGTGCTGCGGACTCCTCCGGGGGCGGCCCAGTTCCTGGCCTCGGCGTTCGACAAGGCCGAGCTGCCCGACGTGCTCGGCACGATCGCCGGCGACGACACCCTGCTCGTGATCAGCCGCGACCCGGCGGGCGGTTCCGCTCTAGCCTCGCGTTTCCTCGCGTTGGCCGGACCTGATAGCAAGTCCTCATGACCGTCGCCCCCCGGACCACGGCCCGCGCCCTCCCCGTCGACCGGAAGCCCAGGGTTCCGCTGGGCCACCCATCCCTGCCCGGGATCGCCCGCGCCGCGGTCGAGGCGGTCCAGGGCAGGGAGGCCCGCGGATGAGCGGCGAGTCCACCAACCGTGGTGCGCTCTGGGGGGGCCGGTTCGCGAGCGGGCCGTCGCCGGAGCTCGAGGCCCTGTCGCGCTCGACCCACTTCGACTGGCGCCTCGCGCCCTACGACCTCACGGGCTCGCGCGCGCACGCCAACGCGCTGCACACCGCCGGCCTGCTCACCGACGCCGACCACGCCACCCTGCTCGGCGGTCTCGGGTCGCTGGGGGAGCGGTACTCCGACGGCTCGTTGCGCCCTGCCCCGACCGACGAGGACGTCCACGGCGCGCTCGAGCGGCTGCTCATCGAGGAGGTCGGGCCCGACGTCGGCGGCCGTCTCCGTGCCGGTCGCTCCCGCAACGACCAGGTGGCCACCCTGTTCCGGGTGTTCCTGCGTGAGCACGCCCGAGTGGTCGCAGGGCTGGCTCTGGACCTCGTGGAGGCGCTTGCCGACCACGCGCACGGTCACCTCGACGTGATCATGCCGGGCCGCACCCACCTCCAGCACGCCCAGCCGGTCCTGCTGGCCCACCACCTGCTCGCCCACGCGTGGCCGCTGGTGCGCGACGTCGACCGACTCGGCGACTGGGACGACCGGGTCGCGTCGGACTCGCCGTACGGCTCCGGCGCGCTCGCCGGCTCGTCCCTGGGCCTCGACCCCGTCGCCGTGGCGACCGAGCTGGGCTTCGCCGGCTCCAGCGCCAACTCCATCGACGCGACCGCCGCCCGCGACTTCGTGGCGGAGTTCGCGTTCGTGACCGCGATGGTCGGTGTCGACCTGAGTCGGCTGGCCGAGGAGGTCATCCTCTGGTCGACCCGGGAGTTCGGGTTCGTGCGGCTCCACGACTCCTGGTCCACCGGGTCGAGCATCATGCCGCAGAAGAAGAACCCCGACATCGCCGAGCTCGCCCGCGGCAAGTCCGGCCGGCTGATCGGCAACCTCACCGGGCTGCTGGCAACGCTCAAGGGCCTCCCACTCGCCTACAACCGCGACCTCCAGGAGGACAAGGAGCCGGTCTTCGACTCCGTGGACACCCTCGAGGTGCTCCTGCCGGCGATGACCGGGATGGTCACCACGCTCACCTTCGAC
>JBDSLK010000135.1:0-10939 GCA_039916425.1 Nocardioides sp.
GCATCGACTGCTCGATCCGGTCCAGCTCGGCGTCGGTGAACACCACGTCGGAGCCGGCCCCGCGGGCCAGGTCCCAGCGGTGCACCAGCAGGTCGAAGCCGTAGAACGACGACAGCGTGTCGGCCACGGTGGTGCGCCCGAAGTAGCCGTCGTACTCGGTGAAGGCGAGGTCCTCGTCATCGAGCACCTCGGCCACCCCGGCGAGGTGGGCGTGCCATCGCTCGGGCGGGCTCCCCGGCGGCAGGGCGGGCAGTGGTGCTCCGCGCTCGAGCAGGAAGTGGCGCTGGGTGTCCACGACGTGACCGAGCACGTCGGCGGCGCTCCAGCCGTCGCAGGGGCTGGCGCCGTCCCAGGCCGTGGTCGCGTCGACCACGTCGGTGAAGCGGGCGGCGTTGTCCTGGTAGTCCTTGATGCGTGGGTCCATGCCCCAGCACACCACGCGGGCGGGGTCGGATCTTGCAAGAATCCGACATATGACCCGACCCGTCGACCCGATCGAGCGAGCCCACCTGCGAGACCGGGAGGGTTTCACGCCGCCGATCCACCGGTTCGCGCCGGCACCGCAGCTCACCGACCGGGTCCGCCGCTACTGGCTGCCGGTCTGGTCCCTCCCCGAGGGCCGGGTCAGCGTGCAGCGGGTCCTCCAGTACCCCGTCTGCCTGGTCGTGGTCGCCGACGACTACGCCCGGCTGGTCGGGCCGACCACCGGGCTGTCGACCCGCGAGCTCCGAGGCTCGGGCTGGGCCGTCGGGGCGATGCTCCAGCCGGCGGCGGGACTGCTCCTCAGCGGGCGACCGGTCTCCGAGCTCACCGACAGCCACATCGACCTCCCCACGGTGCCCGGTCTCGCCGGTGGCGCCCTGGCCGCGGGGATCGAGGCGGTGATGCGCCCGGACCCCGGTGCCCCGGCGGCGCTGCAGCGCGCCGTCGACCTGCTGGAGGCCGCCCTCGCGACCCTGCCACCAGCGGACGAGGAGGGGCTGCTCGTCAACGCGGTCGTGGAGTACGCCGAGGGCGACAGCGGCGTGCACCGCGTCGGGCAGATCGTGGAGAAGTTCTCCATCACCGAGCGCACGTTGCAACGGCTCTGCGCCCGTCGGATCGGGCTGAGCCCTAAGTGGCTGATCCAGCGCCGCCGCCTGCACGAGGCGGCCGAGCGGCTGATCCCGGGCCCAGGGGTCACACAGGTCGCGCGGGGCACGGCACCCGACCTGGCTCGGGTCGCCGCCGACCTCGGCTACGCCGACCAGGCGCACTTCACCCGGGACTTCCGCACGGTCACCGGGCTGACGCCCGGCGGTTTCGCGCGCGAGCCCCGCGACGCAGGCGAGGCGCCTAGCTGACGTCCTGGCGGACGGTGCGCCAGATGCCGGGCACCGCCAGCAGGGCGGCCCACCCGCCGAGGGCGAACGCGGCGGCCCACCACGACAGCCGGACGTCGTCGGGGGAGGACTGCACCGCGTTGATGATCGCGTTGGTGGCCTCGGTGGGCAGGTACGGCGCGATGTGCTCGCGGCCGACGTCGGTGGCCTTGATGGCCAGCCCGAGCAGCGGCTCGACGATCCAGGCGGTGCCGATGCCGATCAGCAGGGCCGCGACCTGGTTGGGGATGAGGATGCCGAGGCCCAGACCGATCAACGCCCAGAGCCCGAGGACCAGCAGGCTCAGGGCCAGGGTGCGCACGATCTCGGTGGAGGGGAAGGCCTCCGCCCCGCGCAGGCGCAGGACGATCGCACCGACCGAGACGGAGCCGACCAGGCTGAGAAGGCCGTACCCCGCAGCCACGACGAGCAGCGCGACGACCTTGCCGACCATCGCCCGGGCCCGCCGGGGGATCGCGAGGAAGGTGCTGGTGATCGTCTTGTGGCGGTACTCCATGCCGATCTGCATCACCCCGATGGTGAGCATCAGCAGGTAGCCCACGCTGAGACCGCCCGTGTAGACGCTGTTGGCGATCTGGACGGAGTCGCCGGTGGGGATGCCACCGGGGCCGGCCTGCTCGGCGAGGGTGTCGGAGGTGAGGAGGATCCCGAAGAGCAGGGCGAAGCCCGCGCCCGCGACGAAGACGGCGATGGCCATCCCCCACCACAGCCGGGTGGTGAACAGCTTGAGCAGCTCGGCCCTGACAGCGGCACGCACTACGCGGCTCCTTCCTGTCCGGTGACCCTGCCGCCGGGGGTGCCGCCGAGGTTGCGGTTGCCCCCCGCGGTGACGTCGAGGAAGAACGCCTCGAGGTCGGCGGCCTTCGAGGTGAGCTCCCACACGGGCAGGCCGGCGGCGTACGCGACCTCGCCCACCGCCCGCAGGTCGTCGGTCTGGGCCAGTAGCCCGCCGTGGTCGTCCGGCACGGTGTCGATGCCGCGCTCTCCGAGCGCGGCCGCAAGCCGGTCGACGTCGGAGGTGCGCACCAAGGTGCCGCCCCCACCCTGCATCTGAGCCATCGTGCCCTGCTTGACGAGCTTGCCGTTGGCGATGATCACCACGTCGTCGACCGTCTGCTCGACCTCTTGGAGCAGGTGGCTGCTGACCAGGATGGTCTTGCCCTGCTCGGCGCTCAGGTAGCGCAGGAAACCGCGCAGCCAACGGATCCCCTCGGGGTCGAGACCGTTGGCGGGCTCGTCGAGGATCAACACCTGCGGGTCGCCGAGGAGCGCCGCGGCCAGTGCGAGTCGCTGGCGCATCCCCATCGAGTAGGCGCCGGCACGACGTCGGGCGAACGCCGGGATGCCGGTGAGCTGCAGCAGCTCGTCGACGCGGGAGTCAGGGACGTCGTGGGTGGCGGCCAGCACCCGGAGGTGGTCGCGGCCCGAGCGGCCGGGGTGGAAGTCGGTGGCCTCCAGCGCGGCTCCGACGACGCGCAGCGGAGAGGCGAGCGCGGCGTAGGCCGCACCGTCGATCGTCGCTGTGCCGGAGGTCGGGTGGATCAGCCCGAGCAGCATCCTGAGGGTGGTGGTCTTGCCCGCGCCGTTGGGCCCGAGGAAGCCGGTGATCCGACCCGGCTCGACCGTGAACGTGAGGTCGTCCACCGCGACGAACGCCCCGAACCTCTTCGTCAGGCCGGCGATCTCGACCCGTGCTCCTGTGGTCATGTCTGCGATGGTCGCAGGTGGTGCCCTGGTGACTCAGGGAGGGGGAAGGGCCCTACCGAAGTCACCTGGACCGCGACGTCGCCGACGGCTCCGGGTCAGACCGCCCAGCGAACGGACTCCTCGACGGTGTCGGCCCGCGGCGAGACGCCGCGGAGCTCGGGGCGGGTCGCCAGCAGCCTGGAGACCGCGGCTGCGTGCCGGGTGGTGGTGCTCTCCCGCCAGGATTCCCACTGGGCCAGCTCGGTCTCGATGACAGTTCCCTCGTCCATGCCCCCCAGCATGCGGGTCGATGGTTGCCGGCTGGTTGACCGCAGGTTTCGGGAGGGATGAATCTGGGGGCGGGCCGTTGCGCACCTGTTAACGCTCACCACGAGGTCGGCCCGGCGGCGGTCCACGAGGGGCTCGACGGGGGGCCATGCAGGGCACTCACCCGGCGGCACGTCGAGCAGAGCGGCACCGACGTGACGGCGACCCTGGTCGACAACGAGGTGCCGACGACGCTCGGCCCCGGCCAGGACGTCTGTGCCCGAGGTGCCCGACCGCCGGCTGGTCTGCGCACCTCGCCGAGTCGCTGTGTCGGGAGGCAACGGGCACAATGGAGGCCATGACGAGCTTCGGGGACTTCAAGGCCACTTCCATCGACGGGCGTGAGGTCGACCTCGCCGACTACGACGGCAAGGTCGTGCTGGTGGTCAACACCGCCTCGCAGTGCGGCTTCACTCCGCAGTACGCCGGGTTGCAGGAGCTGCACGACTCCTACACCGACCAGGGCTTCGCCGTGCTCGGCTTCCCCTGCGACCAGTTCGGCAACCAGGAGCCGGGTGAGGACGCCGAGATCGCGTCGTTCTGCGAGCGCAACTTCGGGGTGACCTTCCCGCTCTTCGCCAAGGTCGAGGTCAACGGCGACGACGCCCACCCGCTGTTCGAGTGGTTGCGCTCGGAGAAGGGCGGCCTGCTGGGCAGCAAGATCAAGTGGAACTTCACCAAGTTCCTCGTCGGCAAGGACGGCCAGGTCGTCAAGCGCTACGCGCCCACGGCCGCGCCCGACAAGCTCGGTGGCGACGTCGAGAAGGCTCTCGGCGCCTGAGCCGTTCACAGGGCTGACTTGCCCGGAACCGGCGACCCGATGGAAGGTGGCCACATGGCCGCCACCACCTCGTCGTACTCGATCACCATGCGCCTCTACACGGCGCCGGACCACGGGATCGTGGGAGCGGTGGCCACGGCCATCGCGGAGGCGGGCGGCATCGTGACCGCCATCGACGTCACCGAGTCGAGCCACGAACGACTGGTCCTCGACGTCACCTGCTCGGCCAGCGACTCCGACCACGCCGACGTGCTGGTCGCCGCGGTCGACGCCGTGCCGCAGGTCGAGGTCCACAAGGTCAGCGACCGGACCTTCCTGCTGCACATCGGTGGCAAGATCGAGGTCACCTCCAAGGTGCCGTTGCGCAACCGCGACGACCTGTCGATGGCCTACACGCCCGGCGTGGGACGGGTCAGCATGGCGCTCCACGAGAATCCCGACGACGTCTGGCGGCTCACGGTGAAGGGCAACTCGGTCGCGGTGGTCACCGACGGCTCGGCCGTCCTCGGGCTCGGCAACATCGGGCCGGGCGCCGCGCTCCCGGTGATGGAGGGCAAGGCGGCGCTGTTCAAGCGGTTCGCCGGCATCGACGCCTGGCCGATCTGCCTGGCCAGCCAGGACACCGACGAGATCGTCCGGGCGGTCGAGATGATCGCGCCGGGTTTCGGAGGGATCAACCTGGAGGACATCGCAGCGCCCCGATGCTTCGAGATCGAGGCGCGGCTGCGCGCCTCCCTCGACATCCCGGTCTTCCACGACGACCAGCACGGCACCGCCATCGTGGTGCTCGCCGCCCTGACCAACGCGCTGCGCTGCGTGAAGAAGGACCTCGGCGGAGCTCGGGTCGTGGTCGCCGGCGGCGGCGCCGCCGGCTCGGCGATCGTCTCCCTGCTGATCGCCGGAGGTGCGCACGACGTCGTGGTCTGGGACCGGGAGGGGCTGCTCTCGGTCGACGACGAGACCCTGCCGCCCGCGAAGGCCGAGCTGGCCGCCAAGACCAACCCGCGGCGGCTCCGCGGCAACCTGCGCGACGGCCTCCAAGGAGCCGACGTCTTCATCGGGGTCAGCGCGCCCAAGGTGCTGGACCCGGAGTGGATCAAGGAGATGGCCGCCGGCGCGGTGGTCTTCGCCCTCGCCAACCCCGACCCCGAGGTCGACCCGGCAGAGGCGGAGAAGTACGCCGCGGTAGTGGCCAGCGGCCGCTCGGACTACCCCAACCAGATCAACAACGTGCTGGCCTTCCCGGGGGTCTTCCGCGGCCTTCTCGACGCCCGCGCCTCGGAGATCACTACCGACATGCTGCTGCGCGCCGCCGCCGCGATCGCGGGGGTGGTCAAGGACACCGAGCTCAATGCCAACTTCATCATCCCGTCGGTCTTCAACCCCGAGGTGCCCAAGGCCGTCGCCGCCGCGATCTCCGGCAAGCGGCCCGAGCCCGCCTAGCGGAGCAGCTCGGCGGCGTCGACGACCGGCGCCGTGCGGAGCGCCTCGATGACCGCCTCGGGGCCCAACGTCGCCACCTCGAGGTAGCTCGCGTGCAGCGTGGTGTCGCCGCGGACCACGGCCACGTCGATCAAGCCGCCGCCGTCCGACCGCATCGTCGTGCCGTCGCTGGTGCAGTCCTCGGGAAAGACCGCGAGCGCTTGGCACAGGTCGCGGTCGGAGGTGGGCAGGAGCCGGACGTGGGGGTAGGCGATGTCCGAGCCGCTGGAGATTGTGTAACCGAGGAAGACGCCGTCCCGGCCCAAGGACGCGCTGCGGGGTCCTTCACCCGCGATGACCGGCCGGTACGTCGTGAGGCCGGTCGCCCGGATCTCCTCGGCCTCGTGCCCGGCGGCGGAGGCGTCGGCCAACTGGCTGACCGGCCAGAGCGACGCGACCAGGAGGGCGGGGGCGCACAGCCGGAGCAGGACCGGGCCGGGACCGGGACCGACGGCCGGCGCGGCGACGAGCCCGGCGACCAGGGCCACGAGCAGTACGGACCACAGGGGGGGCGGACCCAGCTCGGGCGGGAGGACGCCGGCGTGCTGGGCGTCGCGGACCAGCCGCCAACCCACGAACCCGAGCACCGCCGCGACGAGCGAGACCAGTGCTGACCGCGGCACCCGCAGCAGACGGAGGGCCACCCACGCGACCGGGACGAGGACCAGCAGCACGACCAGCTGGTCGGCGTCCTGGCTCAGGCACTCGCTGAGCAGTGGGCAGTCATCCTCGTCGTTCATGGTGGCCCGCCATGGCGCGAGGGCCACCAACAGCGAGATGGGCAGGACGCGGGCGAGACGGGCGGAGAGCTGCACGTGACCAGAGTGCCTCGTGGCCACCTCCTCGCGCGTGAGTAGGCATGCCGTGCCCCGGCGCGCACGGACCGGGTCAGCAGATGACGTCGGGCCGGGACAAATATCGCGCGCTTCCGGGCGGCTGAACTGCCAGGCTCATCGCCATGCCCACCGAGCTCAGCATGGCCGAGCACCTGGAGGGACTGCGCACCGCCGTGGTCTCGCTGGTGCGTCACGCCGCCGCGGCCGGACTGGACACCGCCGTCCCCACCTGCCCCGACTGGACGGTCCGACACCTGGTGGCGCACCAGGGGATGGTGCACCGTTGGGCCACGGCGGTTCTGCGGGGGAGTGAGGTCGACGCCGACGCGCTCGAGGGGGCGGGGCTGGCCGCCGCGGACCCGCTGTCCTGGCTGGAGGACGGAGCCGTCGACCTGGCGGCGGCCGTCCACGAGGCTCCCGAGGACGTCCGGACGGTGGTCTTCTTGAACGATGCCCCGGGACCGCGTCAGTTCTGGGCCCGGCGCCAGTGTCACGAGACGACCATGCACGCGGTCGACGCCCTCGCCGCCGCCCTCGGCCGGCCCCCGCGCGCGGAGGAGACGTGGATCGACCCGGTGCTGGCCCGCGACGGTATCGACGAGCTGCTTGGCGGCTTCGTCACCCGCAACCACTCCCGGGTCCGGAGCCCCGACCCCTTCCGGCTGGGGGTGCTGCCCGACGACGACGCCGAGGGGTGGCTGGTCGAGGTCGGCTGGGCGCCGGCGGTGACCACGCGGCTGCCTGCCGGTGCCGTTACCGACCTCGACGTCGAGCTGCGCTCCTCCTCGGTCGCGCTCTACCTCGCGCTGTGGAACCGCGCCGAGGAGGTCGGTGCCGCGCCCGACGTGTGGGGCCGGTGGCGCCTACAGGCACCGGTGCGCTGGACCTGATCGAACCCGACCGACTCTCCACTGAAGGATCCGGATCCGGCGTCCACGCGGAGCCGGCAGGGAGACCAGAGTCCGTCGACACGTCAGCGGCCTACCTTGGACACTGACCAGACATCCCGCCACTCCCGAGGAGCGCCATGATTCGTGCACGAGGACTCGTGCAGACCTTCAAGACCGGTCAGGGCAGGCACAAGACCGACGTCCGGGCCGTCGACGGCGTCGACCTCGACGTAGCCGAGGGCGAGGTGGTCGGCTTCCTCGGACCCAACGGGGCCGGCAAGACCACGACGCTGCGGATGCTCGTCACCCTGCTCCGGCCGACGGCCGGCACCGCGACGGTGGCCGGCTACGACGTGGTGCGCGAGTCGCAGCAGGTGCGACGCAGCATCGGCTACGTCTCCCAGGCGGGTGGCACCTTCAGCGGTGCCCGCGCCGGTGAGGAGGTGATGGACCACGGGATGCTCTACGGCATGACCCAGGCCGAGGCCCGGGGCCGCGGCGAGGAGCTGTTCGAGGACCTCCAGCTCACCGGTCTGTGGACCCGGATGCCCAAGAACATGTCCGGGGGTCAGAAGCGCCGCCTCGACATCGCGATGGGGCTGATCCACGACCCGACCCTGGTCTTCCTCGACGAGCCGACGACCGGGCTCGACCCGCAGGCGAGGGCCAACCTGTGGGAGCACATCTCCCGGCTGCGGTCCGAGCGGGGCGCGACGGTCTTCCTCACTACCCACTACCTCGACGAGGCCGACGCGCTCAGCGACCGGATCGTCATCATCGACCAGGGCCGCATCGTGGCCTCCGACACCAGCGACAACCTCAAGGCCCAGGTGTCTGGTGACCTCGTCGACCTCGAGGTCGCCGACGCCGACCAGGTCACCCTCGCCGCCGAGCGGCTCGGCTCCCTCGCCACCGGCGTGGTCGTCTCGGGCCGGCACGTCAGAGGTCGCGTCGAGCGGGCCGGGCGCGCCGTCCCCGGGCTGCTGCGCGACCTCGAGGCCGGCGGGGTCTCGCTGGACTCCATCGAGGTCCACCGTCCCACGCTCGACGACGTGTTCCTGACCCTGACCGGTCGTACTCTCCGCGACGCCGAGGCCGGCGACCCGCTGACCGAGGACGACGACACGAACCTCCAGGAGGCTCGTTCATGAGCACCACCACCCGCCCGGCCTCCGCTACGAGGATGCCGCCGGTCGCCGACCGACCCGGCAGCTTCTGGCGCGAGTCGTCGATCGTCTTCCGCCGGCAGATCCGGATGAACCTGCGCAACCCCGCGTGGGTCGTCATCGGCGCGCTCCAGCCGGTGCTCTACCTGCTGCTCTTCGGGCCGCTGCTCAAGCCGATCGTGGCGTCGTTCCCCGGCGCTCCCGACAACGAGTTCACCTTCTTGGTGCCCGGTCTGCTCGTCCAGCTCGGGATGTTCGGGGCCTTCTTCGCCGGCTTCGGACTCATCGCCGAGTGGCGTGAGGGCGTCGTCGAGGCCGAGCGCGTCACGCCCGCCTCCCGCACGGCCCTGCTGGTCGGGCGGCTGATGCGCGACCTGCTCCAGCTGCTCGTGCAGGCGCTGATCCTGGTGGGGCTCGGCCTGGTGATGGGTATGCGCGGCCCGGTCGGCGGCATCGTCTTCGGGGTGGCGCTGACCCTCCTGGTGGGCGGCGCCTGTGCGGCGGCCTCCAACGCGTTGGCTCTCTCGACCAAGTCCGAGGACGTGATGGCCCCGGTCATCAACATGGTGATGATGCCGGTGCTGCTGCTGAGCGGCATCCTGCTGCCGATGACGCTGGGGCCGGCCTGGCTGCAGCGGGTCAGCGACTTCATGCCCTTCCGGTGGATCGTGGACGCGGTGCGCGGCTCGTTCGCCGGCGACCTGACGGCGTCGACGCTGCTCTGGGGCACGGGGTGGGCGGTGGTCCTGTTCGGGCTGGCCCTGTGGTGGGGTACGTCGACCTTCCGCAAGGAGGACAGCTGACCGTCGGCCGGGCTCCTCACCCAGGCAGGTAGAAGTTGCGCTCCCATCGGTGCCGCCCGATCACCGACACCTGCTCGGCCGAGAGCCGGCGTCCGTCCGCCGACGCGGCGTTGCGCTCGACGTTGCGCACCGTGCGCATGCCCGCGATCACGGTGGACACGGCCGGGGCGTCCCAGACGTAGCGAAGGGCGACATCGGCGGTCTGGTCGGCGTCGATGCCGAGGTCCTTGCCGAGGTCGGCGACCCGCCGCTCGACGTCGGCGGCGCGATCGCCGCCGAAGTAGGTCCCTCGGAAGTCGCCGTCCGGGAACTCGGCGCCCGCGATGACCCGGCCGGTGAGACCACCCTCGTCGAGGGCGACCCGCACGATCACGCCCACGCCGTGCTCCTCGCAGGCCGGGAGCAGCCGCTCCGTGGGCTGCTGGTGGAAGGCGTTGTAGATGACCTGCACCGTGTCGACGACCCCAGACTCGACGAGGGCCAGGGCGTTCTCTGGCTGGAAGTCATTGACCGAGACCCCGAAGAACCGGATCTTGCCCTCGTCCTTGAGTGCACTCACGGTCTCCAGCCAGTCCCCCTTGCCGACCCACTCGTCGCTCCACACGTGGAGCTGGAAGACGTCGAAGGTCTCCAGGCCCGAGACCCGCAGGCTCTCCTCCAGGCTGGCGCGCAGATGGCTCCCGGGGAAGACGTCGTCGGGGTGCAGGCCGGCAGGGGCGGGGAACCCTCCGGTGAGCGGCGGCACCTTGGTGGCGACGTGCAGGGTGTCGCGAGGGTGTCCGCGGACGACCTGCCCGACGAGGCGCTCGCTCTCGCCGTAGCCCCGGGCGGTGTCGATGAAGTCGACCCCGAGGTCGATGGCGCGCTCCAGGGCCCGGAGCGACTCGTCGTCCTCGGCCCCGACCCACCCGGCACCACCGATGCCCCACGCGCCGTACCCCAGGGCGGACACCTCGAGGCCGGTGCGGCCCAGCTTCCGTCGCTCCATGGACCCATCGTGTCACTGCTCCTGCGGGAACGGCACCCGCCTCAGCCGCGCGAGCGACGAGCCGACCGGGCAGCCAGCCGGGCCAGGGCCTCGTCGTCGCGACGGGCCGCCTCCTCCGGCTCCGGGGCCGAGCCGCCCCAGCGGTGCGGCAGCCACCAGGCGCCGTCGTGGCCGTCGCGTGGATAGGCCGCGACCGCCTCGTCGAGCAGTGCCGTGAGCCGGGCCGCCAGTGCGGCGGTCACGGCAGCCGGATCCTCGTCGGGGCCGGGCCGCAGCGGCTCGCCCACCCGGATCGAGACCGGGGTGCCGCGCCGCAGGCTGCCGTGACGGTCGACGGTCAGCACGCGGTGCCCTCCGAAGGTGACCACCGGGACCAGCGGCACCTGGGAGGCGATCGCGATCGCGGCGGCCCCGGGCGCCAGCGGCTTGACCAGCCAGGAGCGCGAGATCGTCGCCTCCGAGAAGACCCCCACGATCTCGCCGGCCGCGGCCAGCCGCATGGCTCGTCGCGCCGCACCCGCGCCCTGCTCGCGGTCCACCGGCACGTGGCGCATGGCTCGCATCGCCCGGCCGACCACGGGGACCTCGAAGACCCCCG
>JBDSLK010000136.1:0-8024 GCA_039916425.1 Nocardioides sp.
CTTGTCGATCAGATCCAAGTCATCGAGCCAAAGCTCGACGAGCTTGACGAAGGATGTGTCGCCGGTGATCTCGCCCGTGGCCACGTGGATCGCCCGCTGCGCGAGGGTCGCCTTCAGCGCGCGCAACGCATCCTTGTTCGACGAGCCGGTTCCCGAAACGCGACGGACCTGGCCGTCATCGTCGCGGTAGCGGGTCCGAGCCCGGACTCGGCCACCGGGCATCTTGACGTAGGTGACGTCGCCGAATGTTCCGATCGGGGTACGTGGCCTGCCCATGTCAGATCACTGACCCTCGGGTGCGCGACCCGTGACGTCCTCGCGTTGGGCCTGGAGCCACGCGTTGACGTCGGCGACGAAGTACCGCAGTTGCCGACCGACGTGGACCGCACGCGGACCGCGACCAGCTTGGCGCCAGTCGTGCAGGGTCCGCGTGGGGACGTTGAGGTACTCGGAGAGTTCCTCGATCGAGATCAGCGGCGCGAGGCCGCTCAAGGTGGATGTTGTGCCGTCCATGCCAGGCAGGTGTGCCGGCCGCCCAGTTCGAGTCCGCACCAACCGTGCGACTCCATACCCGCTTCGGAGATCAGCCCGCCGAGTGGCTTCTGGACAGGGTTTCTGGCTGGACCCAAAGTGGACATGTGATCAAGTCCCTAGAACCTTTCAGGCGCGGAACCCGTAGGTTCCGCGCCTGAAATTCGTAGCGGGGGCAGGATTTGAACCTGCGACCTCTGGCTACCAGGTCAATCCACAACAAGCCAGAGCGCGGAGAGGACCGAACCTCACGATCAGCGGAACGATCAAGACCGAGCCGGGCAAGGGCACCTACCGCAAGGCCAGCCCGAAGTCCGACTCGAGTGTGAGGACAGTCGTGCCTCCCGCCTTCGCCACCGCCGTGCTCGGGCGCCGTCAGGCGGCAGCCCGAGAAGACCGAACGACGCGGTCTCCCCACGCGCAACGGCACCTGGCAGCAGGTCAACAACGTCGAGCGCCGCTGGCGTCAGATCCGCAAGGACACCGGCCTCGACTGTCACGCCCCACACGTTCCGCAAGACGGTCGCGACCCTGATCTCGGAGCGGGTCAACACCGAGACCGCATCCCAACAGCTCGGCCACTCCTCCCCCGCCATCACCCGCGAGTTCTACATCTCCAAGCCGGCCATTGCGGCCGACGTCGCCCACGTGCTCGAAGAACTGGCCCGGCCTGAAGGCGATTGAGCCGACGACCGCCGCGAATACTTGCGGAATAAGTGCGGAGTAGGGCCTTCTGGTTCAAAAACAGAACCGGCTCTGACTCGGCGTTTCCGCTGGTCAGAGCCGGTTCAGTCGGTCGGGCTGACAGGATTTGAACCTGCGACCCCTTGACCCCCAGTCAAGTGCGCTACCAAGCTGCGCCACAGCCCGAAACCCTGCTCGGCAGGGCGGAGTGAACCCTAGCGCAGCGGCCCCGACGGTCCGGAATCCAGGGGTCACCCGGGCGCGTCCGTCGGGCGGCCGTCCTTGCACGGAGCGCACGACGTCGGTCACTGGGACACCACCACGAGCCCGACGATGACTATTGCGCAGCCACGTCGCGGCGCGACAGACTGCGCTGCTGGCGACTCTCCGTCGCCTGGGGCGGGGGGTCTCATGGCCGGTCAAGTGAGCGCCAGAGTGCCGGCAGGACACGTGCTCCTCGTCGCCTGCTTCGGTGCGTTCCTCGCCTTCCTCGACGCGACCATCGTCAACGTCGCGTTCCCATCGATCAGGTCTTCCTTCCCGGAGACCTCCATCGGCGGGCTGTCCTGGGTGCTCAACGCCTACAACATCGTCTTCGCAGCCTTCCTCATCGTGTGCGGTCGGCTCACCGACCTGCTGGGCCGCCGTCGGGCGTTCGTCGCCGGGGTCGTGCTCTTCACGTTCGCCTCCGCCCTCTGCGGCGCAGCCCCGAGCGTGGCCCTTCTGGTGGCCGCCCGGGTGCTCCAGGCACTCGGCGCGGCGCTCCTCGTGCCCGCCTCGCTCGCCCTGGTCGTCGAGGCGTTCCCCGGTGAACGGCGCTCGCACGCCATCGGCCTGTGGGGGGCCTCGGCCGCCGTCGCGGCCGGGCTCGGCCCCCCGATCGGCGGTGCCCTGGTCGAGCTCGGCGGCTGGCGGTGGGCGTTCTTCGTCAACCTGCCGTTCGGTGTCGCGGCCTTCTGGGCGGCGCGCCGACACCTCGTCGAGAGCCGTGCACCCGGGCGCCGCACCATGCCCGACCTGCGCGGCGCCGCCCTGCTCGCCGCCGCCCTCGCGCTGCTCAACCTCGGCATCGTCAAGGGCAGCGACTGGGGCTGGGCCAGCGGCGGCGTGCTCGGCTCCCTGCTGGTGACGGTGGTGCTGCTCGGCCTGTTCGTGCTCAGCTCCAGACGGCACCCGTCGCCCCTGCTCGACCCGGTGCTCCTGCGGCTCCCGTCGTTCACGATCGCCTCCGCCGCGACCGTCCTCGCCGGCTTCGGCTTCTACGCCTATCTGCTCACCAACATCCTCTGGCTCCAGTACGTCTGGGGGTACGACGTGCTCAGCGCCGGGCTGGCACTCGTGCCCGGCGCCGTGGTGGCGGCCGTCGTGGCCGCCCGCCTCGGGCCGCTGGCCGACCACCACGGTTACCGGGTCTTCGTCGTCCCCGGTGCGCTCGTCTGGGCCGGCGCCTACCTCTGGTACCACGAGCAGGTCGGCGTGGAGCCCGCCTTCCTGACCGAGTGGCTACCCGGCCAGGTGCTCAGCGGCATCGGTGTCGGCGCCACCCTGCCCCTTCTGGGCAGCGCGGCCCTCGCCGCAGTTCCCGGCGGGCGCTACGCCACCGCCTCCGCCGTCGTCTCCAGCGCCCGTCAGCTCGGCGGCGTGCTCGGCATCGCCGTGCTCGTGGTCATCCTCGGAGAGCCGACCCGGGCCACGGCCGTCGCGGTCTTCCACGACGGCTGGGTGCTCTCCATCGCGGCCTTCCTCGCCGTCGCACTCGTCGCACTCCCCCTCGGTCGCTCGCACCCGGCACCGGAGTCCGAGGAGTCCCTCGACGAGCGACCCGCCCTGATCTACTCTCCCCTGCGCCCCGACGCGCCAGACCCCCTGACGCCGTCGAGCACGCGACCCCATGACCTCTCCGACGTGCCGCTGCTGGCCGCGATGCCGGCCGGCGCCCGCGGCGTCCTCGAGGACGCCGCCCGGCTGGTCGAGGTCCCCGCCGGGTCCTGGCTGATGCGGCAGGGCGATCCCGCCGGCGCGGCGTACGTCGTGCGGCGCGGCCGGCTCGAGGTCGACGTGGCCGGCCGGATCCTTCGCGAGCTCGGCCCCGGTGCCGTCCTCGGCGAGCTGGCGCTGTTGACCGGTGAGCCACGCTCGGCCGGGGTGCGGGCGCGCCGGGACTCGACGGTCCTGGAGGTGCCGCGCGAGGCGCTCGACCGGCTGCTCGCCACCGACCCTGCTGCCTCCCGCTACGTCCTGGACCAGGTGGCCGGTCGGCTCCGCACCGCCGGCGGCCCCGCCGTGCCCCGCCACCCCGCACAGCCCTCCGTGGTGGCCGTCGTGGGTCTCCACCCCGCGGCCGACGCCAACGGTGTGGCCGCCGCGATCACCGAGCGGCTCGCCCGACACCTGCGAGTAGTCGCCCCTGGCGTGGTCGACCCGGACGGGCTGGACCGCGCCGAGCGCGACCACGACCGGGTGGTGCTGGTCGCCGAGGCGCCCTCGATCGGGGGCGACCCGGCGTGGCGGGACTTCTGCCTGCGGCAGGCCGACGCCCTGGTCCTCGTGGCCGCCGCCGACTCCCCTGTGCCGACGAGCCCGATCATCCGGCCCACCCCCGCCCACCAACCGGACCTGGTGCTCACCGGGCCTGTCCCGGGACCGCAGCAGCGGGTCGCCTGGGTGGCGATCACGGACGCCTGGCAGCTGACCCTGCTGGGTGACCCCCTCTCGTCGGGGCTCCGGGCGCTGTCCGACCGGCTGGCCGGACGCTCCCTCGGTCTGGTGCTGGCCGGTGGCGGTGCCCGGGCGTTCGCGCATGTCGGGGTGCTCCGCGAGCTCGAGGACAAGGGCTTCCACGTGGACCGGGTTGCCGGCAGCAGCATCGGGGCGATCATCGCCGCTCTGCACGCGTCTGGTCGCACCGGCGCGGAGATGGAGGAGATGTGCTACGCCGAATGGGTCCGCCGCAAGCCCTTCAGCGACTGGGGGCTGCCGTCCACGTCGCTGGCCAAGGGGCGCCGCGTGCACTCCGCTCTGGTCCGGGCGTTCGGCGAGCACACTGTCCTGGAGGGGCTCCCCCGCCACCTCCAGACGGTGAGTGTCGACCTTGCCTCCCGCAGCCGCCAGGTCCACCGGCGCGGGCGGCTGGTGACGGCCGCGCAGGCCTCCGCGCGGCTGCCGGTGCTCTTCGCCCCGATGCCCCAGGACGACGGACGCCTGCTCGTCGACGGCGGCGTCCTCGACAACCTGCCCGTGGACCTGCTCACCGAGCGCGACGAGGGCCCGATCGTGGCGGTCAACATCGGCATGGGCGGCTCGGGTACGACGCGGACCGGGCGGCCACGGGTGCCCGCCCTCGGCGAGACGCTGCTGCGCACCATGATGATCGGGAGCGGCGGGGCGGTGGCCGCGGCCCGCGCCCAGGGCGCCTGGGTGCTCTGCCCCGCGTCGATGGGCGTGGGGTTGTTGGAGTTCCACCAGCTCGACCGGATGATCGAGTCCGGTCGGGCCGCCGCACGGACCTTGCTCGAGCAGGCGGCTGCCGACCTCGCCGGTCCGGCCGACCGTGACGAGAGTCGAGTGCCCGAGGCCACCGTGGGAGCGACCACCTGAGCACTCGACCCGCGCGCGGCCGCCCGGTCAGCGCTTGCGCTTCTCCCGGGGACGCTGCTCGATCACGATCGGGGTGCCGACGAAGCCGAACTCCTCACGCAGGCGCCGCTCGATGAACCGCTCGTAGCCCGCGTCGAGGCGACCCGAGGTGAACAGCACGAACGTCGGCGGCGCGGTCGACGGCTGGGTGCCGAAGAGGATCCGGGGCTGCTTGCCACTGCGCACCGGGTGCGGGTGCTCGGCGACGAGTCGCCCCAGGAACGCGTTGAACGCCCCGGTCGTGATCCGGGTCTCCCAGCCCTCCAGCGCCTTGTCGAGCGCCGGCACCAGCCGGTCCACGTGCCACCCGGTGCGTGCGGTGATGTTGATCCGGGGCGCCCACTGCACCTGCACCAGGTCACGCTCGATCTCGCGGGTCAGGTAGTAGCGGCGGTCCTCATCGACGAGGTCCCACTTGTTGAACGCGATGACCAGCGCCCGGCCCGCCTCGCGCACTGTCTGCAGGATCCGCACGTCCTGCTCGGAGATCTGCGCACTCCCGTCGAGGACGAGGACGGCGACCTCGGCGCGGTCGATCGCGGTGCTGGTGCGCAGCGAGGCGTAGTACTCGTGGCCGGAGGCTTCCTTGACCCGCTTGCGGATGCCCGCGGTGTCGATGAAGCGCCACTCACGGTCGCCGAGCCGGACCAGCTCGTCGACAGGGTCGACCGTGGTGCCCGCCACGTTGTCGACCACGACCCGCTCCGAGCCGGCCAGCTTGTTGAGCAGCGAGGACTTGCCGACGTTGGGCTTGCCGACGATCGCGATCCGGCGCGGCCCGCCGACGGGCTCGAAGGACTCCGGCGGAGTCTCGGGCAGCGCGGCCAGGATGGCGTCGAGCATGTCGCCGGAGCCGCGGCCGTGCAGGGCGGAGACCGGCCATGGCTCGCCCAGCCCGAGGTTCCACAGCCCGAAGGCCTCGGCCTCGGTGCGCTGGTCGTCGACCTTGTTGGCGGCCAGCACGACGGGCTTGCCGGACTTGCGCAGGATCTTCACGACGGCCTCGTCGGCGTCGGTGATGCCGACCCCGGCGTCGACCACGAACAGGACCGCGTCGGCCAGCGTGACCGCGACCTCGGCCTGGGCGGCGATCCGCTCGGCGAGACCACGGGCGTCAGGGTCCCAGCCGCCGGTGTCGACGACGGTGAAGGCGCGTCCGCTCCAGGTGGCGTCGTAGGACACCCGGTCGCGGGTCACGCCGGGGACGTCCTCGACGACCGCCTCCCGGCGGCCGATGATCCGGTTGACCAGCGTGGACTTGCCCACGTTGGGGCGTCCGACGACGGCGAGCACGGGCACGGGGCCCGATACCGACTCGGTGGGGGTGGGACTCTCGCTCATGTCGTTGCCTGTCGTCGGGCGGCTTCGCGCTCGCTGTCCCCGTCGGGAAGCGGGCCGGGGAGCTCGCGCCCCGTGATGGTCTGGGGGGGCAGCAGGCAGCGGCTGCGCGGCAGCTCGTGGTGGGCGCCGGGCTGATGCGCGCTCACGCGTGTGCCCCGACCGCCTGTGCCAGCGCGACGACCTGCTCGACGACCTCGTCGAGGGTGAAGCCGGTGGTGTCGAGGTGCGTGGCACCGTCGGCCATCACCAAGGGCGCCGTGGCACGTCCGGAGTCGATCCGGTCGCGGCCCAGCAATGACTCTCGGGTGGCGTCGACGTCGCCACCCGCCTCCGCCGCCCGGCGCTGGGCGCGGGCGTGGGGGTCGGCAGTGAGGAAGACCTTGACCTCGGCGTCGGGCGCGACCACCGAGCCGATGTCGCGGCCCTCGACCACGATGCCCCCGGCGCCGATGACCAGGCGCTGGAGCTCCAGGAGGCGGGCCCGCACCTCGGGCACCGCGCTGACCGGGCTGACCGCCGCCGTGACCTCGTCGGTGCGGACGGCAAGCGCGACGTCGACACCGTCGACCAGGATCGAGGGGCCGAGGGGGTCGGTGCCGGACAGGATCTCGGGCTCACCGACGCGGGGGGCGACCGCCGCGGCGTCGTGTACGTCGACGTCCTGGCGCAGCAGCCACCAGGTCATCGCCCGGAACATCGCGCCCGTGTCGAGGTAGCGCAAGCCGAGCCGCGCAGCAACGCCGCGCGACGTGCTCGACTTGCCCGATCCCGACGGACCGTCGATGGCGACGACCAGCCGCGAGGGCTCCTGGACCTGTTCAGACACGCCCGGAAGCCTACCGGTGCGTCACCCAACCCCGTGATTCGAGAGAGGACGTCAAGAACGCCGCCGAGGCCTCCGCCACGAGCAGCTCGACCAGGCCGGTGTCGCGGGCCGGATCGTGGTCGATGTGCACGTCCTCGATGTTGACCCCGCTCTCCCCCGCGTCGGCGAAGAGCCGGGCCAGCTCGCCCGGGTGGTCGGGCACCGAGACGAACACCGAGGTGGTCGCGCGTGCTGGGCCGCCGTGCTTGCCCGGGATCGCCTGCGTGCCCGCGACGCCGCGGTCCAGCAGCGCGCCGAGGTCGTCGCGGCGGCCGTCGCCGATCGCGCCGATGAGGTCGTCGAGCCGGGTACGGACCTCGCCGAGCTGCGTCAGCACGGCGTCAGCGTTGGCGACCACGATCTGCTGCCACAGCGCCGGGTCGCTGCCGGCCACCCGGGTCACGTCGCGGACGCCCTGGCCGGACAGGGCGAGGTGGTCGCCCGGGGCGCCGGCGAGCTGACCGGCCATCAGCACCGCCATCAGGTGCGGCAGGTGCGAGGTACGGGCGACCGCCTGGTCGTGCTCCTCGGGGGACAGCCTCACCGCAGCCGCGCCGCAGACCTCCGCGAGGGCCGCCACCAGCTCGACGGCGGCGGGGTCGGAAGTCGCGTGGGGGACCACGGCCCAGGGTCGGCCGTCGAACAGCGCGGCAGTGGCGGCCAGGGGCCCGGACCGCTCGCTGCCCGCCATCGGGTGGGAGCCGACGTAGCGCCTGAGCAGGTCGGGGCCTACCGCGGCGGCGACCTCGGCCAGCGGCCGGGTCTTGACGCTGCCCACGTCGGTGACCACCGCGTCGGTCTCGCTGAGGGCGCGGGCCACGGAGCGGCCGAGATGGTCAGGTGGGACGGCGACGACCACCAGTCGCGGCACGTCGTCGTCCGCCACCGGGCGACCGGCGCCGAGCCCGCTGGCGGTGCGCACATGCTCGGCCGAGACGTCGGAGAGCAGCACGTCCACCCCGGCCCT
>JBDSLK010000137.1:0-6276 GCA_039916425.1 Nocardioides sp.
GGCGGCTCGGCACGCCAGGGACGTGACCCTCGGGTGCAGGCGATCCTGCCGATCCGCGGCAAGATCCTCAATGTCGAGAAGGCCCGCATCGACAAGGTGCTCGCCAACACCGAGGTCCAGGCGATCATCTCCGCCCTCGGCACCGGCATCCACGAGGAGTTCGACCTCGCCAAGCTGCGCTACCACAAGGTCGTGCTGATGGCCGACGCCGACGTCGACGGCCACCACATCAACACCTTGTTGCTGACGCTGCTGTTCCGCTTCATGCGCCCGTTGATCGAGCACGGCTACGTCTACATGGCGCAGCCGCCGCTCTACCGGATCCGCTGGAACAAGCCGGCCGAGCACGAGTTCGTCTACTCCGACTCCGAGCGCGATGCGCTGACCCGCGACGGGCTGGCCCAGGGCCGTCGGCTCCCCAAGGAGAACCCCGTCCAGCGCTACAAGGGGCTCGGTGAGATGAACGCCGAGGAGTTGTGGGACACCACGATGAACCCCGAGCAGCGGCTGATGCTCCAGGTGACGCTCGACGACGCGGCCCAGGCCGACGAGATCTTCTCGATCCTGATGGGCGAGGACGTCGAGCAGCGCCGGTCGTTCATCCAGAGGAATGCCAAGGACGTTCGCTTCCTCGATATCTAGGTCTCTAACGAGATTCCTAGACACGAGTAGAGACGACGAGAGAGACCATGGACGAGAGAGACCAGGGACATGACTGAGACGCCGACCGACACCACCGGTGGACCCGAGGGGCCCGGCCCGGGCGGCCGGATCGAGCCGATCGAGCTGCAGACCTCGATGCAGCGCGCCTACATCGACTACGCGATGGCGGTGATCGTCGGGCGTGCGCTGCCCGACGTCCGCGACGGGCTCAAGCCGGTGCACCGCCGGGTGCTCTACGCGATGTTCGACGGCGGCTACCGCCCCGACCGCGGGTTCTCCAAGTGCTCGCGCGTGGTCGGTGACGTGATGGGGCAGTACCACCCGCACGGCGACACCGCGATCTACGACACCCTGGTCCGGCTGGCGCAGCCGTGGGTGATGCGCGCCCCGCTGATCCACGGTCAGGGCAACTTCGGCTCGCCGGGCAACGACGCGGCGGCCGCCATGCGGTACACCGAGTGCCGGATGGCGCCTCTCGCACTCGAGATGGTCCGCGACATCGAGCAGGAGACCGTCAACTTCCAGCCCAACTACGACGGCCGCTCCCAGGAGCCCACGGTCCTGCCGGCCCGCTACCCCAACCTGCTGGTCAACGGGTCCGCCGGCATCGCCGTCGGGATGGCGACGAGCATCCCGCCGCACAACCTGCGCGAGGTCGCCGGGGGTGCGCAGTGGGCGCTCGAGCACCCCGACGCCAGCCGCGAGGAGCTCCAGGACGCGCTGGTCCAGCGGATCAAGGGTCCCGACTTCCCCAACGGGGCGCTGATCGTCGGCCGCGAGGGCATCGAGCAGGCCTACCGCACCGGTCGCGGCTCGATCACCCAGCGCGCGGTCATCGAGATCGACGAGGACAACCGGGGTCGCACCTGCCTGTCCATCACCGAGCTGCCCTACATGGTCAACCCCGACAACCTCGCGCTGAAGATCGCCGAGCTCGCCGACTCCGGCAAGGTCCAGGGCATCTCCGACGTCCGCGACGACTCCTCGGGCCGCACCGGCCAACGCCTCGTCGTCGTGCTCAAGCGCGACGCCGTGGCCCGCGTCGTGCTCAACAACCTGCTCAAGCACACCGAGCTCCAGACCAACTTCTCCGCCAACATGCTGGCGCTCGTCGACGGTGTGCCCCGCACCCTGTCGGTCGACCAGTTCATCAGCAACTGGGTCACCCACCAGCTCGAGGTCATCCAGCGGCGCACCGCCTACCGCCTCCGCAAGGCTGAGGAGGAGGCCCACATCCTCCGCGGCCTGGTGAAGGCTCTCGACATGCTCGACGAGGTGATCGCGCTGATCCGGCGCTCTCCCGAGGTCGACGACGCACGCGACGGGCTGATCGAGCTGCTCGACATCGACGAGCTCCAGGCCGTCGCCATCTTGAACCTGCAGCTGCGACGCCTCGCCGCGCTGCAGCGGCAGAAGATCATCGACGACCTGGCCAAGATCGAGCTGGAGATCTCCGACCTGGAGGACATCCTCGCCGACGAGTCCCGCCAGCGGTCGATCATCAGCGAGGAGCTGGCCGGCATCGTGGAGAAGTACGGCACCGACCGCCGTACCCAGATCATCGCGGCCGACGGGGACCTGTCGATGGAGGACCTGATCCCCGACGAGGACCTCGTCGTCTCCATCACCCGCGGCGGCTACGCCAAGCGGACCCTGCGCCACCAGTACCGCACCCAGAAGCGCGGCGGGAAGGGCGTCCGGGGGGCTTCGCTGCGCGGTGACGACGTGGTCGAGCACTTCATCTCCACCACCAACCACCACTGGCTGCTGTTCTTCACCACCGCGGGCCGGGTCTACCGGACCAAGGCCTACAACCTCCCCGAGGCGTCGCGAGACGCCCGCGGCGGCCACGTGGCCGGGTTGCTCAGCTTCCAGCCCGACGAGTCGATCGCCCAGGTGCTGGCGATCCGTGACTACGAGCAGGCGCCCTACCTGGTGCTCGCGACCCGCAACGGCCTGGTCAAGAAGACCCGTCTGGGCGACTACAACAGCCCACGGCAGGCCGGCGTCATCGCGATCAACTTCCGCGAGGACGACGACGAGCTGATCGGCGCCGAGCTGGTGCAGCCCGACGACGACATCCTGCTGGTCTCCCGCAAGGGGCAGGCGATCCGCTTCCGGGCCGACGACACCCAGCTCCGGCCGATGGGCCGGGCCACGTCGGGGGTCGCGGGCATGAAGTTCCGCGGCGGTGACTCGATGCTCTCGATGTCGGTGATCCGGGCGGCGCAGGTCGCCCTCGAGGAGGCCGGCGAGGCGGACGCTCCGCAGTTCGTCTTCACCGTCACCGACGGGGGTTTCGCCAAGCGCTCCCGGATCACCGACTACCGCCTCCAGTCCCGCGGCGGCATCGGCATCAAGGCGATGTCGCTGGCCAACGAGGACCGAGGCGGGCTGGTCGGCGCGTTCATCGTCGAGGAGGGTGACGAGGTGCTCTCGATCACCCAGGCCGGCCAGGTGGTCCGCAGCCCGATCAACGCCGACTTCCGCCCGACCGGTCGCTCGACGATGGGCGTGAAGTTCGTGTCGCCGAAGTCGGGTGACGCGGTCGCGGTGGTGGCCCGTTCCGTCGAGGCCAAGGAGGACGAGGCAGTTCCGGACGAGGTCGACGAGATCGATGAGACGGACGAGGTCGACGAGACCGACGAGGGCGGGACCGCACTGAGTCCCATCGACGAGGCAGTGGAGTCGTCGGATGAGCCGTCGGATGCAACAATCGAGGACGCCCCCACCCCCGACGAGTCACCGGAGAGTGAGTCCTGATGACCGAACGCTCCACCGGTCAACGGACCGGCGAGAACGCCCCCGCGGACCCCGCAGGGTCACCGCCGCCGTCGTCGTCCCTGCCGCGGCTGATGCCGCAGGGGCCGGCGCACGCAGCTCCACCGCCGGGTGGGCAGGCGGCCACGACGACGCAGCGCACGCTGCCCCCGCCCCCCGCTCCGACCGAGTCCGCGTCCGCACCGTCGGCCAAGCCCGCGGGCCCCGGCGTGGTCGAGCGGGTGCAGACCCGGCTCAGTCGTGCGGCGCAGGAGCACCGCGCCAACGCCGAGGCCACCCCGCCCGAGCAGCGGCGCCGTACGTCGTCGCGCCGCCCGGCGCGCCGCGCCCGGCTCCGGCTCACCCGGATCGACCCGTGGTCGGTGATGAAGACGGCGTTCCTGCTGTCCATCGCCTTCGGCGTGGTCACCGTGGTGTCGGTGCTGATGGTGTGGGGAGTGCTGGGTGCCGCGGGGGTCTGGGACTCCATCAACGCGACCGTGCAGAACGTCCTCGGCGAGGACTCCGCGACGCAGTTCGACATCGAGAACTACCTCGGGACGTCCCGGGTTATCGGCTTCACGCTGCTGGTCTCGGTCATCGACGTCGTGCTGCTGACCGCCATCGCGACGCTGGCGGCGTTCCTCTACAACATGGCCGCCGCACTCCTCGGCGGCGTCGAGGTCACTCTCGCCGAAGAGGGCCGCTGACCAGCCGCCCGTCGCTGGTCCCCCTCGTTTTGTGGGGACCTGACGGGCTGCGGTAACGTTCCGCGTCGTCCACCCGGGCCTATAGCTCAGACGGTTAGAGCGCTTCCCTGATAAGGAAGAGGTCAGAGGTTCAAGTCCTCTTAGGCCCACTCCACCGGCGGGACCAGCTGGCTCCCGTCCGCCACCGGACTCATCCGACGCCCCGGCGCCGCGCCCCGCATCGGCAGGTCTCCCAGCACGACTCGGGCCTTCCCTGACGTCTTGGCGTCGTACATCGCCTGGTCGGCGGTGCGCAGCAGCCAGTGCGCGATCGAGTCGCGGTCGTCGAAGGCCGGGTCGGCGGCGGCCTCGGTGGTGGGTGACGCCTCCGCGATGCGCTTCCCGTGGGGTCGCGCCGCCGGGTAGTCGACGCGGTGCTGGGTGACTCCGACGCTCATGGACACCTGCAGTTCCTGTCCGTCGATCACGAAGGGCACCGCCATCTGCTCGATGACGCGCGCCGCGATGTCCTCGGCGTGCTCGGGCACCTCGAGCAGCAACGCGAACTCGTCGCCGCCGAGGCGGGCCACCGTGTCCCCGGTGCGTACGCACCCCAGCAGTCGCTCGCCGACCTGGGCCAGCAACCGGTCTCCCGCGTCGTGACCCCAGGTGTCGTTGACCCTCTTGAAGTCGTCGAGGTCGCAGAAGAGCAGCCCGAGCCCAGCCCCCGGCCGGCACAGGATCCGGTCCAGCCGGTCGGTGAACAGCGCCCGGTTGGGCAGTCCGGTGAGGTGGTCGTGCAGAGCCTGGTGCTCCAACAGGTCGCGGGTGCGGGCGAGCTCGGTGAACAGACGCCGGTTCTCGACCAGGGCCAGGGACTGACGGCCCAGGACGAGCAGGACCAGCCCGAGGCCCAGCAGGCGATCGACGGGGAGGATGCTCGGCGTGTTCGTCACGTCGTACGTCAAGGCGAGGACGGCGGCGATGAGCGCGAGGTAGGGCAGCAGGTCGGCGCCCAGCGAGGGCACCGCCTCGCCGGCCTCCCCGACCTCCCCTGCCTCGCCGACCGCGGTCGACAAGGGGGCGGGGTGGGAGGCGTCGGCGCGCCGAGTGAACGCGGCCGCCCCGATCAGCAAGAAGCCGAAGACCCAGCCGCCGCTGACCAGGTCGGCGGAGGCGTAGGACCCGATCGAGACCAGGTAGACGTACGCGCTGTCGGCCAGCGCCAGGGCGCCGAGGCCCAGGGCGAGGACGACCAGGACGGACCGCTCGTCGCGCCGCCCTCGCGCCACGGCGATGATCACCATGCTGCCCAGGACGACGTCACCGATCGGGTACGCGATCGAGAGAGCAGTCCCGAGCAGCTCACCGGTGCTGTCAGCCACCACCGAGCCGAGGCTCGTGACCCAGGACAGGGTGAGCAGCGAGAGCGCGACGATGGCGCCGTCGAGCAGGTCGCGCCCGCTGGCCGCCCGGGTGCTTCGTGCGTTCAGCCACGACACGAGGCCGATGCCGGCGGCGACCGGGAACCCGAGGAATCCGACGTCGGCCAGGGATGGGAAGGGGACCTCGGTGCCGGCCACCACCTCGTAGTAGGTCCACACCAACTGGCCCGCCGCCCACGACCCGACACCGATAGCCAGCCAGCGCCAGGCCCGACCGTGCAGCCGGTCGGAGCGCGCAGTCAGCTCGCACAGGACCGCGGCGGTCGTGACAGCTGCCAACTGGCCCAGGTCGCTGATCACGGTCTCCGCCCGCGCGTCCTGCACGACGGACAGCAGCGCGACGAAGCCGATCCCGAACGCGAGCGCGACAAACGTGGGCTTGTGAATGATCACAGGACACAGCCTTCGGGGATTGGTGTCCTGCAAGATTAGGCGCCACCGCGACCAGCGCAGCCTGATGCGCAAGACGGGCACTCGCGGTCTAGACCACTGCGGCTTGCTAGGGTCGTCCGGTCGGACTCCCGGCCGTTCCCCACTTCCTCGAGAGGCGTCCCGTGAAGAAGTTGTTGCTGGTCCTACTGGGCGCCGCAGGCGCCGCCTTCGCGAAGAAGAAGAGGGACGCGGGCAAGCACGAGCAGGCGCTCTGGGCCGAGGCCACCGACAATGTCGAGCGTCCCTGACCGAGAACCTGTTGTCACCTCTGTGCACCACCCGGGGCC
>JBDSLK010000138.1:0-12373 GCA_039916425.1 Nocardioides sp.
ACCTGACCCGGACCGAGATCTACCGCACGCAGGACAACCGCTTAGGCGGTCGCATCCACCTGTTCGTGATGGACGAGGACGAGGGCATCGACATCGACACCCCGCTGGACCTCGAACTGGCAGCAGGGCGCTTGCGGACCCCGTAGCGTTGTCCCGCTGGGGCATCGGGCCTCCGAGAGGGCGAGGAGAGCCATGATCATCGAGCGGAACCTCACGGCGTACGTCGTGTACTCCGAGGACCCGGTGATCCGCGCGCTGGAGAAGATCACCGCCAACAAGGCACGGGTGATCTTCTGCGTCGACGCCCAGGGCCACCTCGACGCGGCACTGTCCGATGGTGACTTCCGCCGCTGGGTGAGTAGCCACGCCGAGCTCGACGTCCAGGTCCCGGCGATCCAGGTCGGCAACCGCGCAGTGACCAGCCTGCCGGTCACCACCGCCCCGGCCCGGATCGAGACGCACTTCGCGCCCGGCGTCGACCTGATCCCGCTGGTCGACGAGCGCCACCACCTCGTCGCGATCGCGATCAACCGCCGCGACGAGCTCCGGGTCGGCCGGCACGTCGTCGACGCGGACTCGCCTGCCCTGCTGATCAGCGAGATCGGCATCAACCACAACGGCTCGGTCGACCTCGCCAAGCGGCTGGTCGACCTGTCGGCCGAGTCCGGTGCCGACGTGGTGAAGTTCCAGCTGCGCGATATGGACGCTCTCTACCGGCAGACGTCCGGCTCGAGTGCCGGTGAGGACCTGGGCCCGCAGTACACCCTGGACCTGCTCTCCCGCTTCAACCTGACCGCCGACCAGCTGTTCGAGGTCTTCGACCACTGCCGCGACGTCGGCATCGAGGTGATGTGCACGGCCTGGGACCAGCCGAGCGTCGACCAGCTCGTGGCGTACGGCGTGCCCGCACTGAAGGTGGCCTCGGCCGACCTCACCAACCACGCCCTGCTCAGCCACATGGCCGCGGCGGGCGTGCCGCTGGTGGTCTCGACCGGGATGTCGACCGAGGGCGAGATCCGGGAGACCGTCGACCTGCTCCGTGGCCACGGGGCGGCGTTCGCGCTGCTGCACTGCCAGTCCACCTACCCCGCGCCGTTCAAGGACGTGAACCTGCGCTACCTCCAGCGGCTGGCCGAGATCGGCCGCTGCCCGGTGGGCTACTCCGGGCACGAGCGCGGCTTCCACGTGCCGATCGCCGCCGTCGGCCTCGGCGCCAAGATCATCGAGAAGCACTTCACCGTCGACCGCACCATGGAGGGCAACGACCACAAGGTCAGCCTGCTCCCCGAGGAGTTCGCCGACATGGTGGCGCGGATCCGCGAGGTCGAGTCGGCGCTGGGCACCGCCGCCCCTCGCGGGGTGTCCACGGGCGAGATGATGAACCGCGTCAACCTCGCCAAGAGCCTGATCGCCGCCCGCCGCATCGAGACCGGCGAGACGATCACCCCCGACGCCGTCGACATCAAGAGCCCTGGTCGCGGCCTCCAGCCCAACGCCCTGAACCGCCTGGTGGGGCGCACCGCCCAGCGCGTCCTCGAACCCGGCGACTTCTTCTACGCCACCGACCTGGGAGACGCCGCCCCACGCGGCCGTCAGTACTCCTTCGACCGCCCCTGGGGCCTGCCGGTCCGCTACCACGACATCGCCTCGATGACCCGCGACTGCACGCCCGACTTCTTGGAGTTCCACTTCTCCTACAAGGATCTCGAGCTCGACCTGGCCGAGGTGTTCGCCGACCACGAGACGCCGCTGCCGATGGCCTACGCCTGCCACAGCCCCGACCTCTTCGCGGGCGACTTCCTGCTCAACCTGGCCAGCGACGACGACGACCACTGGGAGCGCTCGATCGCCGAGCTCCAGCGCGTCATCGACCTGACGCGGGCGATGCGGCCGTACTTCGGGGGCGGCGGGGTCGAGATCCCCGACCCGGTGGTGATCGCGAGCCTCGGCGGCTTCACCGCCTCCGCCCACGTCACACCCGACCAGCTGCCGGCGATGTACGCCCGGGTGGCCGCCGGACTCGACCGGATCGACGACGCCGGCGTCCGCCTCTGCGCACAGACGCTGCCGCCGTTCCCCTGGTACATGGGCGGGCAGCTCTTCTGCAACCTGTTCGTCGGGGCCGAGGACACCGCGGCCTGGGCGGCGAAGTACGACCGGCGCCTGTGCCTAGACGTCTCGCACTCCAAGCTGGCCGCCACCTTCCGCGGCCAGCCCTTCTCCGAGGCGATCGACCACCTGGCGCCCTACGCCGACCATCTCCACCTCGTCGACGCGACCGGCGTCGACGGCGAGGGGGTCCAGGTCGGCGACGGCGAGGTCGACTGGGCGCTGCTGGCGCAGCAGCTCACCGCGTTCTGTCCCGGCGCCGGGTTCATCCCCGAGATCTGGCAGGGTCACGTCAACGACGGCGAGGGCTTCTGGATCGCGCTCGAACGGCTGGAGCAGTGGTTCTGAGTCTCGACCACGCCACGCCGACGGCGCTCTGGGCGATCCCGGTCAGCGACATCGCGGGAGTGGCGCGCCACGCCCTCGATGTTGCGGGGGCCGACATCCCAGGGTGGGACTTGGCGTTCCTGTGCCCGCCCGGGCCGCTCGGACCGGCCCTGCGGGCGTGCGGCGCCCGGGTGCACGTGGCGCCGTTCGGACCCGATCACGGCGTGACTCGTTCCCTGCGGAGCCTGCGACGGGTGATCAGGCAGGTCCGCCCGCGGGTGGTCCATACGCACCTGTCGTACGCCGACATCGTCGCCGCCGTAGGCACCCCGCGCGGGGTGCGGCTGGTCACGACCGAGCACGGGATCGCCGCCGACGACCTGGTCTACCACCGGTCGGGCCGCAAGGCCCGGGTGATGGCGCAGGTGCACCGGCAGCGCTTCCGGCGGGTCGACGCGGCGATCGCGGTGTCGCAGGCGACCGCCGCCGCGATGCGGTCGAAGTGGGGCGTGACCGTGCCGATCCGGGTGGTGCCCAACGGGGTCGACCCGGCCCCGGCCGGGCCGCCGCCCCGGGCCGGGCTCCGGATCCTCTCGCTCGCCCGCCTCGCCCCGGAGAAGCGCATCCCGGACCTGCTCCGGTCCTTCGCCCTCCTCGCCGACCGGCACCCCGAGGCCACCCTGGCCGTGGCCGGTGTGGGCGAGCTCGACGCCTCCCTGCGGACCCTTTCCCACGAGCTCCGGCTGGACGACCAGGTGTCGTTCCCCGGCTTCGTGGACGCCGGACCCGCCCTGGCCGACGCCGATGTCGTCGCGATGCTGTCGGTCTGGGAGAACTGCTCCTACACCCTCCTCGACGCCGCCGCTGCCGGCCTCGGCGTGGTCGCCTCGCCGGTCGGCAGCAACCCCGAGATGCTGCCCGCCCGGTGCCTGGCCGACCCCGACGACCACGAGGCGGTGGCGGCCGCCCTGCTGCGCCAGGGCCGGGAGCTCGCGGAGCGGCCGATCCTGGCGGACTGGCCCTCGGTGGCCGCCATGTGTGCCACGATCGGCGAGGTGTACGACGGCGACGGGAGCCGAGCGTGAAGACCCAGACCGTGTGGGAGCTCGAGCCCGAGGAGACCTCGGGTGAGCGGGCCGACCGCGAGACCCGGATCAGCGACTTCGCCCTGTTCGGCGCCCTGCCCCTCGCCGGCCTGACTCTCCCTGGCATTGGCCTGCCGCTCAACGAGCTCGCCGCCCTCGCGATCATCGGGCTGTGCGCCTTCCGCACCCCCCGGGTCGGGCCGCGCGTTCCCTGGTGGTTCGGCGGCCTGCTGGTCGCGCTGCTGGCGTTCCTGGCCGTCTCGGCCCAGCTCAACGGCCTCGACGCCAGCCGACGCCTGATCCACCTCGTTGGCTACGTCGGCGTCGCCCTGTGCCTGGCCTCGGGCCGGGTGTCCCTGCTGTCGGCAGCCCGCGGGCTGGCAATCTCGCTGGCGGTGGCCGTCGCCTACGGCGGTGCGACCCTACCCACCAGCACCTACCCGGGGCGCCTTACCGGTGTCTTCGCCGACCCCAACGTAGCCGCCTTGCTGCTCGTCACGCTGGGTGCGGTGTCCGTGCCCCACGTCCACAAGACGTGGCTGCGCCGGGTGCTGCTCATCGCCGTGGCCGCCGGGGTCCTGATCACATTCTCGCGCACCGGGCTGCTCGCGCTGATCTTCGGGTTGGTGTGGCTGCTCCTCGGCCGCCGGTTGCGCCTGTTCGGCGGTGGGCTCCTGGTGGTGGGCCTGGTCTGGGTCGTCGACCAACTCCCGCCGGACCTCCGCCTGCTGGGGCCCTTCGCGGACCGGACCGGCAGCGACGCGCTGCGCGACCGGATCATCGAGCAGGAGGCCGTCCTGATCGACTCCGCTCCCTGGTACGGCCACGGCCCCGGCACCGCGCAGGTGCTGATCAGCGACCAGCCGTTCTTCTTCCACAACTCCTACCTCGCCGTGCGCCAGGAGGGCGGTTGGGTCACCCTGGGGCTCGTGGTCGCGCTGCTGGCCGCCTGCTTCGCCTACCTCAACCGCGCCGACCGCGGCGCCCGCGGCATCACCGAACGGACCTGGATGCAGACCGGCATCATTGCGGTGCTGGTGATGGGGGTGTCCCTCGGCGAGGTGCTGCTCGACCTGCCGACGGCCGTGGTGCTCGGCTTCGCGATGAGCACGGCGCTCACTCCCGGGCGGGCACCGGTGCCCGCGAGGGACCGCGACGCGGCGACGGCGCCATGAGTCACCTGTCGCTGGCCGCCAACCAGGGGTTGATGAGTGGCGGTGAGGAGATGTTGATGCGCTCGGCGGAGGCCGCGCGCGATCTCGGACTCCCGGTGACGGTGGTCGCCCCGGACGAGCCGGACGACACCCTCACGTACGCGCGGCGAGCCGGCTTCGACACCGTGGGCATCCCGGGTGCCGACCGTCTCGCCTACGCCCGCGGTCTCCGGCGTTGGGACCGAGGCCGGAGCGGGCTGCTGTGGTGCCACGGCCTGGTGCCGGCTCTGGCCACCGCCGGGCGGCCGCGCCGCATCGTCCATCTCCACCAGCTGCCGGCGACGCGCCTCCAGCGGACCTTGTACGCCGTCGCCAGACGACGGGCGATGGCGGTCGTCGTCCCCTCCGCGGTCATGGCCAGCCGACTGAGGGGCACCCGGGTGATCGCCAACTGGACGGGCGACGCCAGCGTCTCCCGACGGCTGCCCGACGCCGGCGCCACGACCATCGGGTTCCTCGGCCGTCTCTCGCAGGACAAGGGCCTGGACGTGCTGGCAGACTCGGTGGGGCTCTTGTCCTCGTCCCACTCCGGGATCCGGCTGCTCGTGGCCGGCGACTCCCGTTTCGTGCCGGCCAGCCAGAGCACCGCGGTCGACGCGGCCCTGGCCCGGGTGGCCGCTCAGGTCGACGCGCGGGGCTGGATCCAGCGGGACGAGTTCTTCGCCGACGTGGACCTGGCGGTCTTCCCCAGCGTGTGGCCCGAGCCCTTCGGTCTCGGGGTCGCGGAGGCCATGGCGGCCGGCGTGCCGTGCGTGATCAGCGACGCCGGCGCACTGACCGAGGTGGCCGGCCCGGAGCATCCCTGGGTGGCACCGGCGGGTGACCCGGCCGCCCTGGCGCGGGTGATCGCCGAGGCCCTCGCCGCCGATCCCGGACCGGTTGTCGACCGCGCCCGGGCCCGCTGGGAGGCGGAGTACTCCCCCGCCGCCGGACGGGCGCGGGTGGCGGCGCTGCTACAGAGCCTCGGTCTCCCGGTCGCGGAGAATGCACCGTGACCCGGGTCTCCGTCGTCGTCCCCAGCCGGGGAGGTGCGGCACGCCTGCCGCTGCTGATGGGCTCGCTGTCCCGGCAGACGCACCCGGACTGGGAGGCCCTGGTCGTCGTCGACGGTGACGTCGACGACAGCGAGCGGGTGCTGGCCCGGGTGGCCCGCGACCTGCCGGTGCGCGTGATCGTGCTGCCGGAGAACCGCGGCCGCTCTGTGGCCCTCAACACCGGCTTCGCGGCCGCCACCGGCGACGTCCTGCTGCGCTGCGACGACGACCTCGAGCTCGCCGACGACCACTTGGCCCGGCACGCCGCCCATCACGAGGCGGCGCCGCACCGGGTCGGTGTGGTCGGGATCTACCGCAACGTGTTCGTGCCCGGCACCTACGCCCGCGTCTACGGCAGCCGCGCCGACGAACGGTTGCGCCGCGGTGCCTACGACGCCGCGGCAAACCAGACGTGGCGCTACTGGGCAGGCAATGCCTCGGTGACGGCGGCCACCTGGGAGCGCGTCGGCCCCTACGACCTGCGCTATCGCGCCTACGGGTGGGAGGACGTCGACTGGGGGTATCGTCTCCACCGGCTGGGCGTCCCCATCCGGGTCGAGCCGGACGTCGAAGTGGTCCACCACGCCGCGGCATCGACCGCCGCCGACCGGGCCCTGCGCGCCTACTACTCCGGCGCCGCGCGGCGCACCTTCGAGGCGCTGCACGCGGGCGACGGTGACCTGCCCCGGCTGTTACCCCCGCCGCCCCGGGCGGGCGGCGTCTGGGGTGCCCTGGTGCGAGCCACGTCCCGCGTCGCCGACGAGCGCACCGTGCCGCGGCTCGGGGCCTGGGCCGAACACGGCGCCGGTGTGCTGCCTGGCTGGGCCGGCGAGAAGGCCGTGGCCCTGCTCGTCGAGGGCTCGTCCGTCGCGGGCTACCGGGCCGGCCGCACGACCGGACGGATCTGACCCGATGACCCGACCGACCGTGGCGATCGCCCACGACTACCTGACCCAGCGCGGGGGGGCCGAGCGCGTGGTGCTGAGCATGCTCGAGGCCTTCCCCGACGCCACCATCCACACCACGCTCTACGACCCCGAGGGCACCTATCCGGAGTTCCGGGACGCCCGCATCGTGACCTCGCCGCTCGACCGGGTCGGTGCCCTGCGTCGTCACCACCGCGCCGCCCTGCCGTTGTTCGCACCCGTGGCGAGCCGGGTGCGGGTCGACGCCGACGTCACGGTCGTGTCGAGCAGCGGTTGGGCGCACGGCTTCGACCTCCGCGGACGCAGCCTCGTCTACTGCTACTCCCCGGCTCGCTGGCTCTACCAGGCCGACGACTACCTCGGGTCCCCCGCGCACCGGTCGATGGCCGGCGTCGGTCTGGCCGTGCTCCGGCGTCCGTTGGTGCGGTGGGACCGGCGGGCTGCCCTGAGGGCCGACCGCTACCTCGCGATCTCCCGGGTCGTCCAGCAGCGGATCCGGTCGACGTACGGCCTGGACTCCGAGGTGGTGTCGGCCCCGCACAGCATGGACGCAGCGGCTCCCCGGGAGGTGGTGCCCGAGCTCGCGGAGTGGACCGACGGCTACCACCTGGTGGTCTCCCGGCTGCTCCCCTACAAGCACGTCGACAAGGTCGTCGATGCGTTCGCGGGTCGTGCGGACCGGTTGGTGATCGTCGGCCGCGGCCCGGAGGAGCAACGGCTCCGCAGCAGGCTCGGACCCACGATGCGGCTGCTCTCGGGGCTGACCGACGCCCAGATGCGCTGGGTCTACGCCCACTGCACGCGGCTGCTTGCCCCGAGCATCGAGGACTTCGGGCTGACGCCCCTCGAGGCCGCGACGTTCGGCAAGCCCACGGTCGCACTGCGGGCCGGGGGCTACCTGGACACCATCGTCGAAGGTCGCACGGGGGTCTTCTTCGACCGCAGCGAGCCCGACGCGATCCGCGCCGCCCTCGCCGAGGCCGACCGGCTCGCCTGGTCGGCCGATGACCTGCGCGCCCAGGCCGCACGCTTCACGGTCGCGCCCTTCGCGGCCCGGCTGCAGGCCGAGGTCGCGGAGCTCGTGGAACGGGGCGGCCGGGATTCCACCGATCCCCCGTTCGGGCCGGGCCCGGGCGATAGGCTCGGGCCCTAGGCCCACGGCCAACGGGGGGAGGCAAGGGGTTCCTCGATGTCGAAGATGCTGGCACCTGCGCAGGCTTCCAAGGCGCGCCGACGCGTCCGCCCGCCCTCGCTGTTGGTGGTCCTCTCGGCCCTGACGGACCTGTTCCTCATCACTGTCGTGACCTTGGTCGCCGCCGTGGGCCGCAACACGCTGCCCATGTTCGAGGCGGTCGGCGACATCCCCGAGAACGTCAGCGCGGCCAGCGTCTTCATCGTGGTGGGCTGGCTGGTCGCCCTCTGGACCACCGGGTCCTACGACGAGACCTACTTCGCCGCCGGCGCCGACGAGTACCGCCGGGTCTTCACCGCGACGCTCGCGGCCGCGGCCCTGGTGGGGATCGGCTGTTACCTGGCCCGCTTCCCACTCTCCCGCGGCTTCTACGTGCTGCTCTTCGCCCTCGGCCTGCCGCTCCTGCTGCTCGGTCGCTACGCCGTGCGCCGGATCATCCAGCAACTGCGTACGCGGGGCCGCCTGGCACGCCGCGTGCTGATCGCCGGCGCACCCCGGCACGTCGAGCGGGTCGCCGACGTGCTCAAGCGTGAGTCGTGGTTGGGCTACTCGACGATCGGCTGCGTCACGGCCAACGACCACCCCTTCCCCGAGACCCGCACCGGCATCCCGATCCTGGGCCGCACCTCCGATCTGGTCTCCATCGTGGCCGACCTGCACGTCGACACACTGCTGATCGCTGAAGGTGCCTTCGCCCACGACAGCAACCTCCGGCAGACCGCGTGGGCGCTGGAGGGCTACCGCAACCTGCAGATCGCGGTCGCCCCGAGCCTGACGGACGTCTCGGCCGGCCGGGTCGAGATCCGTCCCATCGCGGGACTCCCGCTCGTCTACATCGGCCACCCACGCGGCCAGGACGCCGCCCACTGGGCCAAACGCGCCTTCGACATCCTCGGGTCGCTGCTGACCATCGTGCTGTCCTCCCCCCTCTGGCTGTGGGCGGCGCTGCGGATCAAGGCCCACGACGGTGGACCGGTCGTCTTCCGGCAGACCCGGGTCGGCCGCGACGGCACGACCTTCGAGTGCCTGAAGTTCCGGACCATGGTCACGGGCGCCGAGACGATCCGCCCCGCACTGGGAGGCGACACCGACAACGAGGTGCTGTTCAAGATGCGGGTGGACCCCCGGGTCACCACACCGGGCCGCTGGCTGCGCCGCTACTCCATCGATGAGCTGCCGCAGCTGGTCAATGTGCTCCGCGGCGACATGAGCCTGGTCGGTCCTCGGCCACCGCTGCCCTCGGAGGTCGTCCACTACGACTTCGACGCCCAGCGCCGCCTCGCCGTGCGGCCCGGCCTGACGGGGCTGTGGCAGATCTCGGGCCGCTCGAACCTGTCGTGGGACGACACGGTCCGGCTCGACCTCTACTACGTCGACAACTGGTCGATGGTGCAGGACCTGGTGATCCTGCTGAAGACCGTGTCGGCGGTGGTCGCGGCCCGCGGGGCCTACTGATCCGCGGGCGGGCTCAGGAGCGCGGGATCCAGATCCCGCCGGCGTTGGTCATCAGGTCGAAGCCGATCTGGGCGACCAGGTCGTCGCCCACCCAGGCGATGCCGAGCGGCGCCTTGCCCGAGTCGAAACAGTGCTGGTCGGCGATCTTCTGCCGCGCGATCGTTCGCACCAGTGCCAGGCAGCTGGGGCCGCTCATCAGCTGACCGATCCGCCCCCGGGTGTCGGCTGCCAGGGCCACGACGGCGGCGCTCTGCGGCAGGGCTGTGAACTGTCCGGCGCCTCGCTCCGCGACCAGCCCCCGCCCGTCGTCACAGACCAGGTAGATCTGCGTGCCGACCGCCTGGATCCAGATGGCCGAGCAAGAGTTCGGCGCGGCCACCCGGCCGCGGGGCGAGAACACCCGGGTACCGTCCTGCGGGTCGAGGTACCACGCGTCGGCGGGGATCGCGGCCTCGGACCAGGCGGCACCCGCCAGGTCGTCGCTCGCCCAGGCCTTCATGGCACACTCGGCGTCTGCCCCGATGACCCACCACGAGTCACCGGATCGACCGACCCCGGCGACCTCGCTCACCGGCGGGAGCTTGATCGCCGCCGGCGCACCACCGGGCGCCGCGATCCAGCCCGCGACCTGGGGGCCGCCGCCCTGGCAGTCCCCGCGCGTCAGTCGAAGCACGGCGCCGTCGGGCGCCCCGCTCAGGAAGACCGGACCGCGCAACTGCGGATCGCTGGTCGCGACGGCCCGGGGCGTGGGCGGCTCACCGGCAGGCGGTGCTGTCTCGGGTGGACGCGACATCCGGTCACGGAGATACCACACCATCGCCGCGTTCAGGACGACGAAGAGCGCCACCCACGCCACGACGTAGCGGCTCCTCACCAGCTGACCGCTTCCGAGGAACCCGACTCGGCCGAGCTCGGGTCCGCTGACGCGCTCTTCGCGACGCGTCCAGCGCCGTGACGCTCAGGCGGTTGGGCGGGCACGACCGGGCTGGTGTCGCCGTAGCCCTGCTCGATCTTGCCGCCACCGTAGCCGTAGACGACCGCGCCGAGGCCGCGTCTGGGCGCCAGGTTGAGGACGCAGCCCAGCAGCCGGCCGCCGACCCGGCCGAGCACCTTGCCGCAGAGCTCCACCTGCTCGACGTGGGTCTTGCCGACGGCGACCACCAGCAGAGCGCCGTCGCACGTGGCGGTCAGCAGGCCCGCGTCGGTCACCGGGAGCAGCGGCGGTGCGTCGAGGATCACGATGAACTCCTTGGTGAGCTCCTCGACCAGCGAGTGCATCCGCTGGGAGCCCAGCAGCTCGCTGGGGTTGGGCGGGATCCGCCCGGCGGTGACCACCTGGAGGTTCGGCGTGCGGGTCTCCTGCAGGACGTCGGCGACCGCGAGGTCACCGACCAGCACCTGGGTCAGGCCGACGACGGGGTCGAGGTCGAAGGTGCTGGCCAGGCTCGGTCGCCGCAGGTCGGCGTCGATGAGCAGGGTCGGCTGACCCGCCGCTGCCATCATCCGGGCCAGGTTGGCCGAGACCGTCGACTTGCCCTCGCCGGCGTTGGCGCTGGTGACGACGATGCTCCGCGGAGGATGGTCGACGTCGACGAAGCGCAGGTTGGTGCGCAGCTGCCGGAAGGCCTCGGCGACCACACCGAGGTCCTCGCTGACGCCGCGGTTGCTCTTGGAGAGCGGATCAGCCACCGGGATGATGCCGACCACCGAGCCGACGCCGGCCTCCTCGACGTTGCCGACGTTGCGGACCTTGCGGTCGACGGAGCGGCGCAGCAGGGCGATGGCGTAGCCGAGCAGGAGACCACCGGCGGCGCCCGCGAGCAGGTTGCGCTGGTAGTCGGGAGACGAGGGCGCTCCTGGCAGCAGTGCCTCCTCCCCGGGCACGATCGACACCAGGTCGACCTCCTGCTGGCCCTCGGCCAGGCCAGCGTTCTCGACGTCGTGGGCGACCTCGCCGAGGGCCACGACCGCGGCATTGGCCAAGTCGCGGGCTGCCTCCGGCGAACCCGCCGTGGCGGAGACGGCCAGCAGGCCGCTGTTGGGCGCGACGCTGGCAGACAGGGACCCCGCGATGGCCTCGGGCGCCCCGTCCTGGTTGAGGCTCTGGGCGACCAGGTCGGCCACCCGCCGGTCGGAGATCAGGGTGACGTAGCTCTCCGCCTTCTGCTGCTGCAGGTCCATGGTGGTGATCAGCTCGCCGGCGGTGGCAGCGGTGCCGACGACGACGTACCCCTGGGACGTGGCGGTGTAGACGACCGGCTGCCGCAGCGTGTAGAGGAACATCGCGAGCACCCCCACCGTCACGGCGGCCAGGATCACCAGGAAGTTGACGCGCGTCAGGCGGAGGAAGTCGAGAAACGTCACGATAGCCGAGTCTACGTGAGCAGGCCCGCCACGGTGGCAGGATTGCCCCATGGCCGAGGAAGCCGGGCACGCCGCCCACCCCGAGCCCGTGACCACGACCATCCCCCACGTGGCACGGGTCCACCTCGCGCACGCCGCGGTCCAGCGGATTGCCGAGCAGGCCGGAGTCTCCCTGCTCCACCTCAAGGGCCCGGCGGTGATGCCGGGGCTGCGTCCCGAGGGACGGCAGAGCAGCGACGTCGACGTGCTGGTCCGTCCCGGGCACTTCAACCGCCTCGAGGCCGCCCTGCGCGACCACGGCTGGACCCCTTCGTCGCACCTGGAGACCGGCTCGGCCTTCGCCCACGCGGCCAACTGGTGGCACGAGGACTGGGGCTA
Organism: Nocardioides sp.; assembly: GCA_039916425.1. Taxonomy (GTDB): domain Bacteria; phylum Actinomycetota; class Actinomycetes; order Propionibacteriales; family Nocardioidaceae; genus Nocardioides. Next base: position 12,085 of record JBDSLK010000138.1, read on the forward strand.
CGTCGACGTCCACGCCCTGTGGCCCGGTCCGACGGTGAGCCCCGAGGAGGTGTACGCCGCGTTCACCGAGGAGTGCTTCGAGCAGCCGATCGCCCACTACCCGTGCCAAGTGCCGGGACGAACGGCCCAGATCCTGGTGCTCCTGCTCCACACCGCGCGCGGCACCTCCGACGCCGACCTCGACCTCGCCTGGCGGGCGCAGCCGGAGAAGCAGCAACGCGCGGTGCTCGACCTCGGCGCGCGGCTCGGGGCCCAGGTGGCGCTGTCTGCCGCGCTGGGCGGGCTCGAG
>JBDSLK010000139.1:0-10255 GCA_039916425.1 Nocardioides sp.
CGCCCCAAGGACAAGAAGGACCTCAAGCTCTTCTCGGGTCGCATCTTCGACGTCACCTGCCCGCGGATCGCCGTGCTCGGCACCGATGGTGCCGTCGGCAAGCGCACCACCGCGACCCTGCTCGTCAAGGCCCTGAACGACCGCGGCGTCAAGGCGGTCATGGTCGGCACCGGCCAGACGACGATCATGCAGGGCGGCAAGTACGGCGTCGCCCTGGACGCGCTCGTCCCGCAGTTCTGCTCGGGCGAGGTCGAGAACCAGGTCGTCGCCGCCTTCGAGGGCGAGGACCCCGACGTCATCGTCGTGGAGGGCCAGGGCGCCTTGAGCCACCCGGCGTACCTGACCTCCGCCCACATCCTGCGCGGCAGCCGCCCGGCCGGCGTGATCGTCCAGCACGCGCCCAAGCGCCGCGTCCTGGGCGACTTCCCGATGGTGGCGATGCCGAGCGTGGCCCGCGAGGTCCGGCTCATCGAGAGTTTCGCTGACACCAAGGTCGTCGGCATCACGGTCAATCACGAGGGCATGCGCGACGACGCCGAGATCGAGATGGCCATCGACCAGCTCGAGCTCGAGCTCGGCCTGCCCGCCACCGATGCGCTGACCCGTCCCCTCGACCGCCTGGCCGACATGGTCCTCGACGCCCTTCCCGCGCTCCGGGGGTCGCTCGCCCCGAGCGCTCGATGACGGCACCGCGTCTCGAGATCGACCTCGACGCCGTCGAGGACAACACCCGGACGCTGGTCGGGCTCCTCGCCCCTCGCGGCATCCGGGTGACGGGCGTGACCAAGTCGTCCCTCGGTTCTCCCGGCGTCGCCCGGGCCATGCTGCGCGGCGGTGCCGGCGGCCTGGGCGACTCGCGCGTGGAGAACCTCGCCCGGCTGGTGGACTCCGGGGTCGTGGCGCCGCTCACCCTGATCCGCTCGCCGATGCCGAGCCAGGTGGAGGCGGCCGTTCGCGTGGCCACCACGAGTCTCAACACCGAGCTCGTGGTGCTCGAGGCACTCTCGCGCGCCGCGGCGCGCCACTGGACCCCGCACGCGGTCGTGCTGATGGTGGAGCTCGGAGACCTGCGCGAGGGCGTGCTCGCCGCGGACGTGGTGCCGCTCGCGCGCGCGGTCGCGGCGTTGCCGTGCCTGACCCTCGCCGGACTCGGCACCAACCTGGCCTGCGAGAGCGGCGTGGTGCCGGACCAGCCGCAGATGGACGAGCTGTCCCGCCTCGTCGGGGACGTGGAGGCCGCCGTCGGCCATCGGCTGTCGGTCGTCTCGGGGGGCAACTCGTCGAGCCTCGGCTGGGCGCTGAGGACCGACGACATCGGTCGGGTCGACGAGCTCAGGCTCGGCGAGTCCATCCTGCTCGGGCTCGACCCGCTGACCAGGCTGCCGATCGCCGGCCTGCGCACGGACGCGGTCACCTTGGTGGCCGAGCTCATCGAGGTCAAGACCAAGCCGGCCGCACCCTGGGGTGCTCGAGCCCAGTCGGCGTTCGGTGCCTCTCCCGAGCGTGGCCGGACCGGCTCGGTCCGCCAGGGGATCCTGGCCTTGGGTGAGCAGGACGTCGACGCCGGTGGACTGCACCCGCCACCCGGCGTACGCGTGTTGGGGATGAGCAGCGACCACCTCGTGGTCGACCTGGGCGACCACCCCGCGCGCGTGGGGGAGGAGCTCGCGTTCGGGGTGGGGTACGCCGGCCTCCTGCGCGCGGCGACCTCGCCCTTCGTGGCGACGGTCGAGTCCCGGTCGGGGGTGCCTCAGCCGTCGCGCCAGGAGTGCTGAGGCTCGTAGCCCAGCACACGCCTGGCCTTGTCGATGCAGAGGAGCGTCTCGTGCTCGCCGAGGTCCCTGCGGATCTCCACCCCGGGGTAGACCTCCGCGGCCAGCGACGCGCTCGAGCGGGACATCACCGTGTCGGCGTTGGCGATGATGAAGACCTCGGCACCGGTGCCGTCGTACCCCAGCCCCCGCCGGACGGCTTGGGCGCCGTCACGCGCGTCGATGTAGCCCCACAGGTTCCACCGTCGCAGCTGGGGATCTGCGTCGTAGGACGCGAACTGCTCGTAGTCCTGCGGCTCCATGACGTTGGAGAACCGCAACCCGACCATGGTCAGCGAGGAGTCCCACCGGCACAGCTGGGCTGCCATCCGCTCTTCGAGCGTCTTCACCAGCGAGTAGGTCGACTCCGGGCGCGGCTCGTAGTCCTCGTCCACCGGGAGGTAGGGCGGCGGAACGTCGAAGGGAAGACCGAGGACGGTTTCGCTGGAGGCCCAGACGATCCGGGGGATGCCGGCGCGACGGGCGGCGGTGAACACGTTGTACGTCGACCCCATGTTGTTGTCGAACGTCGTGTGGTCGGGCACCAGGCCGGGTGCCGGGATCGCTGCCAGGTGGACGACCGCGTCGACGTGGTCGTAGCGGTCGTCCACACCGTGCATCGCGTCGAGGACCTGGCCGTAGTCGGTGAGGTCGACGGGCAGGTACGCCGCCCCGCTGTGCTCGAGCAGGTCCGCCGGCGGTGCCGCCCGGTCGAAGACCACCACGTCCCAGCCGTGCTCGGCCAGGTCGGCCACGCACGCCCGGCCCAGCTTGCCGGCGCCACCGGTCACCACGACACGTCCCATGGAGACCATCTTCCTCTCCCCATGCCGCCGGTCGGCGGCAGGGGTGTGGGGCGCGGTCAGCGGTGGAGTCGGCCCGTCGGCGGGGCGATGATCTCCCCGGTGTGGGGAACCCGGCCGGGCCTGGTCCGCGCGACGGCCTCGGCGCTGGAGTTCTACCAGTCCGTCTTCGGCGGAACCTGGTCGCCGTCACCTACGCCGACGCCGACCACGTGCAGAGCCCGGACGAGGCTGACCAGGTCATGTGGGGCGAGGTCGTCTCCGAGGGCGGGTTCCACGTGATGGCCTACGACGTGCCTGCGGCGACGGACTTCGACCTCGGCGAGATCTCCTACTTCGTCTCGGTCCGAGGCACTGACGCCGACGAGATCGCCGCCTACTGGGAGAGGCTCAGCGCCCATGGGACCGTCAAAGCGCCCCTCGCGCCCGCCGGGTTCTCACCGCTCTACGGCATGGTCACCGACCAGTTCGGCATCACCTGGGTCCTCGACGTCGCGGTCACCTACCCCCTGGCGTAAGCACCGTTCGACCCGACTCCCACATGGCACGGTGGTCCTAGAAGAAGCCGAGGTCCGAAACGCGGCGGGTTCTGACCTCGGTGGTGGACCCGCCTGCGCGGACTCGAACGGCAACATGCTGAGACCCAGAGGCGGTGGGGTGGCCCGATCGCGGGGGCAGACTCACTCCGTGGAGCCGCCCGATGACCAGGACGGTGGCCTGGCCTCGGTCCCCTGGCCCCAACGGACCTGGTCGTGGGGGGTGTCGCGGTACCGGAGAGTAGGTTCGCAGGCGTGACCCAGGACACCTTTGACTACGTGATAGTCGGCGCCGGCAGTGCCGGGGCTGTGTTGGCAGCCAGGCTGAGCGAGGACCCCTGGGTCACCGTCCTGCTCCTCGAGGCCGGGGGCGAGACAGAAGGAGCCGACGAGGTCGCCATCCCCGCGGCGTTCCCCACGTTGTTCAAGACCAAGTGGGACTGGAACTACTCCACCACCGAGCAGAAGCAGCTGCACGGCAAGCGGGCGCACTGGCCGCGGATGAAGGCCCTCGGCGGGTGTTCGTCGATGAACGCGATGATCTACATCCGCGGTGCCCGCGCCGACTACGACTCCTGGCGCGACCAGTACGGAGCCGAGGGCTGGGGGTACGACGACGTCCTGCCGTGGTTCCTCAAGTCCGAGGACAACACCCGCCTCGCCGGGCGCTTCCACGCCAGCGGCGGACCACTGCACGTCGAGGACCGCAGCTACACCCACGAGCTGAGTGCGGCCTTCGTGGAGAGCGCGGTGAGCGCTGGCCACAAGCGCACCGACGACTTCAACGGTGAGTCCCAGGTAGGTGCCGGGCAGTACCAGGTCACCTGCAAGCGCGGGAAGCGCTGGTCGACCAACGACGCCTACCTCGCCCCGGCGCGTGGGCGTGCCAACCTCACGGTGACCACCGGGGCCATGGCCTCGCGCGTCGAGCTCAGCGGCGAGCGGGCGAGCGGCGTGACCTTCCGGCAGGGTGGCTCCGAGCACACCGTCCACGCGCGCCGCGAAGTGATCCTCAGCGGCGGCGCCATCAACAGTCCACAGCTCCTCATGCTGTCCGGGATCGGGCCGGCCAACCACCTGCGGGAGGTCGGCGTGGAGAGCCGCGTCGACCTGGCCGGCGTCGGGTCCAACCTGCAGGACCACCCCGCGCTGCCCCTCATCTGGTACACCCGCAACACCACCGATCTCGCGGAGATGTCCAACCTCAAGAACCTCGTGCAGTGGAAGGTCCGCGGCACCGGCCCGCTGTCGTCCAACATCGGGGAGGGCGGGATGTTCTTCTCCACCCGCGAAGGGCTTCCAGCCCCGGACCTCCAGGTGCACGTCGCGCCATCCGGGTTCTACGACAACGGCCTGCACGAGCCCACCGCCCGGATGTTCTCCGCGGCCCCGACGCTGGTCTCGGTGGCCAGCCGAGGCTCGATCCGGCTCCGCTCGACCGACCCGAGCTGGCACCCGGCCATCGACGCGGCCTACCTGGAGGACCAGACCGACCTCGACGCCCTGCTCTCCGGGACCCGGACGACCTGGGACATCTGCACGCAAGGAGCGCTGGCCCACTACCTCGAGCGGCCGTGGAACCTTCCGGCGGATCCGACCGACGAGGACCTGCTCGAGCACATCCGCACCTGGACCCAGACGCTCTACCACCCCACCTCGACCTGCGCGATGGGTTCGGGCGAGGACGCCGTGGTCGACGCCTCGTTGCGGGTTCGCGGCGTCCAGGGCCTGCGGGTGGTCGACGCCTCCGTCATGCCCGCCGTGCCCCGCGGGAACACCAACGCACCCACCATCATGGTCGCCGAGAAGGCGGCCGCAGAAATCAGGAGCGCTCGATGACGCTGACGGACCAGAGCCCCGCGGAGTTCGTGACGCCCACGCCGGACGGGATGGCGCCGCGAGCCGAGCACACCTTCGACTCGCTCAGCCCGATCACGGGCGATGTTGTCGGCACCTACCCGATCCACTCCGCCGAGGAGGTCACCGCGGCGGTCAGCGCCGCGCGCGAGCACGCCGCTTGGTGGGCTGCCCTGAGCTTCGATGCTCGCAAGGAGCACCTGACCATCTGGAAGGGCGCGATGACCCGACGCCTGGCCCAGCTGGCCGACGTCGTGCACTCCGAGACCGGCAAGCCGCACGGCGACGCGATGCTCGAGGCTTCGCTCGCCATCGACCACATCGCCTGGGCCGCGGGTCACGCCGAGAAGCACCTCAAGCGTCGCAAGGTCTCCTCGGGCCTGCTGATGGCCAACCAGGCAGCCAGCGTGGAGTACCGCCCCCTGGGTGTCGTAGGGGTCATCGGGCCGTGGAACTACCCCGTCTTCACGCCGATGGGCTCCATCGTCTACGCCCTGGCCGCCGGCAACGCGGTGGTGTTCAAGCCCTCCGAGTACACCCCCGGCGTGGGGGCGTGGCTGGCCCGCACGTTCCAGGAGTCGGTCGGGCGGCCCGTCTTCACGGTCGTCACCGGTCTCGGCGAGACCGGCGCGGCCCTGTGTCGAGCCAGCGTCGACAAGGTCGCCTTCACCGGCTCCACCAACACCGGGAAGCGAGTAATGGCGGCCTGCGCCGAGACCTTGACCCCGGTCATCATCGAGGCCGGTGGCAAGGACGCCGTGATCGTCGACAAGGACGCCGACGTCGACGCCGCGGCCGATGCCGCGCTGTGGGGGGCCTGCTCCAACGCCGGTCAGACCTGCATCGGCGTGGAGCGGGTCTACGTCCACGAGCGCGTGTACGACGAGTTCGTCACTGCCCTGGTCGCGAAGGCCAAGGACGTCCGCGCCGACTCCTCACCGGGCTCGCAGCTCGGCCCGATCACGATGCCCAGCCAGCTCGACGTCATCCGCTCCCACATCTCCGACGCCATCGCCAAGGGCGGCCGCGCCCTGCTCGGCGGAGTCGACGCCGTGGGGGAGCGTTACGTGCAGCCGACGATCCTGGTCGACGTGCCCGAGGACTCCCTGGCGGTGACCGAGGAGACCTTCGGTCCCACCGTGACCGTCCGGAAGGTGGCCACGATGGAGGAGGCGATCGAGCTCACCAACGCCACGAGGTACGGCCTGGGCTCGACGGTGTTCTCCAAGTCCCGCGGCATGGAGATCGCCGAGAAGATCCGCTCTGGCATGACCTCGGTCAACGGCATCATCGCCTTCGCCGCAATCCCCTCGCTGCCGTTCGGGGGAGTGGGTGACTCAGGTTTCGGGCGCATCCACGGTCCCGATGGTCTGCGCGAGTTCACCTACGCCAAGGCCATCGCGCGGCAGCGGTTCAAGCCGGTGATGGCGCTGACGTCGTTCCAGCGCACCGAGAAGATGGACGCTCAGCTGGCGCAGCTGATGACCGTGCTGCACGGTGGCAGCTCGACGCTGCCCAAGCCCGTCAAGGTCCCGCGCCGGAAGGGTGGCCCCGACCGAGGCTGAGCGTCCCGGTCGTCGGCGGGCGTCGGCCGCGATCTCCCGTCGTAGGTCGTCCATGTCGACGCGCGGCGCGTTCGAGGTCATTGGCTTCAGCGCACGAGTCGCAGTGACACTGGTGCCGGCGCCTCGCCTCCGAGGTGGACACGGGATTCAATCAGCGAGGGAGACACCATGATCGTGATCACTGCACCGACCGGCGCCATCGGATCGCGCGTGGTCCGCAACCTTCTCGCCGTCGGACAGGACGTCCGTCTCATCGTGCGCTCGGCGGCCCGACTCGACGATGCGATCCGCGGCGCCGTCGATCTCGTGGAGGGATCTCACGGCGACCCAGGCGTACTCGACACCGCGCTCGACGGAGCCAGCGCGCTCTTTTGGGTGGTCCCCCCGAACCCGACCGCATCGAGTGTTGAAGAGGCCTACACCGGGTTCTCGATGCCGGCGATCAAGGCCATGGCAGACGGGAAGGTCGGGCGCGTGGTCGGGGTGTCGGCCCTCGGTCGCGGGAACCCGCGGGCAGCGAGCGCGGGAAACGTGACCGCCACGCTCGCCTTGGACGATCGGATCGAAGCGACCGGTGTCGACTACCGAGCGCTGACCATGCCGTCCTTCATGGACAACATCAAACGACAGGTTCAGCTCATCAAGGACCGGGGGATCTTCACCTCGCCCATCCCGGGGGACTACGCAATGCCGATGTGCTCCACCGACGACGTCGCCGCGGTCGCGGCGAGGGTGCTGACCGACGAGAGCTGGGACGGGACCGGGGAGGTCCCGATCCTCGGACCGGCGGACCTGTCCTTCGACAACATGGCCGAGATCATCAGCGACGTGCTGGGCAAGGCAGTCACGTTCCGCCAGGTCAGCGGTCAGGGTTTCTACGAACGAATGACCTCGATTGGGATGTCAGGAGCGATGGCGAACGCACTGCTCGACATGGCCATCGCGAAAGCCGACGGCCTGGACCAGACTGTGCAGCGCACCCCCGAGGCAAGCAGCCCCACCACATTCCGGGAGTGGTGCGAGACGGACCTCAAGCCGAGCCTGGCCCCGAGATGACGCCGACATCCGCTGATGCGGAACACGTCGTCGGCATCGTTGTCGCCATCCACCCCAGGGGGTTCGACTACTCGCGTCTGCTCACATGCGCATCTCCTCGGAGAGGTCGAACCCCTCGGACTCCCAGGGCGCCCGTGGCCGCTGCTTGTCGAGTTCGCGCCAGACGTCGATCGCGCTCACGCCGGGCGGAGGCATCTCGACGCGAGGTGCCCTCGTGGCGTGTCCCTTGAGGAACTCGTCGAAGCCGCCGGGGGCCAAGGTGTTGTAGACCCGGCCGACCGGTGAGTCGCAGCGGAAGCCGTGGCGGACACCTGGCGGGATGTAGATGTAGGTGCCGGGCGGTGCTTCGATCTCGTCCTCGCCCAGCCAGAACACCAGGTCGCCTTCGAGGACGAAGAAGGCCTCTTCCTCGTCCTCGTGGACGTGCGGCGGAGCGACCACCCCGGGCGGGACGAGCTCATCGAACGTGCTCGAGCGACCTGAGGAGCTCTCGCTGGTCGAGAGCAGGCGCCAGTAGGTGCCTACTCCCCACCATGCCGGCGCGTCGGCTGGCCCGAGCGCGTATCCACCTCCGGGCTTGAGGAGCTCCACACCGTTGCTCTTGCTCAGCTCTGTCATTCGATGTGCCTCTCAGTGAGGTGTTCCCTAGCCGGGTACTGGACGGTGGTCTCGGTGCGGGTGTCAGCGGTACGACGACCTGATGTGGTCGCGGAGCGTGGTCAGCTCGATGTCGGCGTACCGGGCGTTGTCGGCGGCGTCGAAGGGCGGGGTGGTGGCGATCGCGAGCTGGTACCAGAGCCCCATCGCGGCGTACGGGTCCTGCTCGTGCTCGATCGCGGTTCGCAGGTCATCGAGGGAGCCCAGGCTGTGCCGGGTGAAGGTTCGCCCGGTGGTCTGCTCGAGCTCGTCGGCGATCTGCTGCATCGTGGTCGTGGTCGCTGAGAACTGGTGGACTCCGCCGGTGGTCGTCGCGGTGGCGGTGTCGTCCAGGGCCAGTCGGGCAGTCAGCCGCGCGGTGTCCTCGACGGTGGTCATGTCGAACGGTTCGGTGCCGTCTCCCCAGTAGGTGACGCTGGAGCGTTCGGCGTCCACGAAGCCCGGGTAGCCCGGGTTGAGCATCAGGTCGAGAAATCCTCCGGTCAGGATGTGCAGGACCTCGAGGTCGAGCCCGTCGAGGATCTCGGCGGCCTCTCGACGGGTCGCGAACATCGGGGCAGCGGCGGGGGCCTTGAACAGGTCGATGGCGAAGTCGGAGGCCACGAGCCGGCGTACGCCGTTGTGCTGCGAGGCGCGGGCCAGAGCAACCTGACCGTCGACGAGGACGTCCTTGCCGCCCTGCACGGCGCTGATCACGACGTCGACGCTCTTCGTGGCGTGGACCAGGCTGTCGTGGTCGTTGAGGTCGCCGTCGACGACCACGGCTCCGTCCGCCACCAGGGCCTCGATGGTGGTCCGCTTCGCCTCGTCGGCCAACGAGCCGGGTCGCACGAGCAGACTCAGTTGTCCGCCCTGACGGACCGCGGGTTCGTTGGTGAGGTGGTGGGCGACGCGGCTGCCAAGCATTCCCGTGGCTCCGGCGATCAAGACGTCGGTCATGGCTTCTCCTGGGGATGAATTGTTGCCTGCCGCGTTGATGCGGCTCTCTGTGTGAACTGTACAGTTCAGTACTGTAAGCGCCAGGTCGAGGGCTGTCAATGCGTGCTGCGGACCTCAGACCGCTACCTCGACAGGCGCCGATGGTGCACTGCGGGCGTCAGCGTGGATGGGGGACCACGGTGACCATGACCCCAGCGCTGCGTAGCTGCTCGAGGTGGTCGGGGTCGGCGCTGTGGGTGGTGATCAGCTCATGGGCAGCACTCGTAGGTGCGATCTGCGCCATCAGCTGTCGCCCCACCTTCCGGCCGTCCGCGACCACGACAACCCGGTGTGCGCGTCGCAGCATGGCCAGGTTGGTCTGAGCCTCGATCTCGTCGTGGGTGGTCAGGCCCGCGACCGCAGAGAGACCGTCGACCCCGATGAACGCGTACCCCAGGGTCACGCGGGACAGCGCCTGGATCGCCGAGGGGCCGACCACCTCGTAGGACTGGGGCCGCACGAATCCGCCAGCCATGAACACGCGCGCGCGTGCGCGCACGGTCAGCTCACTGGCGATGTTGACCGCGTTCGTCACCACGGTCAGATCGTCGCGTGACGCGAGCGCGCGCGCCACGGCGGTCGTGGTGGTGCCACCGGTCAGGCCCACCACGTGAGAGCCCGGCGGCACCATCGCAGCAACCGCCTGAGCGATCGCGGCCTTCTCGTCGTCTGCCTGCCCGTCGCGGTAGCGAACCGGCAGCTCGTGCCTCGACTGCCGCGCGTCGAGCGCTCCCCCATGGATGCGGGTCAGCAGGTCTTGCGCCTCCAGCAGCGCCAGGTCGCGACGCAATGTCGACGCCGACACGCCGAGGTCCTGCGCCAGCGCGGCCACCGACCGCTCGCCGCGGTCCGACAGTGCGTCCAGGATCGCCGCCAGTCGAGCCGCCCGCACGGTGGTCGGTGCGGCCGCCGTCGGCGCTGTGCTGATCATCGCCCAACGCTAGCAAGTCGTGCAGTGCGAGCAGCGAGATTGCGCATTTGCGTCGTCAAAC
>JBDSLK010000140.1:0-5794 GCA_039916425.1 Nocardioides sp.
CCGGGCGACGCCGCCGACCACGAGCTGCTCGACACCGCCCTGGAGACGATCGTCCGGCTGCTCCTGCTGGTGCGCGAGCGGACCCGTGAGCGCGACGCCGCCGCCCCCGGCCCCGAGGAGGGCTCGCGGATCGCGGCCTTCGGCAAGGGCGTGGTGCGCAGGGTCACCGCCCAGCACGTCGACCGTCGCCACGACGAGCTGCGGGCCCGGATCGCCGAGCTCGAGCACCAGGTCGCCCAGTCACGGACCCTGCACCTGCGCGTCGCCGAGCTGACCGACGTGGTCACCGAGCTGTTGCTGCCGGCCGGCGCCTCCAACCGCGTGGTCACCGGCCGGGCGCTCACGAAGTACCGCAGGGCCACCTTGTGAGTCCGAGCCTGCCGCACGGCCCGCTGCGCACGCTGCCGCCGGTCCAGCTCGCCCGCCGGGTCGCCATCGGGATCGGTCTGGCCGACGTACGCGACCTGGAGGACCGGCTCGCCGGAGTGATCGAGGCCGCCGACGAGAACACCGCGCTCGAGCGTCCCCTGGCCGAGCAGGTGACCCGGCTGGAGCAGTCGCTGGTGCCGTTGCTGCGGCGTCGCGCCAAGCGGCAGCTCCCGCAGTAGCCGCTCACCGTGGCCGAGCGCGTCGTCCTGCACGTCGGGTGCATGAAGTCCGGCACCTCGTTCCTCCAGCGCACCCTGGCGGAGAACCGCGACGCGCTCGCGGCGCAGGGCTTCACCTTCCCCGGGGAGGGCTGGCCGCAGCAGGTGCTCGCCGTGATCGACGTCCGCGGGCACCGTCGCGACGGTGAGGTGCCCCTCGACGCGGTCGGCGCCTGGGACCGGCTGCGCGCCCAGGTCGCGGCGTGGCCGGGCACCGCGATCGTGTCGATGGAGTTCCTGGCCACGACCCCCGCGGCCCGGATCGAGCAGATCGTCGCCGACCTCGCTCCGGCGCGGGTCGAGGCGGTGCTGACGGTGCGCGACCTCGGCCGCTCGGTGCCCTCGATGTGGCAGGAGGGCGTCAAGAACGGCGACACCTGGCAGTGGGACGACTTCGTCGCCGCTGTCCGTGACGGCGACCCCCGGCGTCCCGGCCCGGCCCGCCGCTTCTGGCGGCACCAGGCCGCCACCCCGATCGCGCGTCGCTGGTCCCGGGGGGTCGGCGCCGACCGCTTCGCGCTGGTGACCGTCCCGCCTGCCGGCAGCGACCCGGCCCTGCTGTGGCGCAGGTTCTGCTCGGTGGTCGGCCTCGACCCGGAGCCGTTCACGCTGCCCGGTCCGGGCAACGAGTCGCTGGGCGCCGCGTCCGCGCAGCTGATGCGGGCCCTCAACGAGCGGCTCGACGGCACCCTGACGACGCCGGACTACAACGCCTGGGTCAAGCGGCTCGCCAAGCAGGTCCTGGCACCCCGGCGGTCGGTCGAACCCGCGATCGGGTACGCCGACCCCTGGGTCGCCGAACGGGCCGAGGGGATGATCACCGGGCTGACCAGTCTGGGGGTGCGGGTGGTCGGTGACCTCGCCGAGCTGCGCCCGGTCCCCGTCGTCGGCGTCGCGCCACCCGACGTACCCGTCGAGGACGAGCTCGACGCGGCCGTCGCCGCGATCGCCCACGTGCTCGGGGTGTGGCCCTTCCCATAGGCCGGGCCCTAGGTGGGCGCCCGAGCGGCCGGTAACGTCCGACGGGCCACTCACCCGAAGGAGCCACCATGGGCCGCCTGTGCCAGACCGATGGACTCACTGACGACCAGACCGAGATCCTCAAGGCGGTGCGGTCGTTCGTCGAGGCCAAGATCCTCCCCGTGGCGACCGAGCTCGAGCACGCGGACGAGTACCCCACCGAGATCGTCGAGGGGCTCAAGGAGCTCGGACTCTTCGGGCTGATGATCCCCGAGGAGTACGACGGCCTGGGCGAGTCGCTGCTGACCTACGCGCTCGTGGCCGAGGAGATCGCCCGCGGCTGGATGAGCGTCTCCGGGGTCATCAACACCCACTTCATCGTGGCCTACCTGCTGATGCAGCACGGCACGACTGCGCAGAAGCAGAAGTACCTCCCGCGGATGGCGACCGGCGAGGTGCGCGGGTCGTTCTCGATGTCCGAGCCAGGACTGGGGTCGGACGTCGCGGCCATCAAGACCAAGGCGGTCCGGACCGACGAGGGCTACGAGATCACCGGCCAGAAGATGTGGCTGACCAACGGCGGCTCCTCCAACCTGATCGCGCTGCTGGTGCGCACCGACGACGGCGTTGACGCGGACGCCTCGGTCTACAAGAAGATGTCGACCTTCCTGGTGGAGAAGGAGCCGGGCTTCGGCGAGACCGCCCAGGGCCTCACGATCCCCGGGAAGATCGACAAGATGGGCTACAAGGGCGTGGACACCACCGAGGCGATCTTCGAGGGCCACCGGATCGCGGCCGACCAGATCCTGGGCGGCGTGCCCGGCAAGGGCTTCTACCAGATGATGGACGGGGTCGAGGTCGGCCGCGTCAACGTGGCCGCCCGCGCCTGCGGCATCGCCAACCGGGCCTTCGAGCTCGGCATCGCCTACGCCCAGCAGCGCGAGACCTTCGGCAAGCCGATCTCCGAGCACCAGGCCGTCCTCTTCCGGCTGGCCGAGATGGCCACGAAGGTCGAGACCGCCCACGCGATGATGGTGCGTGCGGCGCGGCTCAAGGACCGCGGCGAGCGCAACGACGTCGAGGCGGGGATGGCGAAGTACCTCGCCGCGGAGTACTGCAACGAGGTCGTCGAGGACTCCTTCCGCATCCACGGCGGCTACGGCTACTCCCGTGAGTACGAGATCGAGCGGCTCTACCGCGAGGCGGCGTTCATGCTGATCGGTGAGGGCACCGCCGACATCCAGAAGATGATCATCGGCCGCCGGCTGCTCGAGGACTACCAGCTCAAGGGCTGACCCCGTGGACAAGCAGGTCGGTCTCCTCCGCCGCCAGGCGGACGCGTGCGCACGGCTCGGCTCGCCGATGTACGCCGCGCTGCTGACCCGGCTCGCCGACGACCTCCGGGAGGGCGGGCCGACCGCGACCGTGCTGGCCGGCCACGAGGACACACCCGGCCCGAGCGCCCTGGGGCTGCGGCTGCTCGGCAGCGTGCACCGCCTGGTGCTGGACCGCCGGGCCGGCGCCCTCGCGACCTACTACCCGAGCGTCGGTGGCTCCTGGGAGCCCGACGGGGGCTGGGCGGCGCTGCGTGACCTGCTCGCCACGGAGCCGGCGGCAGTCCGCGAGTGGCTGGACCGCCCGCCCCAGACCAACGAGGTCGGCCGGGCCGGGGCGCTCCTGGGGGGCCTGCTCCGCCTCGGGGAGTCGGTGCGGCTCCCGGTGCGGCTGGCCGAGATCGGCTCCTCGGGAGGGTTGAACCTGCTGGCGGACCGGTTCGGCTACGTGGACGAGGCCGGCACGACGTACGGCGACCCGGACGCGGCGCTCGTCCTGCCCGGGGCCTGGGCCGGGCGGACGCTGGTGCCCTGGCCGGAGCTGCGGTTCGTCGAGGCCGTGGGCAGCGACGTGCTGCCGGTCGACACGGCGAGCACCGAGGGCAGGCTCACCCTGACCGCCTACGTGTGGGCCGACCAGGTGTCGAGGTTCCAGCGGCTGCGCACCGCTCTGGACCTCGCCCAGCAGAAGGGGGTGGAGGTCCGCCGCCAGGACGCCGTGTCATTCGTGGAGGGGCTCGAGCTGCGGGCGGGCACCACGACCGTGCTCTGGCACAGCGTGATGTGGCAGTACCTCACGCCAGACGAGCAGTCCGCGGTGACCGCGCGCGTCGACGCCCTGGGCGCCGCGGCCACCCCGCACGCGCCGTTCGCCCACCTGTTCCTGGAGCCGACGCGGCGGGCCCCCGGGGGTGAGCACGAGTTCCTCGTGGTGCTCCAGGCCTGGCCCAACGGCGTGCGCCGGGTGCTGGGCGCCTCGGTCGGGCACGGCCTGCCGACGACCTGGGAGTAGGGCTCAGGCGGCCGGTTGCACGTCGGAGAGCAGGTAGGTGACCTCGTCGTCGATGGCCATCTTCAGCCGGTCGATGGCGACGCTGTCGGGGTGGTCCTGACCGGCTGGCCAGGTCACCTCCACGTCGTCGTAGGACGGGTCGGCCGCCTCGGTGAGGACGTCGTTGATGCTCAGCCGCAGCCACTCCAGGTCGGTCTCGTCGCCCTTCGCGTGGTCCGGGGCCTTGTGGGTCCAGGTCGCGCCGGTCACCTCGCCGTCGGTGACCGTGACCCGCACGGGCTGGCCGAAGGTCGGGCAGAAGCACTGCACCTCGAGCACGTAGGCGTAGTCCGCGTAGGGATAGGCCGGGTGGTCGCCGATCGGCGGGAGAGGGTCGGGACTCGGCGTGGGGCTCGACGTGGGGCTGGGCATGGGGCTGGGTGTCGGGGACTCCGAGGCCGACCCACCGGCGGCGTCGCGCACGGTCCCGCTGCCGCAGCCGGCGAGCGTCGCGACCAGACCAAGGGAGAGCAGGGCGGTGGCCAGGCGGGTGCGCGTCATGGGAGTTGGACGAGGCGGCGCCCGCGGTGGTTCCGCGCCGCCGGGGGACCGCCCGGCGCCCGGGTGCTCGACGCGGCGTACGGTGGTTTGCGAGGGTAGTGACAAGGCCGCACCCAACGAGTGACCACGGAGGAGAGCCATGCCGGAATCCCACGACGCCAACGAGGACCTCAAGGCCAAGATGCGCGAGGCCCTCGAGCGCAAGAAGTCCGGTGGCCAGGGCGGGCTGGCCCAGGGCGGTCCGTCGAAGGAGAAGGCCCACGGGTCCGAGGTCGTCGGCGGTGCCCCCAAGATGCACCGTCGCAAGGCCGGCGGCGGGGGCTCCTGACCGGGTGAGGTTTCCCACGCCGGGCGGCGTTCCCACGCTGCCCTGCCGACGGGCACGATGAGGCCATGCAGTTCGGACGCAGCTACGAGGAGTTCGAGGTCGGCACGACCTACCGGCACTGGCCGGGCAAGACGGTCACCGAGGCGGACGACCACCTCTTCTGCCTGCTCACCATGAACCACCACCCGCTGCACCTCGACGCGCACTACGCCGAGGAGACCACCCAGTTCGGCAGGAACGTCGTGGTGGGCAACTACGTCTACTCGATCCTGCTCGGGATGTCGGTCCCCGACGTCTCCGGCAAGGCGATCGCCAACCTCGAGATCGAGTCGCTGCGCCACGTGGCGCCCACCTTCCACGGCGACACCCTCTACGGCGAGACGACCGTCCTCGACAAGCGGGAGTCGACCTCGAAGGACGACCGGGGCGTCGTGCACGTCGAGACCATCGGCTACAACCAGGACGGCAAGGTCGTGTGCATCTTCCGCCGCAAGGTGATGGTGCCCAAGGACACCTACCTGCAGGCGCGCGGCGGCGAGCAGCCCGGCCGGCCGCTGCCGCAGCCCGACAGGTTCTGGCCCGGCCCGGCCGACTCCTGAGCGGTGGCGCTCACTGGAACGCCTTCGCGAGCGGCACGATGCCCAGCACGAGCACCATCGGGACGGCGAACCCCACCCGGAGCGAGTCGGCGCCGACCAGGCCGGTGAGCACGGAGCCGAGCAGCGCGCCCACGTAGTCGAACTGGTGGCATCGCCCGATGACCACGTCCACGCGCACCTGACGCTCGGCCGGCCCCAGCCCCTCCCCGCCGGCGCAGCAGCGGCCCGAGGCTCGCTCCCAGCGGGACCACCGCGACCAGGGCGGCCCTCTCCCAGGGCAGTCCGGCGGCCGCCAGCGTCAGCGCGGCACCGAGGAGGCCGCCGACGGTCCACCAGCCGTGGCACGACGGCAGCACCGGGCGGCCGTACCGGTG
>JBDSLK010000141.1:0-2653 GCA_039916425.1 Nocardioides sp.
GTACGCGGGGACGGTGATCACCGCATCGGTGACGGACTCGCCCAGGTAGGACTCCGCGTCACGCTTGAGCTTCTGCAGGATGAACGCCGAGATCTGCTGCGGCGTGAAGGTCTTGTCGTCGACCTTCTGCGACCAGTCGGTGCCCATATGGCGCTTCACCGAGCGGATGGTCCGGTCGACGTTGGTGACCGCCTGTCGCTTGGCGACCTCGCCCACGAGGACCTCGCCGGACTTCGCGAACGCGACCACGGACGGGGTGGTGCGGGCGCCCTCCGCATTGGCGATCACGGTGGGCTCGCCGCCCTCGAGGACGGCGACGACGCTGTTGGTCGTACCCAGATCGATGCCGACGGCACGTGCCATGGTGGTTACCTCCGCTGGATTGCTTGGGTGGGTCGAAGAGCACTGCGGCCATCCTCGGCCGCTGGTGGCGAGTGTGGCAAACGCCTTGAGTCGAATCAACTCAAGTCTGCTCATAGGGCTCAACGCAGGGTAGGCCCAGATGTTCCCGGTTCCGACCAGGAATCTCGCCGGATCCCTCCAGAGACTGGCGGAATACCCGCAGGCCACGGGTCCTTGCACCCCGGTATGCGAGCAGTGACCTACCGGCAGTACGGCGACCCCACGTCCACGAACGAGCCGATCCTCGAGGTCGGTGAGCAGCCCGATCCCAAGGTGGGGCCGAGCGAGGTCCTCGTCGAGGTCCGCAGTGCGGGCGTCAACCCCGTGGACTGGAAGATCATCACCGGCGGCCTCGACCCGATGATGAACGTGGACTTCCCCGCGATCCCCGGCTGGGACGTCTCCGGGGTGGTGCGCGAGGTCGGCCCCGACACCCCGGAGTTCGCGCCCGGCGACGAGGTGATCGCCTACGCCCGCAAGGACTGGGTCCAAGGCGGCACCTACGCGGAGCTGGTCACCGTGCCCGTACGAGCGCTGGCCCGCAAGCCCGCGGCGCTGAGCTGGGACCAGGCCGCCGGGCTCCCCCTGGCCGGCCAGACGGCGTACCGGACCCTGCGACGGCTCGAGGTCGACGCCGACACCACGCTGCTGGTGCACGCTGCCGCGGGCGGCGTCGGGCTGCTGGCGGTGCAGATCGCCCGCTCACTGGGCGCCACCGTGATCGGGACCGCGTCGGAGGCCAACCACGACCGGCTGCGCGCGCTCGGCGCCATCCCGGTGACCTACGGCGACGGGCTGGTCGAGCGGGTCCGCGAGATCGCGCCTGACGGCGTCGACGCCGTCGCCGACTTCGTCGGCGGTGTGCTCGAGGACACCCTGGCGGTGCTCGCCGACGGTGGCCGCCACGCCTCGGTCGCGGACCCGACGGTGCGCGACCACGGCGGCAGCTGGGTCTGGGTGCGCCCCGACGGCGCGGAGCTCCAGCGACTCGCCGACCTTGCCGAGCGGGGCGACCTGACCGTCGACGTGGCGGCGGCCTACCCCCTCGAGCAGGTGCGCCAGGCGTTCGCGCGCAGCCAGGAGGGCCACGTCAGCGGCAAGCTCGTGATCCGGGTCAGCGAGGGCTGAGCCGACTCCTGCACGCTGCCCGGGCTCACGAGCCCGGGCCCTCGGCGAGCGTCCGGACCCGCCTCAGCCCCCGCTCGCACACCGCCAGGTAGGCCGGCGCCCACCACGGCACCCCGAAGCCCACGCGGCAGGAGCCCGGACCGGTGGTCTGGACGCGGTGGCTGGTGGCGGCCACGCCGGCGACCCGCCACGACCAGGTGCGGGCACGGTCGTCGTACGCCGTCACCTCGAACGGCAGCCAGACGCCGACGGGCGTCCGCACCGCACCGGTGCTGCCGGCCGCGATCGTCGCGCCCGGGTGGTCGAGCCGGGCCGCGCGCACCGTCGGACCCCAGTCCGGCCACCGGCTCGTGTCGGTCAGCAGCGCCCACACCTCGGCGTCGGGCGCCGACACGTCGAGCTCTCGCCACCACATGTCTGGTGAGCCTACGACGAGGTCATCGCAGCTCCGGCTACCTCATCGTGGGTATAGCCAGACCGTTGGGCTCCGGGGGACCCCCGTCGACTGCGCACACTCCGCCTAGGACCCACGTCCACGCCCCCCGGCAACTCGATCCAGAAGTCGGCGGACCGCCGCCGCAGAACGGGGAGAACATGACTCACCAACGGTTCCGGGGACTTCGCTTCCTCGGTCTCGCTCTACTCACGATGATCGCCTCGGTGGTCGTCGCTCTGGCAGGCGTCGCACCAGCGCAGGCAACTCACTACCGCGCCAACCAGTTGAGTTGGCACGCCGGCAGCGGTGCCGGGGCGGTGGAGTTCCACCTCACCGGGTCGTGGCGCTGCACCGCGTTCTCCGACCCCTGCACCCTCGCTCCCGGCGACCCGATGGGGGCTAGCGAGTTCATCGACGCCGGTGACGGCCAATTCGTCGCCGCACCGATGAGCGTGGTGTCGGTCGATGTGGCCAACGACGTCGTCAACGCCGAGGCCCACGTCCTCTATGTCTATGTCGCACCGGGGGCCTACGTCGCCTCGGTATCGAACTGCTGTCGGCTGTCGTCGTCAAGCGGCCACCAGAACAACGGCGACGGGAACGTCCGCTACGAGACGTTGGTCGACCTCGCGGCGACCTCGGCGAGCCCCGTAGGACTGGTCCCCCCGATCGTCGACTGCCCGATCA
>JBDSLK010000142.1:0-11893 GCA_039916425.1 Nocardioides sp.
AGATCACCGTCGACACGAAGTAGTCAGCCGCTGGTGAGCACTACCCGCTGCCGCCCGCCGGACTGTTGCGGCCTGCGCTTGTTGTTGCGTACGACGCGTGACGGGCGCGACGGCGCGGCGTACTCTCGCCCCGGGCCGGCGCAACGGAGCGCGGGCACGAAGGGAGTGGTCCTGTGCTGTCCGACGGAGAGATCGCCAACGCCGCCGAGCTCCACCCGATCGTCGAGGTCGCCCGCGACAAGCTCGGCATCGACGACCCCTCGGTGCTGGTGCCCTACGGGCACGACAAGGCCAAGATCGACCTGGGGTACATCGCCTCGCTGGCCGACCGTCCCGACGGCAAGCTGGTGCTGGTCACCGCGATCTCGCCGACGCCGGCCGGGGAGGGCAAGACCACGACCACGGTCGGCCTGACCGACGCCCTGCGCCGGATCGGCCAGCGCTCGTGCGCGGCGCTGCGCGAGCCGTCGATGGGACCGGTCTTCGGCATGAAGGGCGGCGCCGCGGGTGGCGGTTACGCCCAGGTAGTGCCGATGACCGACATCAACCTGCACTTCACCGGCGACTTCGCGGCGATCGCCGCGGCCAACAACCTGCTCGCCGCCCTGCTCGACAACCACGTCCACCACGGCAACGCCCTCGACATCGACGTCCGCTCCATCACGTGGAAGCGGGTGCTGGACCTCAACGACCGCGCGCTGCGGCAGACGGTCGTCGGCCTCGGCGGGACCGCCAACGGCTACCCGCGCGAGGACGGGTTCGACATCGTGGTCGCCTCGGAGCTGATGGCGATCTTCTGCCTGGCCGAGTCGCTGACCGACCTCAAGCAGCGGATCGGTCGGATCGTGGTCGCCCACACCCGGGCCAAGGTGCCGGTGCTGGCTGCCGACCTGGGCGCGGAGGGCGCGCTGACCGTGCTCCTCAAGAACGCGCTGGCACCCAACCTGGTGCAGACCCTCGAGCACGCGCCGGCCTTCGTGCACGGCGGGCCGTTCGCCAACATCGCCCACGGCTGCAACTCGGTGATCGCCACCCGCACCGCGCTCAAGCTGGCCGACATCGTGGTCACCGAGGCGGGCTTCGGTTCCGACCTCGGCGCGGAGAAGTTCATCGACATCAAGTGCCGCAAGTCCGGTCTCCGCCCGGACGCGGTCGTCGTGGTCGCCACGGTCCGGGCCCTGAAGTACCACGGCGGGGTCGCCGTCCCCGACCTGGCCAAGGAGGACGTCGAGGCGGTGCGCCGCGGCTTCCCCAACATCGAGCGTCACCTCACCAACCTGCGCGACGTCTTCGGTCTCCCGGCCGTGGTGGCGATCAACCGCTTCCCCTCCGACACCGACGCCGAGATCCAGGCGCTTCGCGACCTGGCCCAGGGCCTCGGCTTCGCGGCGTACCCCGCCACCCACTTCACCGACGGCGGCGCGGGTGCGGAGGCGCTGGCGTGGGGGGTGCTCGACGAGCTGAAGGTAGGTGCTCCGCACTTCCGGTTCGCCTACCCCGACGAGGGCACCACCGAGGAGAAGGCCACCGCGATCGCCACGCGCCTGTACGGCGCGGCCGGCGTCACCTTCTCCGCCCGGGCCCGCAAGCAGCTCAACCAGATCGTCGCCGACGGCTACGCCGACCTGCCGGTCTGCATCGCCAAGACGCAGTACTCGTTCTCCACCAACCCCAAGTCCCTCGGCGCCCCGAAGGGCCACACGATCGACGTGCGGGAGGTCCGGCTCTCCGCCGGGGCCGGGTTCCTGGTGCTCGTCACCGGCGACATCATGACCATGCCCGGCCTCCCGAAGGTGCCCGCCTCCGCCCACATCGACATCGACGAGTACGGGGTCGTGACCGGGCTCTCCTGACCACCACGTCCACCCACCCCTCGCATGTAACGCGGTGTCCACCGGTCTTCCATGCTGCTGCGACACCGCGCCAGTGCCGTGGACACCGCGTTACAAGCGATTGAGGGGTGGACGTGCGAAACATGCGCGACACTGCGGACGGCTAGCGTGGGGCCGCCGAGCACCCCGGAGGAGACCGATGCCCTACCTGCTGCGCGTCGCGCTGCCCGACGTCCCCGGTTCGCTGGGGCGGCTGGCGAGCGCCATCGGTGAGGCGGGGGGCGACATCGAGGCGATCGAGATCGTCGAGAAGCGCCACGACGGCACCGCGGTCGACGACGTGCTGCTCGAGATGGCTCCCGGGGCGATGCCCGACTCGGTGGTCTCCGCGTGCACCGACCTCGACGGTGTCGAGGTCGTCTGGATCAGCCGGTACGCCGCGGGCGGCAACCTGTTCCTCGACCTCGAGGTGGTCGAGGAGCTCACTACCAACCCGGCGAAGGCCCTCGACCGACTCGTGGGCATGCTGCCGGTGACCTTCCGCGTCGACTGGGCGGCCCGGCTGCGGCGCAAGGCCGGCGGCGGCGAGGTGTTGACCGCGACGAGCGCCGCACCGCGCGAGATCGCCTGGGCCGAGATCACCCAGGCCGCCCGGCTGCCGACGCTCGACGAGGTCACCCTCTGCTGCGGTGCGCCGCTCGACGTCGACGGCCTGGTCGTGCTCGGCCGGGACGGCGGGCCGGAGTTCCTCGACTCCGAGATCGCCCGGCTGGGACACCTGGTTGCCCTGGCGGCCTCCATCGCACGATCCTGAGGACGTGCCCGTCCCCTTCCAAGCCGCCCGTGAGTCCGCCGACTGGCTCGCCGAGCGCACCGGCCATGCGGCGTACGACGCCGTCGTCGTGCTCGGCTCCGGGTGGGCGTCCGCCGTCGAGGGGTGGGGCGAGCCGTTCGCCCGGGTGCCGATGGGCGACGTCCCGCACTTCAGCCGGCCGGTCGCGGAGGGTCACCGCGGCGAGGTGCTGGCCTACCACCTGGACGGCACGTCGGTGCTGGTGCTGTCCGGGCGCACCCATCTCTACGAGGGGCTCGGCCCCCGACCGGTCGTGCACGGCGTACGCACGGCGGCGTCGCTCGGCGCCCGGCTGGCGCTGTTGACCAACGCCAACGGGTCGCTGCGCCCCGAGTGGGAGGTAGGGCGTGCGGTGCTGATCGCCGACCACCTCAACCTGACCGGGGTCTCCCCGATCGAGGGCGCGCGGTTCGTCGACCTCACCTACGCCTGGTCCCCCCGGCTGCGAGCGATCGCGCGCGCTCTCGACCCGGACCTCGTCGAGGGCGTCTACGCCCAGCTGACAGGTCCGCACTACAACACCGCGGCGGAGGCGGAGTGGCTCCGGCGGCTGGGCGCCGACCTGGTCGGCATGTCGACCGTGCCCGAGGCGATCGCGGCGCGAGAGTGTGGACTGGAGGTGGTCGGGCTCTCGACGGTCACCGCCGTCGAGGGTGACGACGTGGCCACGGACCCCAGCGAGGTCGTGGCCGCCGCCGAACGCACCGCCGGCCGGATGAGCGCGCTGCTCGCAACCCTGCTCAGGAGAGGATGTAGTCATGAGTGACCTGAAGAGCCCGACCGGCCCTGCCGTGGGGCGCATCGAGACCAACGGCATCAACGTCATCGACGAGTCCGAGCGCAAGGGCCGGCCGGTCGACCTGGCGTGGCCGTGGGCAGCCTCCAACATCTCGATCCTCGGCATGTCGTGGGGCGCCTTCGTGCTCAGCATGGGTGTCAACATCTGGCAGGGCATGGCCGCCGCCCTCCTCGGCGTACTGGGGTCGTTCCTCCTGGTCGGGCTCGCCTCGATCTCCGGCAAGCGCGGCTCCGCCCCGACCCTGACCCTCTCGCGGGCGGCCTTCGGGCAGCGGGGCAACCTGCTCCCGGGGCTGGTGTCCTACCTGCTGCTGGTCGGCTGGGAGGTGGCGCTGGTGTCGATCGGCACCCTGGCCTCCTCGACGGTCTTCGGCCGCCTCGGCTTCGGGGGCGGCGACCTGACCAAGGTGGTCACCTTCGCCGGCATCGTCGCGGTGATCGTCGGGGCCGGGATCCTCGGTTTCGACACGATCATGCGGCTCCAGAAGTGGCTCACCATCGCGACGGTCGTCGCCACCCTCGGCTTCATGGTGCTGACCTTCGACGACATCGACCTCGGCGCGGCGGCCGACGCTCCGGCCGGGGGACTCACGGCGTTCATCGGTGCCACGCTGCTGGTCTTCACCGGCTTCGGGATCGGCTGGACCAACTGCGCGGCGGACTACTCCCGCTACCTGCCGCGGTCGGCATCCTCGCGCGGCATCGTGGGCTGGACGACCGCGGGGGCCAGCGTGCCCGTGGTGATCCTCGTGCTGTGGGGGCTGCTGCTCTGCGCCTCCGACGAGGACCTCACCAACGCCATGTTCACCGACCCGGTCGGCGCTCTGGTCACCCTCGTGCCGGACTGGTACCTCGTGCCGTTCTTCCTCGTCGCCCTCGCCGGCCTGATCGCCGGGGCGGTGCTCGACCTCTACTCCTCGGGCCTGACCCTGCTCGCGATCGGCATCAAGGTCCCGCGTTGGCAGGCCGCGTCCATCGACGGCGTCCTGATGATCCTGGGCTCGATCTACGTCGTGTGGTTCGCCACCGACTTCCTCGGACCCTTCCAGGGCTTCCTGATCACCCTGGGTGTGCCGCTCGCCGCGTGGTGCGGCATCTTCCTCGCCGACCTGGCGCTGCGCCGCGGCGACTACGACCCGGACAAGCTCTTCGACGCGGACGCCACCCGGGGCTACGGCTCCGCCGACCCCGTCTCCGTCCCGCTGATGGTGGTCGCGACGCTGGTCGGCTGGGGGCTGGTCACCAACACCTATGCCGGTTGGCTGGACTGGCAGGGCTACCTGCTCGGCCCGCTGGGGCTCGGCGGCAAGGACGGGGAGTGGGCCTTCGCCAACGTGGGCGTCCTGGTCGCGTTGGTGCTGGGCTTCGCGGTGGCCTACTTTGCTCGCCGCGGCACCGTCGTGCGCCACGAGGCCCGCACTGGCGTGGGCAGCCAGCCGACCCGGCGCTGATGGGGGCGGGTCAGTCGCGTTCGAGCAGGAAGACCGGAATCTCGCGGTCGGTCTTCTCCTGGTACTCCGCGTACGGCGCGTAGGCCGCCACCGCGCGCTCCCACCAGACCGCGCGCTCGTCACCCTCGGCGACCCTGGCCCGGTAGAGGTGCGCCTCGGGACCGTCCTGGAGGTCGACCTCGGGGTGCGCCACGAAGTTGTGGTACCAGGTGGGATGCTCCGGAGCGCCGCCCTTCGAGGCCACCGCGGCGTACACCCCGTCGTGCTCGACGCGCATCACGGGGTTCTTGCGGAGCCGGCCGGACCGGGTGCCCCGCGAGGTGATCACCACGATCGGCCACTCGGGGTGGCCAGGAAGGGTGTTGGCCTCCGCGCCGCCGGAGGCCTCGTACGCCGCGACCTGGTTGCGGACCCAATGCTCGGGACTCGGTTCGTACTCTCCGTCGAGGGGCATGGCGTCGACCCTAGTCCGGGGCGGGCGGGGACGACCGGTGTAGTTTCGCCCCACATGCCCCGGAACAACGCACCCCACAGGGCCGCCGCCCTGCCCGCCGGACTGCTGGCCACTCTGCTGGCACTCCTCGCCCTGAGCGCCTGCGGCTCGCCGGACCCGGACGCCCCGGTGGCCCTGCAGGGCACCGACCTGTCCCAGGCCGACCTCGAGCAGGAGATCTCGTCTCGCTACGAGCCCGACGACCCGAAGGACACCCTCACCGCCGTCTGTGAGGGCGCCTTGACGGCCGAGGCCGACGCGACCCAGGACTGCCTGGTCACCACCGGCGGCAAGAAGGTGGGGGTCCGGGCCTGGACGACCGACGTCGAGGCCGACGACCTCGGCATCGAGACGACAGTGTTCCTGCCGCCGGAGATGGTCGCCGACGCCATCGGGTCGGCCCTGGAGATGCAGGGCTACGAGAAGGTCGACTCCACCTGCCACGGCGACCTGGTCGGGAAGGTGGGTGACGCCGTCGTGTGCACCGTGACGACGCCCCAGGGCGAGACCGAGGTCAACGTCGATGTGACCTCCGTGGACGGGTTGCTCATCAACTTCGACTTCAAGAGCGCCTAGCCCACCGATGAAGGTCGTGGTCCTCACCGGCGCCGGCATCTCCGCCGAGAGCGGGGTGCCGACCTTCCGCGACGCCGACGGGCTCTGGGAGGGGCACCGGGTCGAGGACGTCGCCACCCCGGAGGGCTTCGAGGCCGACCCCGACGTCGTCCACCAGTTCTACGACGCGCGCCGCCGGGCACTGAGCGCTGTCGAGCCCAACGCCGCGCACCGCGCGCTGGCCAAGCTCGAACGGCACCTCGGCGAGGACCTGCTGGTGGTGACGCAGAACGTCGACGACCTCCACGAGCGCGCCGGCTCGACCCGCGTGCTGCACATGCACGGCGAGCTGCGGGCCGCTCGGTGCACCTCGTGCGGCGTACGCCACCGCTGGGACGAGGCGCTGGTCCACCGCCCGCCCTGCCCGCGGTGCGGCACGCCGACGCTGCGGCCCGACGTGGTGTGGTTCGGCGAGCTGCCCTACGGGATG
Organism: Nocardioides sp.; assembly: GCA_039916425.1. GTDB lineage: Bacteria > Actinomycetota > Actinomycetes > Propionibacteriales > Nocardioidaceae > Nocardioides. The sequence goes on from JBDSLK010000142.1 coordinate 6,473, forward strand.
GACGAGATCGAGTCGGCTCTCTCCGAGGCCGACCACTTCGTGTCGATCGGCACGTCGGGCGAGGTCTACCCGGCGGCGGGGTTCGTGCAGATCGCCAAGGCCTTCGGCGCCCGGACCCTCGAGCTCAACCTGCTCCCGAGCAGCGGCTCCCGGTGGTTCACCGAGTCGCGCCACGGTCCGGCCGGCCTGCTGGTGCCGGCCTGGGTCGACAGCCTGATCCCCCAGCCCTAGCCCCGGCCCGACTCAGCTCGCGACGACCGCGCCCGCGTGCGGCGGGAGCACCAGCCTGGTGCCGTCGACAGCGGCGGCCGTCGGCGTCGTGAAGAGCAGGTCGTGGGCGCCGGGACCGAGATCGAGGCTGGTGGCGACGTCGCCGAGGTTGACCGCCACCAGCACGCCGCCACGTCGCATCGTGAACAGCCGCTGCTCCTCCTCGACTGTCGTCGACACCGTGCGCAGGTCGGGATCGGTGAGCTCGGGCCGGGCCCGACGGACGGCGGCCAGCCGTCGGTAGGCGTCGAGCACCACGGCGTGCCGGCCGGTGGTGAGCTCGCTCCAGTCGAGGTTGGAGCGGACGTACGTCGAAGGGTCCTGCGGGTCGGGCACGTCGGCGGGGTCCCAGCCCATCTTCGCGAACTCCGCCAGTCGGCCCTCGGCGACTGCTCGCCCGAGGTCCTCCTCGGGGTGGGAGGTGAAGAACTGGAACGGCGTCGACGCGGCCCACTCCTCGCCCTGGAAGAGCATCGGGGTGAACGGCGAGGTCAAGGTGAGCAGCGCGGCGCTGACGAGCTGGTCGTCGTCCAGGGCCTCGGTCAGCCGGTCGCCGCGGGCGCGGTTGCCGACCTGGTCGTGGTTCTGGCTGCAGACCACCAGCCGCCAGGCGGGCATCCGCTCGACGTCGATCGGAGCCCCGTGGGTGCGGCCCCGGAACGACGACCAGGTGCCGTCGTGGAAGAATCCCTTCTCCATGACCTTGGCGAGTGCCGCCAACGGTTCGAAGTCCGCGTAGTAGCCGTCGGTCTCGCCGGTCAGCGCCACATGCACGGCGTGGTGGAAGTCGTCGCTCCACTGCGCGTCCAACCCGTAGCCGCCCGCCTCGCGGGGCGTCACCACCCGGGCCTCGTTGAGGTCGGACTCGGCGATCAGGGTCAGCGGCCGGCGCTGGTGGGCGGACAGGGCAGCCACCTCGACCGCCATCTGCTCCAGCAGGTGCACCGGTGAGGAGTCCTCGAGCGCGTGCACGGCGTCGAGCCGGAGCCCGTCGACGTGGTAGTCCTCGAACCACATCCGCACGTTGTCGAGGATGTAGCGGCGCACCTCGGCGCTGCCGTCCCCGTCGAGGTTGAGCAAGTCGCCCCACGCGTTGGCGCCGCTCTTGAGGTACGGCGCGAAGATCGGCAGGTAGTTGCCGGACGGTCCGAGGTGGTTGTGCACCACGTCCTGGATCACGCCGATGCCGGCCGCGTGGCAGCCGTCGACGAAGCGCGCGTAGCCCGAGGGCCCGCCGTACGGCTCGTGGATCGCAGACCACAGCACTCCGTCGTAGCCCCAGTTGTGCTCGCCGTTGACCGCGTTGACCGGGAGCAGCTCGACGAGGTCCACGCCGATCTCCTGGAGGTGGTCGAGCCGGCCGAGCGCCGCGTCGAAGGTGCCCTCGGGCGTGAACGTCCCGACGTGCAGTTCGTAGATGACAGCGCCGGCCAGCTGGCGGCCGGTCCAGGCGTCGTCGGTCCAGGTGAACGAGGCGGGGTCGACGGTGCGGGAGCGGCCGTGGACGCCGTCGGGCTGGCGGCGCGAGCGGGGGTCGGGCCGGGGCGTGGGGTCGTCGTCGACGAGGTAGCCGTAGTCGACCTCCTTGTCGGCCCCGTCGGCCTTGTCGGGCCCGTCGGGCACCGGGCCGGTCGGACGCCACCAGTCGTCGGCGCCGCGCTCCATCGGCACGACCTGACCCGGGTCGTCCCCGACGCTGAGCGAGACGCGCTGGGGCAGCGGGGCCCAGACGTCGAACCGGCCGCGGCTGGTGGCGACCGTGCCCGGCGTCGTCGACACGGCCGGCACGAGCAGGGCGACCGGGTAGTCGGTAAGCAGGTCGGAGACGCCCACCGAGTGGGTGCCGTCCTCGCCGCTGGCGTCGGTCGAGACCACCCGGCCCGAGACCGCGTCGACCCACTCGCCCGCCGGCAGGTGCAGTGTGGTGTTGCCCCAGCCGCCTCGAGCCGTGAGGCCGAGCGGCAGCCGGGTGGCGACGGTGACCGCGCCGCCGCGGTCGAAGGCGAGCACGTGGTCGGCGGCGGTGCCCTCGGCGGCCAGCGGCGCGTAGCCCCCGAAGAGCTCGGGCCGCTCGCGGCGCAGCGCCAGCGCGGTCCGGGTGACCAGCAGCTTGGCCGCGCCGTCGTCGTCGACGCCGCCGGTCAGGCGCGGACGCTCGCCGGCGTCGATGCGTGCGAGCAGGACGGCGCGCTCGGCGAAGTCGACGGCGCGCCGGTTGTCGGGGTCGACCAGGCTCTGCTCCCACAGCTCGCTGCCCTGGTAGACGTCGGGGACGCCGGGGATGGTCAGCGCGAGCAGCTTGGCGGCCAACGAGTTGGTCCAGCCGGCGTCGGAGACCCGGGCGAGCAGGTCGTCGAGGCGGCGGCGTACCTCCGCGGAGTCGAAGCAGGCGTCGACGCTCGCGTGCACCGCGGCCTCGTAGTCGGTGTCGGGGTCGGTCCAGGTGGTCCGGTCGCCGGCCTCGCGCATCGCCTTCTCGGCGTAGCCGTGCAGCCGCTCGCGGAGCCCGTCGGTGGCGTGCGAACCGGGCCAGGCGCCGAGGATCGCCTGCCAGAGCAGGCTCCCGAAGCCCCGGTCGGGCAGCGGCACCAGGTCGAGCAGCGCGGCCAGTGCGGCGTCCCACTCGTCGGGGACCTCGGCAAGCGTGGTGATCCGGGCGCGGACGTCCTCGCCGCGCTTGGTGTCGTGGGTCGAGGTGGCCGTCATCGCGGCCGGCCAGTCCCGCTGGCGCGTGGCCATCGCCTCGTGGAACGCGGCGGGGGTGACGGCGAAGACCGAGGGGTCCGCGCCGACCTCGTTGAGCGAGGTGAGGCGTGACCACTGGTAGAAGGACCGGTCCTCGACGCCCTTGGCCATCACCATCCCGCTGGTCTGCTGGAAGCGCAGCGCGGGCGGCGCGGCGGGGTCGGCGAGCACCGGCTCCAGCACGTCGAGGGTGTCCGCGAGGTCGGGCCGGTGGGCCCGCGCGGCCGCCAGGGCCTGGTCGAGGTGGTCGCGGCCGAGGGGGAGGTAGGAGCGGTAGACGGGGAAGCAGGCGAGCAGCTCGCCGACGGCGTCCTCGGTGTCGGCCGGCGCGTCGGGGATCTGCACGCGCAGCTCGCGGCCGATCCGCAGCACCTCGGCGCGCAGGATGTGGTCGGCGACGTCGCGCTTGTTGTCGTGCACCAGGGCATGCCAGACGACCGCGTCGCCACGCAGGCGGGTCTCCAGCGCGTCCAGCGGGGCCTCGCCCGCCGGGTCGGTGAGCACCCGGTCGAGCAACGCGAGCGCGTCGTACCCGGTGGTGCCGGCGGTCGCCCACTGAGGGGGCAGCTCCTCGCCGGGCTCGAGGATCTTCTCGACGAGCACGTAGGCGTCGCCGGTGAGCTCGGCGAGGTCGGCGAGGTACCTCGCCGGGTCGCGGAGGCCGTCGGGGTGGTCGACCCGCAGCCCCTGGACGAGGCCCTCGTCGAACCACGCGCCGATCACCCGGTGCGAGCGGGCGAACCACTCGGGGTCCTCCACCCGGACGGCGGCGAGCGTGCTCACCGCGAAGAACCGGCGGTAGTTGAGCGCGGTGTCGGCGAGCCGCCAGCCGACCAGTTGGTAATGCTGCCGTTCGTGGACGGTCTGGGCGTCGACGCCCTCCTCGTCCCAGTCGTCGGCCGAGCCGGGAGCGAGCGGATAGCGGTGGTCGTGGTACTTCAGCTGACCGGCCTCGACGCTCAGGTTGGCGATCGGACCCCCGGGTTCGGGCTGGTCGTCGTCACCGACGACGGGCAGCCGCAGCCGGCCGCCCCCCGCGGCCCAGTCGATGTCGAAGGCCGAGGCGTACGGCGACCGCTCGCCGTGGGTGAGCACGTGCCACCACCACGCGTTGCCGGCGGGGTTGGCGACGCCGACGTGGTTGGGCACGATGTCGACGAGCACGCCCATGCCGAGGCGACCCGCCTCCGCCGCGACGGCGGCCAGACCGGCCACCCCGCCGCGGTCGGGGTCGATCCGCGAGTGGTCCGCCACGTCGTACCCGTGCTCGCTGTCGGCCTCGGCCGCCAGGATCGGCGACAGGTAGACCCAGTCGGCGCCGAGGTCGTGCAGGTAGGACAGGACGCCGGCCGCCGCGAAGAGGTCGAACTCCTCGGTGATCTGCAGCCGGTAGGTGCTCGTGGGGGTGCGCATGCTCGACACGTGCCGGGTCCTGGTGGGTCTAGTCGCGCTGGGTGCGCGGATCGGTCTTCGACGGGCGGGCCATCGCGGCGACGGAGGCGGCCACCGAGTGGTCGACCTCGATCACCGGGTCGGACTGCTCGCGCAGCACCACCAGGCTCCGCGACTCCAGCCGGAGGGCGGCTCCCGCCGCCCGGGGCTCGGTGTCGGTGGTCGCGCCGGCGGTGTCGATGAGGACGTCCCAGCCGTCGGAGTACTCCTCCGGCGGCAGAGTCAGCTCGATCGCCTCGCCACCGGCGTTGAAGTAGAGCAGGAAGTGCACGTCGGTGATCGAGTTGCCCACGCTGTCGTTGCCGGCGATGCCGTGACCGTTGAGGTACATGCCGATCGCCTGGGCGCCCTCGGCGGTCCAGTCGTCGCCCTCCATCGGTCGGCCGTCGGGGTGCAGCCAGACGATGTCGTTGAGGCGGTCGCCCTCGGTCCCGTCGCCGGCCCGCACGGTGGTGCCGGTGAAGAACCGCTTGCGTCGGAACGTGGGGTGCTGGTGGCGGAGCCGGGCCACCGCGGCCGTGAAGTCGATCAGCGGCCGATCCGCCTCGTCCCAGTGCACCCACGCGATCTCGGAGTCCTGGGCGTAGGTGTTGTTGTTGCCGTCCTGGGTGCGACCCATCTCGTCGCCGTGCAGGATCATCGGCACGCCCTGGCTCAGGAGCAGCGTGGCCAGGAAGTTGCGCTGGGCCTTGGCCCGCTCGGCCAGGACCTCCTGGTCGTCGGTGGGTCCCTCGGCGCCGTGGTTCCAGGAGCGGTTGTGGTTCTCGCCGTCGTTGCCGCTCTCGCCGTTGGCGTCATTGTGCTTGTCGTTGTAGGACACCAGGTCGCGCAGGGTGAAGCCGTCGTGCGCCGTGACGAAGTTGATGCTCGCCACCGGACGACGCCCGGAGTGCTCGTAGTAGTCGGCCGAGCCGGCCAGCCGCGAGGCGAACTCACCCAACGAGGGCTCGCCCC
>JBDSLK010000143.1:0-6226 GCA_039916425.1 Nocardioides sp.
CGACCCGGTTGGTCGGAGGCGCCCAGGCCAGCCCGGACGGGGCGTAGTCGCGCTCGGCGGCGGTGGTGAGCTCCTGGAGGTCGACCCCGCCCTCCTCGGCCGACAGCGTGTCGTCGAGGCCGTGGTCATCCCGGATGGCGGGGATGTCGCCGAGGGCGTAGCGCAGCTCGTCGACGAGCGGGATGTCCTCCACCGAGAGCGAGTCGCCACCGGCCCAGGACTTGCTGAGCAGGGCCTGCTCCTCGGGGCTGAGCACCCCGTCGGCGACCCGAGCCAGCAGCTCGGGGTCTCGCAGCCAGCCGAGCACGTCGGGCGCGGTCAGCGGCGGCCACCAGGCCAGGGCGAACTCCACGAACATCTGCGACGACAACATCTCCTCGTCGAACGCCTCGCGGCCGCGCTCGCGGCCGCGGTCGCCACGCACCTGGCGCCACATCGCGTCGAGCAGCGACGTCGCCACCCGCGGCAGCTGCCGGTTGCGCGCGCCGTGGGACATCAGGCTGCGCCGGGCGGCTCCGAGGACCTTTCGGTCGAGGGTGACCACGTCGTCGCGGTAGAACACCCGGAACTCGTGCGGACTGCCCGGGGCCTGCTGCCGCGCTGTCCGCCGCATCAGCTCCGCCATCCGTGCTGAGCCCTTGACGTCGGCGACGGCCGGCTCGTCGTGGCGGCCGGCCTTGACGCCGTCGACCACCTCGCCGAGCGAGCGCAGGGCCACGGCAGTCTCGCCGAGGCTGGGCAGCACCCGCTCGATGTAGCGCATGAAGACGCCGGAGGGACCGACGACGAGCACGCCGCCACCCTCGTAGCGTCGGCGGTCGGTGTAGAGCAGGAAGGCCGCGCGGTGCAGAGCAACGACGGTCTTGCCGGTCCCGGGGCCGCCGGAGATGGCCACGACGCCCTTGCCGGGCGCCCGGATGGCCTTGTCCTGCTCGGCCTGGATGGTGGCGACGATCGAGTGCATCGACCGGTCGCGGGCGCGGGACAGCTGCGCCATCAGCGCGCCCTCCCCGACGATCGGCAGCCGCTCGGCTGCGGCGTTCTCGGCGTCGAGGAGCTCGTCCTCGACCCCGACCACCCGGGCGCCGGTGCAGCGCAGCACCCGGCGGCGTACGACCTGCTGGGGCTCGGCGGCGGTGGCCTGGTAGAACACCGCCGCGGCGGGCGCCCGCCAGTCGATCAGCAGGGAGTCGCGCTGGTCGTCGCGCAGGCCGATCCGGCCGATGTAGCGGGGGGCGGTGTCCATCGAGGCGTCGAGGTCGAGGCGGCCGAAGACCAGCCCCTCGTGGGCGGCGTCGAGCTGCGCGATCCGCCGAGCGGCCTGGAAGACCATGGCGTCTCGCTCGACGAGGCCGCCCTCGTGGCCGAGCTTGCCCCGGCCGTGGCCCTCCCGTGCCAGCTCCTGGGCGGCCGCGGCGGACTTGTCGAGCTGGACGTAGACCCGGTCGACGAACTGCTGCTCGGCCTCGGCCTCACGCTGCGCGATGTCTTCGGACAACGACGTTTCCTTCTCCCCCGAGCATCACCCGATGCGGGCATCCGACAAGTTCTCAAGACTACCCCGGGCCCGGTGGCGGTCGGGCGGTCGGGCAGTCGGGCAGTCGGGCAGTCGGGCATCAGCGTCGGGGCCGAGCCAGGAACGCCCTCATCGCCTCGCGGGCCTCGTCGGAGGAGAAGAGGCGGGTGCTCAGCGCCGCCATCTCCTCGCCGCTGGCGTCGATCCGGGCCAGCAGGTCTCGGTTGAGGATCCGCTTGGACTCCCGCAGCCCCTGCGGTGCGCCGGTGGCGAGCGCGGCACACAGCGCGGCCACCTCGACGTCGAGGTCGTCGGCCGGGACGGCCCTGGTCACCAGTCCGTACGCCGCCGCGTCGGCGCCGGTGAAGACCTCGCCGCCGAGGGTGGTCAGGGACGCCGCCCGCGGGTTCATCCGGTGATGCACGGTCAGGGAGATGATCGCGGCGGCCAGGCCGAGCTTGACCTCGGTCAGCGCGAACGTCGCCGCCTGGGCGGCGACGGCGACGTCGGCCGCCGCGACGAGCCCGATGCCCCCGGCTCGCACCGCCCCCTGGACCCGGACCACGACCGGCTTGTCCATGGCCACGATCGAGCGCTGGAGCGCGACGATCGCCCGGGTGCCCTCCTCCATGCCCCCGGTGCTCGCCTCGGAGAGGTCGGCGCCCGAGCAGAACACCCGACCCTCGGCCCCGAGCAGCACCACCCGCACCGCGTCGTCGGCCTCGGCGGTCCGCAGGTGCTCGGCCAGCTCGGTGACCAGCTGCCGGCTGAGCGCGTTGCGGTTGTGGGGTGAGTCCAGCGTCACGGTCGCCAACGGGCCGTCGGTCGCGTAGTGCACGAGCTCGGTCATGCGGCTCATAGTGCCCCACCGGCCCGGGTGTCGAGGCCGCTCCGCCGGCCCCTCGACCGGCGCGTGGGCCGGGCAGGGAGACATCCGTGCGGACCGCCGCTCCGAAGTACTCGTATGAGGAAAATTGTTTCCGCCGCCCTGGGCGTGCTGGCCACGATCGTCGGGATGGCCACCGGGCACCTGGTGGCGTCGCTGCTCAACCCCGCCGCGTCACCCGTGCTCGCCGTCGGCTCCACCGTCATCGACCTGACGCCCACCCCCGTCAAGGAGTGGGCGGTGGCGCAGTTCGGCACCGCTGACAAGCCCATCCTGGTCGGCAGCGTGCTGCTCGGCACCCTGGTGCTCGCTGGCGTCGCGGGCATCCTCGCGCGTCGCCGCTTCGAGGTCGGTGCGGGCCTCCTCATCGTCTTGGTGGCGCTCGCCGGAGCCGCGGCCCTGTCGCGTCCGACCGCCACCGTGGTCGACGCACTGCCCGCGCTGGCAGCGGCGGTCGTGGGTGTCGGCGCGCTGGCCTGGCTGCTCCGTAGCCGGCCGGCCGCCGGCCGCGGGGCGCACAGCGGCGACCGCGCCCCAGGCGACAAGGGCAGCGCCAGCAGCGCCAGCCGGCGCACCGTGCTGGTGCTCGGCGCCGCCGCGGCCGTGATGGGCGTCGCCGGCCAGTGGATCACCACCGTCCGGACCCGGATCTCCGACGTCGTGATCCCGGACCCGGCCCAGAAGGCCGCCAGCTTCCCGCAGGGCCTGGAGGCGGAGTACGACGGGATCACCCCGCTACGCACCGCCAACGCCGACTTCTACCGGGTCGACACCCGACTCACGGTGCCCACGGTCGGCGTCGACGACTGGACGCTCACCATCGACGGCGACGTCGACAAGGAGCTCAGCTTCACCTTCGACGAGCTGGCCGCGATGTCGCTGGTCGAGCGCGACATCACCCTGACCTGCGTCAGCAACGAGGTCGGCGGTCAGTACGTCGGCGGCGCCCGCTGGACCGGCGTGCTCCTCACCGACCTGCTGGCCATGGCCGGGGTGGGCAGCAAGGCCGACCAGATCCTCTCCACCGACGTCGACGGCATGACCATCAGCACGCCGCTGGAGGTCGCCACCGACGGCCGGGACACGATGGTCGCCATCGCCATGAACGGCGAGCCGCTGCCGCGTGAGCACGGCTTCCCCGCCCGCCTGGTCACCCCGGGCATCTACGGGTTCGTCGGGGCCACCAAGTGGCTGACGAAGCTCACGTTGACGACCTACGCGGAGCAGTCGGCCTACTGGACCGACCGTGACTGGGCCACCGACGCCCCGATCAAGATCTCCAGCCGCGTGGATACCCCGAAGCCGCTGTCCACCATCGACGCCGGCAAGACCGTCATCGGCGGCGTGGCCTGGGCCCAGACGCGGGGCATCGCCAAGGTCGAGGTCCGCATCGACGGCGGCGACTGGCAGGAGGCCAAGCTCGGCCCCGAGGTCTCCGTCGACTACTGGCGCCAGTGGTACCTCCCCTGGGACGCCACGTCCGGCCGCCACGACCTCGCAGTGCGCGCGACCGACCAGGACGGCGAGGTGCAGACCGCCGAGCGTGCCTCGCCCTTCCCCGAGGGCTCCAGCGGCGTCCAGGAGGTCGCGGTCCTCGTGACCTGAGTCACCTCGCAGATCGTTCCAATCCGTTCCACCAACAGCACCGAATCACTCCCGTAAGCGCCACCACACGGTGGAGCACCCGACGAAAGGCACGACCATGAAGCGCACCACCCTGAACCGCTCGGCCGGACTGGCCGCGCTGGCTCTGACGATGTCGCTGAGCCTCTCGGCCTGCGGCTCGGACGAGGCGGACACCACCGCCGCCACCGACACCACCTCGGAGACCTCGGCTCCCGCCGAGGAGACCCCGGCGGAGGAGTCCTCGGCTCCCGCCGAGGACGCCAGCGCCCAGACCTTCGGGGCCGGCTGTGCGGCCGTCCCCGCCGATGGCGACGGCTCCTTCAACGGCATGGCCACCGAGCCGGTCGCCACCGCCGCGAGCGCCAACCCGCTGCTCTCCACCCTCGTCGCCGCCGTCGGTGCGGCCGACCTGGGCGACACGCTCAACTCCGCTGACGGCATCACCGTCTTCGCTCCCGTGAACGACGCCTTCGCGGCCTTCCCCAAGAAGGACCTCAAGGGGCTGCTCAAGGACAAGGAGACCCTCACCGCGGTGCTCACGCACCACGTGGTCGCCGGCCAGCTCACCCCCGAGGACCTCGCGGGCGAGCACGAGACCCTGAACGGCGACATGCTCACCGTCGAGGGCTCGGGCGAGGACTTCACCGTCGACGGCAACGCTGCGGTCATCTGCGGCAACGTCCCGACGGCCAACGCCACGGTCTACATCATCGACTCCGTCCTGATGCCGACCTGACCGAACCGGTCTCCGGTTCCGGTCTGAGTCACGATCCGCAAGGATGATCACGTGCCAGATCTGACGCCCGTTCCCTCCGAACCAACCTCGGAGGGGACGGGCGCGCTCAATCTCGCCGAGCTCCTGCGCAGCTCCTCCCGCGGCGACCAGTCCGCGTTCGCCCGGTTGTACGACGCCACATCGGCCCGGGTGCACGGCTTGGTGCTGAGGGTGGTGCGTGATCCGGCGCAGGCCGAGGAGGTCACCCAGGAAGCCTTCCTGGAGATCTGGCGCACCGCGGCCCGGTTCGACTCGGCCCGTGGTAGTGCCCTCTCCTGGCTGATGACCATCGGCCACCGCAAGGCGGTCGACCGGGTCCGAGCCGCGGAGGCGAGCAGTCGCCGGGAGACGAAGTACCACGACCAGACCCAGCCCGTCGCTCACGACGAGACGGCGGAGGCGGTCACCGCAACACTAGAAGCTCAACGAGTACGACACGCCATGGAGTCCCTCACCGCTGCTCAGCGGGAGGCCATCGGCCTGGCGTACTACGGGGGATACACACACACGGAGGTGGCCAGGATGCTCGATCTACCGGTCGGCACGGCCAAGACCCGCATCCGAGACGGACTGATCCGGCTGCGCGACACCATGGGAGTGGGGGAATGAACGCCATGAGCAACGACATCCACCTGCTCACCGGTGCCTACGCGGTGGACGCCCTGGACGACCTCGAGCGGGCCCGCTTCGAGGCTCACCTCGACGTCTGCCACGACTGCCGCGTGGAGGTGGCCGGTCTCCGGGAGGCCGCGAGCACCCTGACCGACGCGACGGCCGTGGCGCCGCCCGCGGAGCTGCGTGACCGCGTGCTCGCCGACATCGCGAAGGTGCGACCCCTGCCGCCGCTGGTCACCTCCCACGTCGCCAGCGGGGCGCCCGGGAGGGCGTCTCGGCGTCGTTGGTTTCCCGTCCTTGCCGTCGCGGCCGCGCTCGCACTGATCGCCGGCCTCGTCGCCGTGCAGCCCTGGCGCGACGAGCCCGAGCGAGCCCTCACCGCCACCGAGCGAGTCCTCGAGGCACCCGACGCCGAGAGCGTCTCACTGACCGTCGCCGGCGCCGACACGACCGTCGTCCGGTCCAAGGCGGAGCACCGCGCGGTCCTCGTCGCCCAGGGCATGCCCGCCGCCCCCGCGGACAAGGTCTACGAGCTCTGGCTCCAGGACGAGACCGGCCACCTCGAGCCCGCCGGGCTGATGCCCCAGGGACCCGACCACACGATCCTCCTCGAAGGCGACGCCTCCGCCTCCACCGGCGTCGGCATCACCGTCGAGCCCGTCGGCGGGTCCGACCGCCCGACCTCGTCGCCGATCGCCGTCTTCGACTTCTCCGAGGCCACGACGTGACCACCGCTGCCTCACCGGCCCCGGGCGACCGGCGCCGGGTGGCGGTCGTGGGCTCGGGCGTAGCCGGCCTGACCGCGGCC
>JBDSLK010000144.1:0-19396 GCA_039916425.1 Nocardioides sp.
CTCAGAGCACGTGCTCGCCGTACATCTCGCCGAGGGGGTCGGCGATCAGCTCGATGCGCGCGCCGTCGGGGTCGCGGAAGTAGATCGAGACCCCGCTGTGGACCTCGTGCTCCACCCCGGCCTCGGCCAGCCGTTCGCGCAGCGCCTCCCAACGCGCCGGCTCGACCGAGATGGCCAGGTGGTGCAGGCCGCCCAGCACCTCGGCGTAGGAACCCACGTCGAGCCCGGGGAAGTCGAAGAAGGCCAGCAGGTTGCTGTTGCCGATGTCGAAGAAGAAGTGCGACGACCCGGCGTAGTCGCGGTTCGCGATCAGCTCGGTCAGCGGGAAGCCGAGCACGCCCTGGTAGAAGCGAACGGTCTGCTCGACGTCGCTGCTGACCAGCGCGGTGTGGTGCAGCCCACGGGCGGTCGAGGCGGGTCGTGCGTCGGCCGGGACGAGGTGCTCGGCACGGATCCGCTCGCGCGCCGCCTCGATCGAGGGCAGGTCTCGGGTGTCGTCGGTCATGGTGGTCTCCTCGCGGTCGGCTGGGTCAGGCGGCGACGCTGGCGTGCATCTCCCACACCAGGATCTCGGCAGGCTCGGTGGCGCTCACGCGCTGGCCGCCCGTGGTGGTGAAGCGCGCGGCGTCACCCGTGGTCAGGGCGCCGGCTCCTTCGAGGGTCACCGACCCGCGGGCGACGAACAGGTGCAGGAACGGCGCCTCCGGCAGCTCGACCGACTGGCCGGCCTGGAGCCGGGCGGCGTAGAGCGCGGCGTACCTGTTCTTGATCCGGATCGCGGAGGCGCCGTCGTGCTTGTCCATGCCCGAGGCGACCGGCACGAGCCGCCCGCTCATCAGGTCGGCGTCGATCTCGAGCTGCTCGTAGCCCGGGGTGATGCCACCCTCGTCGGGCACGACCCACATCTGCACGAAGTGCACGGGGTCGGTGTGCGCGCCACCCTCCAGCCGCCAGGAGTCGTTCTTCTCCGAGTGCAGGATGCCGCGGCCGGCGCTCATCCGCTGGGCGAGACCGGGGTAGATGATGCCGTTGTGCCCGGTGGAGTCCTGATGGACCAGCGACCCCTGGAGCACCCAGGTCACGATCTCCATGTCGCGGTGGGGGTGGGTCTCGAAGCCGGTGCCGGCGTCGACGACGTCATCGTTGTTGACCAGCAGCAGCCCATGGTGGGTGTTGGCGGGGTCGTAGTGGTTGCCGAACGAGAACGAGTGCTTGGAGTCGAGCCAGCCGAAGTTCGACGTCATCCGGTCCGCCGCACGGCGGACGTCCACCTGGGGGTTCAGCTCGACGGTGCTCATGGCTCTCGCTCTCCGGGCTCGTCCGCCCGAGTAGATGATACGTCAACTTGATACTGCTCCAACCTAGATGACGTGTCAACTATTCCGCTACAGTGGGGACGTGGACACTCTTCCCCACCAACGGTGGCTCGACCAGGACCAGCAGGACGTCTGGCGTGCGTGGCTGGACGTCTCGGCACGGCTGCCGGTCGCGCTGCACCGCGACCTCCAGGCCAACTCCGACCTGTCCTTGCCCGACTTCGACGTGCTGGTGCAGCTCAGCGAGCACCCCGACGGCCGGCTCCGGGCCTCGGCGCTGGCCCAGGGGCTCCAGTGGGAGCGCAGCCGGCTGTCCCACCACGTCCGGCGCATGGAGCGGCGCGGCCTCGTCACGCGCGAGGAGTGCGACGACGACGGTCGCGGCGCCTGGGTGGTCGTGACCGACACCGGCCGACGGGCAATCGAGGCCGCGGCTCCTACCCACGTGAGCACCGTCCGGCACCTGGTCCTCGACGCCCTCACCCCGGCCCAGGTGCGCGACCTCGGTGACATCCTGACCACGATCGGCGCGCGGCTCGACAGCGCCAGCGACCCGAAGGACCCTCGATGACCACCGACGCTTTCCTGTACGCCGCGACGCGCACGCCGTTCGGACGCTTCGGCGGCGCGCTGGCCGGCGTACGCCCCGACGATCTCGCCGCCGTTGCCCTCACTGGCCTGCTGGCCAAGGCCCCCGAGCTGGACCCGGCCCGGATCGGTGACGTGGTCTGGGGCAACGCCAACGGTGCGGGGGAGGACAACCGCAACGTCGGCCGGATGGCGGTGCTGCTCGCCGGGCTCCCGGTCTCGGTGCCGGCCACCACCGTCAACCGGCTGTGCGGCTCGAGCCTGGACGCCGCCATGATCGCGTCGAGGACCGTGGAGTCGGGCGACGCGGAGGTCGTGGTGGCCGGGGGAGTGGAGTCGATGACCCGGGCGCCCTGGGTGCTGCCGAAGCCCCCGCGGGCCTTCCCGGCCGGCAACGTGACAGCGGTGTCGACGACGCTGGGCTGGCGGCTGGTCAACGAACGGATGCCGGCGGCGTGGACGGTGTCGCTCGGCGAGGCCAACGAGCAGCTGGCCGACGAGCTCGGCATCGGCCGCGCCCGGCAGGACGAGCTCGCGGCCCGGTCGCACCAGCTCGCGGCCGAGGCCTGGGCCGCCGGCTTCTACGACGACTTGGTGGTGCCCGTCCCCGGCGTCGACCTGACCCGCGACGAGGGCATCCGGCCCGACAGCTCGGTCGACGCGCTGGCCGGGCTGACCCCGGTGTTCCGCCCTGACGGCACCATCACCGCCGGCAACGCCTCCCCCCTCAACGACGGGTCCAGTGCGCTGCTGCTCGGCTCGCGCGAGGCGGCCACCAGCCTCGGGCTCGACCCGCTGGCCAGGATCGCGGGCAGGGGCGTGCACGCCCTGGAACCTCAGCGGTTCGGGTTCGCGCCCGTCGAAGCGGCCGACAAGGCGCTGGCGAGGGCGGGGATCGGCTGGTCCGACGTGGCCGCGGTCGAGCTCAACGAGGCCTTCGCGGTGCAGGCGCTGGCGTGTGTGGACGCCTGGGGTCCCCGGGGGTTGAGGGACCCTGGGATCCTCAACGCCCGGGGCGGCGCCATCGCGATCGGGCACCCCCTCGGCGCCTCCGGCGGCCGGATCCTGGGCACCCTGGCCCACCGGCTGCGCGAGTCCGGCGACCGCTGGGGGGTGGCCGCGATCTGCATCGGCGTCGGCCAGGGGCTGGCCGTGGTGCTGGAGAACGTGTCGTGACGCTGGTCTGCGACACCGCCGACGAGGCGGTCTCCGGGGTCGAGGACGGGGCGACCGTGCTGGTGGGCGGCTTCGGGATGGCCGGGATGCCGGTCGCCCTGGTCGAAGCCCTGCTCCGGCAGGGCGCCGCCGACCTCACCTTGGTGTCCAACAACGCCGGCAACGGCGACACCGGTCTGGCGGCGCTGCTGGCCGCCGGCCGGGTCCGCAAGGTCGTCTGCTCCTTCCCGCGACAGCCGGACTCGTGGGTCTTCGACGACCTCTACCGCGCCGGCCAGATCGAGCTCGAGCTCGTGCCGCAAGGCAACCTCGCGGAACGGATGCGGGCCGCGGGTGCGGGGATCGGGGCGTTCTTCTGCCCGACCGGGGTGGGCACCCCACTGGCGGAGGGCAAGGAGACCCGGGTGATCGACGGGCGTGCCTACGTCCTGGAGCACCCCCTGCGGGGTGACGTGGCGCTGATCGGGGCACACCGCGCCGACCGGGCCGGCAACCTCGTCTACCGCAAGACCGCGCGCAACTTCGGGCCGGTGATGGCCACCGCCGCCACCACGGTGGTGGCCCAGGTCGCCGAGGTCGTCGAGACCGGCGAGATCGACCCGGAGGTCGTCATCACGCCCGGGATCTACGTCGACCGGGTGGTCGTCGCATGATCGAGCACCTCGACCGCGGTCCTCTCTCGCGAGACGAGATGGCAGCGCTGGTGGCCCGCGACATCCCGGCCGGCTCGTTCGTCAACCTCGGCGTCGGCCAGCCCACCCTGGTCGCCGACCACCTCGCCCCAGCCTCCGGCGTCGTCCTCCACACCGAGAACGGCATGCTCGGCATGGGTCCCGCCGCCACCGCCGACCAGGTCGACCCGGACCTCGTCAACGCCGGCAAGATCGCGGTCACCGAGCTGCCGGGAGCGTCGTACTTCCACCACGCCGACTCGTTCGCGATGATGCGCGGAGGTCACCTCGACGTCTGCGTGCTCGGTGCCTTCCAGGTCTCGGAGACCGGTGACCTCGCCAACTGGCACACCGGCGCACCCGGTGCCGTCCCGGCCGTGGGCGGCGCCATGGACCTCGCGATCGGCGCCAAGCGTGTCGTCGTGATGATGACGCTCTTCGCCAAGGACGGCACCCCCAAGCTGGTCGCGGAGTGCACCTACCCCCTCACCGGGGTCGGGTGCGTCGACCGGCTCTACACCGACGTGGCCGTGATCGAGATCGGCCCGTCCGGCGCCCTGGTCCTGGAGACGTTCGGGACGTCCTACGACGACCTCGCCGGCCGCCTCGACGTCCCCCTGCACCGCTGACCCTCCCCGCAGGTCCAGGACTCTCACGCGGTTGGCAGCGCACGCACAGGTGGCGCACAGGCTGGGCCGCCACGGTGAGGACATGTTCGATCAGCCCACGTCCAGCGGCTCCCGCTGGGAGCCCACCGACCAGAGCGACCTCCCGGCCCCGGAGCCCGCGGCCCGCGAGGGCCCGGCCTACGACACCCCGACCTACGCGGGTCCGAGCTATGCCACCCCGCGGACCCGGATGCCCGGCCGCCGCCGGGCGATCGTCGCCGGTGCCGCCGTCGGGTTGCTGGGGGTCGGTGGGCTCGGCGGCTGGGCGATCGGCGCGACCACCGCGGGGGGCGAGCGCGGCGACGACAGCTCGGTCGTCGACGGCCGCTTCGGTGACCGTGACGGCGACCTCGGCGGCGGGCTGCCGCCGAGGTTCGACCAGCGCCAGGGCCAGCTCCCGCCGGAGCCGGGCGACGGGGACCTCGACGGGGACCTCGACGAGGACAACGGTCCCGGGTCGCGGACATGACCATGGCGCCGCCCACACCGATGACCCGCCAGGTCGCCCGGCCCGTGGTCGCCGCCGGCCGCGCCGGCCGGGACGCCGTCGTGCGCACCGCCGGACGCTCGGCCCTGTGGCTCTCGCTGCTGCTGGTGACCTACTGGTGGGTCGCCGACGGCGCAGTCGGCGACCTGGGCGGGTGGACCACCGGCCTCACCTCCGTCGGCCGCATCAGCGGTCTGCTGGCGTCCGTCCTGCTCCTGGTCCAGGTGCTGCTGATGGCCCGCGTGCCGGTGCTCGAGGCGGCGTACGGCCAGGACCGGCTGGCCCACCTGCATCGGCTCGTGGGCTTCACGTCGTTCAACCTGATGCTGGCGCACGTCGCGCTGATCACCTGGGGGTACGCCGCCGGCAGCCTCGCCGCCACGCCGGGCACCTTCTGGGACCTCACCGTCAACTACCCCGGCATGTTGCTGGCGCTGGCCGGCACCCTGTGCCTGGTGATGGTCGTGGTCACCAGCGTCAAGGCCGCCCGCGGCCGGTTGCGCTACGAGTCCTGGCACCTGCTGCACCTCTACGCCTACCTCGGTGTCGGCTTCGCCCTGCCCCACCAGCTGTGGACCGGCCAGCAGTTCGTCGCGTCGACCGGTCGCACCGTCTTCTGGTGGTCCCTGTGGGGCGCGGCGGCCCTCTCCGTGCTGGGCTGGCGCGTCGCCACCCCGCTGTGGCGCAACCTGCGGCACCGGCTCACCGTTGCCACCGTCACCCGCGAGGCGGACGGGGTGGTCTCGGTCTACGTGACCGGCCGGGCGCTCCACCGGCTGCCCGTCGAGGCCGGCCAGTTCTTCTCGTGGCGCTTCCTGGGCCGCGAGGGCTGGAGCCGGGCCAACCCCTACTCCCTCTCCGCAGCCCCCGACGGCCGCAGCCTGCGGATCACCGTCAAGGACGCCGGTGACGGCAGCGCCGCTCTCGCCCGGGTCACGCCCGGAACCAGGGTGCTGGTCGAGGGCCCGTACGGCCGGCTGAGCCCCCGGGCCCGCACCCGCCGCAAGGTCGCGCTGATCGGGGCCGGCGTCGGGATCACCCCGCTCCGCGCGCTGGCCGAGGGGCTGGTCTACTCGCCGGGAGACGCCGTCGTCCTCCAGCGCTTCAGCGACCAGCCGCTCTTCCACCACGAGTTCGACACCCTCGCCGCGGAGCGCGGCCTGGACGTCGTCCACCTTCCCGGCCGCCGCCGCCACCCCGATTCCTGGCTGGGCCACGGGATGGGCCCCATCGACGACGTGAGCGCGCTGCTCGCCTGGGTGCCCGACGTGGCCGACCGCGACGTCTACGTCTGCGGACCACCGGCCTGGACCGACGCCGTACGCCGGGCCTGCCTGGCCGCCGGACTGCCCGAGACCCATCTCCACATCGAGACCTTCAGATGGTGACTTCATGAGACGAATCTCCACGTGGATCCTGTCCACGCTCAGCATCACGGTGCTGCTGTTCGGCTACCACACGTCCACGTCGGGCTCGGCCACCACGGCGGCCGAGACGGTGATCAGCTCCTCGACGTCGGGCAGCAGCACCACCACCGCCAGCGGCTCGGGCGGCAACGGCAACCGCAACGGTAGTGCCAGCGGGACCGGGCGCAGCAGCAACGCGACCAGCGCCACCACGGTCACCGGCAGTGTCGTCAACACCCGCTACGGCCCGGTCCAGGTGGCGATCACGACCAACGGCTCGGCGATCACCGACGTGTCCGTGCTGCAGTATCCCCACAGCAACGGGCAGGACGCCCAGATCAACGGCTACGCCCTGCCGGTGCTGATCCAGAGCACGATGGCCGCGCAGAACGCCAACGTCGACATGGTCAGCGGAGCCACCTTCACCAGCATGGGCTACCGGCAGTCGCTGCAGAGCGCCCTGGACCAGGTCGGGCTGTGAGGGCGTCGACAGGCACGACGGTGGGTCCGGTCGTCCGCCGCAGCGAGCACGTGATGGGGATGCCGATCAGCCTCGCGCTGCGCGGCGGGCACTGCGACGACGACGCCGCGGCGAGTGCGTGGGACGAGGCGATGGCGACGCTGCGCGACGTCGACCGGGTGTTCAGCACCTACCGGGACGACTCCTTCGTCTCCCGGCTCGGGCGCGGCGAGATCTCCGTCGCCGACTGTCCGCCCGAGGTCGCGGAGGTGCTGGCCCTCGGGGAGGTCGCCCGGCTGCTGTCGCACGGCGCCTTCGACGTACGCCGCCCCGGGACCGACGGCCGGATGGTGCTCGACCCCAGCGGCGTGGTGAAGGGGTGGGCCGTCGAGCGTGCCGCCCGGCCACTGCGGGGCCTCGCCGACACCGACTTCTGCCTGTCCGCGGGGGGTGACATGGTCTGCCACGTCGCCGACCCGGACGCACCGGCGTGGCGGGTCGGCATCGAGGACCCCGCCGACCCGTCCCGCCTGGTCGCCGTCGTGCCCGTCCGGCACGGCGCGGTCGCCACCTCGGGCACGGCGCACCGCGGGGAGCACGTCGTCGACGCCCGCACCGGAGCGGCGCCCCAGGGGATCGCCTCGGTGACCGTGGTCGGTGACGACCTCACCTGGGCCGACATCGACGCGACCGCTGCCTTCGCGCTGGGCCGTGAGGCGCTCGGCTGGTTGACCACGTCGTCGGGTCGCTCGGGGCTGGTGGTCTGGTCGGACGGCACCGCCGAGACCTTCGGCCGGCCGAGGGGCTGAGGTCAGCCGGAGCGGCGGGCGAGCACGTGGAAGACGTGCCAGTGCTTCTCGGTGCCGCTGAAGGTCCGGCCGTCCAGCTCCTCCTCGGCGATCTCGACGGCCTCCCAGCCGGCCAGCAGCCGGTCCACCTCGTCGCGAGACATCGTGGTGACCCCGTCGTCGGCGGCCCAGCTGTCACGGTCCCCGACGAGGTCGACGGCCAGCCAGCCGCCCGGTCGCAGCGCGCCGGCGACCCGGCCCCACAGGTGCGGGAACGCAGCCCGCGGTAGGAACGGCAGCGCGAACGCCGAGTGCACGAGGTCGGCGGCCGGCAGCCTGACCGTCGCGAACTCCTCGACCCGCACCTCCAGGCTTTCGCGCCCGCCCAGGGTGCGCGCCAGCCGCGCCGGCGTCGTCGGCTCGCTGTCGACCGCGAGCACCCGCCACCCGGCGTCGAGGAGCGCGCGGGTCTCGACCCCGGCGCCGCAGCCGAGGTCGACGGCCAATCGGCCGGCGCCCGGGCCGGCGGCCGCCAGTGCGCGCCGGCACAGGTCCCGCGGCTCCCGGGTGAGCTGGGCGTCGTTGTAGCGCGACCACTTCGACTCCCCGGGCAGCCACATCCGTTCGATCTGCTGGTCCGAGCCGGGTCGCAGCGGCTCGAGCTCGCCACTGGCCACGAAGCCGTAGTGCTCGTAGGCCGCCCGGGCCCCGGGGTTGGCGAGGTTGACGTGCAGCTCCACCGGCAGGTCGCGCTCCCGGGCCCAGCCGACGACCACGTCGAGGACGGCCGTGGCGTGCCCGTGCCCACGGTGCGCCGGGTCGGTCCACATGCCGAACACCATCAGGCCCTCCGGGACGGGGAATCCCCCACCCAGGGCCACCGCACATCCGTCGACCGACACCAGCACCCGTGGGCCCTGGTGCAGCCGGCCACGCCAGTCCGCCTCGGTGAAGGCCAGCTCGCGGTCGTACGTCGAGCCGAAGGCGTCGGGGGAGTCCAGCAGCGAGCGCAGCCGGATCTCGCGCCACGTCTCCCAGTCGTCCTCGGTGGCGCGTCGGGTCAGCGCTGGTCGTCCCACCCGGCCAACCCTGTCATCAGGGCGGGGCCGGCGCACCCCGAGGGAGCCGCGGTCCTCAGTCATCGAGCTCGAGGATGCAGGCGGTCCCGACGTCCTCGAAGCCCACCCGGCGGTAGATCGAGGCGGCGCCGTCCGAGGCAGCCGACAAGAAGATCGTCGTCACCCCGGTCCGCATCGCCGCGCGCACCAGGGCTTGGGTCGACGCGGTGCCCAGCCCGGCGCCCCGGGCCCGCGGAAGGATGCCGATCCCCATCAGCTCGGTGACCTCCCCGCGGGGAGCAGTGGAGCCGCCCCCGACGACGGCACCGTCGGCGTCGTACGCCGCCACGATGATCAACCCACCCGTCTCGATCAGCCGCGGCTGTGCGGAGAGCTCGGCGGGCGTGTAGTCGTCGGTGCCACCGAACGACGCGCCGATCGCGCCGATCGCCGACGCCAGGTCGGGGTGGTCGGGGGTCATCACCGTCGTCCTGGCCTGCTCGGGCGGGGCCGGGTCGGGCCGACGCACGAGCAGCGGGTAGCAACCGGTCAGGTCGCCGACGGCCGCGTTGACGGCGGGCAACAGCGACGGGGTGACCTCGTCGACCCACTCGATCGAGCGGGGCAGTCCGAGCTCGACGCGCCGGTCGAGCACCCGCTGCACGTCCTCGGGGGTGAGCTCGTCGGTGAGGCCGAGCCGGGGCCGCGCGTAGAACGTCCACGTGGGGACCGACCCGGGGACGAAGTTGGTGAACGGCCCCACCTGCTCGTCGGTGCCGGTCGAGCGGGGCACCGTGTCGTAGTACTGCTCGAGGCGGGCCAGGACGTCCTGGGGACCAGTCATCGGGCCAGCCTTCCAGGCCGGGGACCCTTCCGGCGAGTAGATTCCGGGGATGGCCACGACGACGCTCGTCTCCGAGCGCATCGGGCAGTTCTTCATCGACAGCGATGGCGGGCGTGATCGGTTGGAGTACACCGAGTACGGCGGCGGCGACCGCTGGGTGGTGCTGCTCCACGGTCAGCTGATGCCGCGGCGGATGCAGCAGCCCCTCGCCCGGGCGCTCGCCGCCGAGGGGCTGCACGTGGTCACCCTGGACCTGCTCGGTCACGGGCGCTCGGACCGTCCCGCCGACCCGCTCGTCTACTCGATGACCGCCTTCGCCGAGCAGGTCGTGCTGCTCCTGGACCACCTCGGCGCCGCCCAGGCCGTCGTCGGCGGCACCTCGCTGGGCGCCAACGTCTCACTCGAGGTGGCGGTGCTCGCGCCCGACCGGGTGCGGGGCCTGCTCGTCGAGATGCCGGTGCTCGACAACGCCGTCGAGGCGGGGATCATCGCGTTCGCGCCGCTGATGTTCGTGGCCAGGTTCCTGCCGGTGGCGGTGCACGTGCTGCGGTTCGCCACGCGCGCGGTCCCGCGTGGGCTGGTGCCCTTCTGGGTCGGGATCGGCCTCGACACCTGCGACCAGCGGCCCGAGTCGATGGGCGCGGTGGTGCACGGACTCTTCTTCGGCCGGATCGCGCCCTCGTCCCGGCAGCGCCGGGCGATCGAGGTCCCGGCCCTGGTCGTGGGCCACCCCGCCGACCCGATCCACCCGGCAGCCGATGCGGCGATGCTCGCCGCCGAGCTGCCCCGGGCCACCTTCGTGAGGGCCCGCAGCATCCTGGAGTGGCGGACCACGCCCGCGCGGCTCGACGCGCTCGCCGCGGCGTTCTGCCTGGACGCCTGGAAATCGCCCGGCCGGGCGGGGCGGCAGCGGCGTACCTCTGGGTGAGCGGGGCAGAATGGCGAGGTGCCGCTCTACCGCGACGAGGCGATCGTGCTGCGCACCCAGAAGCTGGGTGAGGCCGACCGGATCATCACCTTGCTGACCCGTCAGCACGGGCGTGTCCGCGCGGTCGCGCGCGGCGTCCGCAAGACCTCGTCACGCTGGGGCTCACGACTGGAGCCCTTCACCCACGTCGACCTGATGATCGCCGAGGGCCGCACCCTCGACGTGGTCACCCAGGCCGAGACCCGCACCCCGTTCTCGTCCTGGCTCGGCGACGACTACGAGCGCTATACCGCGGGCACGGCGATGCTCGAGACGGCCGAGCGGCTCGCCTCGGAGGACAAGCAGCCCATGCTCCAGCAGTTCCTGCTCCTCGTCGGCGGCCTGCGCGCGATGGCCGCCCGCGAGCATGGCGCCTCGCAGGTGCTCGACTCCTACCTGCTGCGCTCGCTCTCGGTGGCGGGCTACGCCCCGTCCTTCGACCACTGCGTCCGCTGCGGCGATGAGGGCCCGCACCGCTGGTTCAACCCGTCGGCCGGCGGGGTGCTGTGCAGCGACTGCCGGCTGCCCGGCTCGGCGTCGCCGTCACTGGCGACCCTGGGCGTGCTCGGTGCACTGCTCGCGGGGGACTGGCCGGTGGTGACGGCGGCCGAGCCGCGCCAGCTCAAGGAGGCCAGCGGCCTGGTGGCGGCCTACCTCGCCTGGCACCTCGAACGCGGCCTGCGGTCACTGGAGTACGTCGAGCGCTGAGCGCTCGTAGGCTGCCCCCGTGAAGCGCTCCGTCCGCCGGCCCACCCCGCACCCGTCCGGGGCGACGCCGCCCGCCGTGCCTCGCGACCTGGTGCCCCGGCACGTCGCGATCGTGATGGACGGCAACGGTCGCTGGGCCAAGGAGCGCGGTCTGCCGCGCACCGCCGGCCACGAGCAGGGCGAGAGCAGCCTCTTCGACGTCGTCGAGGGCGCGATCGAGATCGGGGTCAAGGCCGTCTCGGCGTACGCCTTCTCCACCGAGAACTGGAACCGCTCACCCGACGAGGTCCGCTTCCTGATGGGCTTCAACCGCGACGTCATCCGCCGCCGCCGCGACGAGATGCACGAGCTCGGGGTGCGGGTGCGCTGGGCCGGGCGGGCGCCCCGGCTGTGGAAGTCGGTGATCAACGAGCTCAAGGTCGCCGAGGAGCTGACCCGCGACAACGACGTGTTCACGCTGACGATGTGCGTCAACTACGGGGGTCGGGGGGAGCTCGCCGATGCTGCCAAGTCGATCGCCCGCGAGGTGAGGGCCGGCCGGCTCAACCCCGAGAAGGTCGATGAGTTGACCTTCGCCCGCCACCTCTACGTGCCCGAGCTGGCCGACGCGGACCTGGTGTGGCGCACGTCGGGGGAGCAGCGGTTGTCCAACTTCATGCTCTGGCAGGCGGCGTACGCCGAGATGGTGTTCACCGACGTGCTCTGGCCCGACGTCGACCGGACGCACCTGTGGGCCGCGATCGACACCTACGCCCGACGGGACCGGCGCTACGGCGGCGCCCTGCCCAACGCCTAGCTCGGACGCCCCGCTCGACCCGACCCCCTGCTCAGGGGTCCCGCGACAACGTGCAGCTCACCACGTAGCTTCCGTCGGAGATCGTGTCGAAGACGGTCACCGCCATCGTGCGCTTGCGCTCTGCGGGCTCGTTCGGGCTCAGCCCCTGGATGGTCCACGTCGTCACCCCATGGGCCGCGCCGAGGTCGTCGGGGTCCTCGATGACGAAGTCGAGCGTGCCGGAGAAGCCCACCGACTTGCTGGTCCAGCCCTTCTGGACCACCTCGAAGAAGATCTTCTCGGTGATCCCGGGCCAGTCCTCGCCGGTGTCGGCGTCGTCCCAGGTCGTCGTCAGCAGCTTGCGCCCGTCCATCCACATCTCGAGCACGGGCTCGTCCTCACCCGGCCAGTCCGGGCCCGACTCGTTGGCCACGTGCACGGTGAGACCCTTGTCCAGACGCAGGTAGCAGACCGGTGTCGACCATCGGACCACCTGCCCGGTGTCGGCGTCGCTGTCGCGGCGCACGGTGACGAAGAGCTCGTCGTCCGTGGTCACGGTGAACTCGTGGCTGAGGGTTCCGCTGCCGGAGTCGTTGCCGATCCGGGTCGTCGAGGTGTCGTACACGTCGAGCGAGCCGGACCCCTGGGGCTGTCGGCAGGTGACCGTCTCCTGACACGCGTCGCCCATCAGCGTGGCTCGTGGTTGCAGGCGGAACCAGGCGGTGTCGTCGTCGCCGAGACGCTGGTTGGGCGGGAACGGCACCTCCACGTCGTGGTGAGGAGGCAGTGCGATGGCGGTGGCCTGGGTGTCGCCGAGGTGCTCGAGCACGACCAGAACCCCGTGCCCCGGGTCGCCGTCCTTAGTGCGCATCGACACCAACAGGGGTGAGCGGTTCACGTAGGTCGAGCCCTCGTCGCCGATCTGACGCCCGACCTCGCGGTACGCCGCCGCCACTGCGGGCGGCACGTCGGCGACGGAGAGTGAGTCCAGGCGGGCCAGTGGTCGGGAGATGTCGTCGGCGGCGAAGACCTCCACGACCAGCGACGGGCTGTGGTGGAACGTGTAGGTGCCGGGACGGCGCACCCACGCCCACGAGCGGCCACCCTCGACCGCCAGGGTCGGCTGCACGAGGTAGGCCGCCGAGGTGCGGGGCTGCGACGGGTCCGGGCCGCCGGCCACCGGTCCGAGCGCGTCGATGTCGACCGCCGAGCACGGTTGGCAGTGGTCGTCACGGACCTGGATGAGCGCCTCGAGCGCGTAGTGGTCGGAGGTGGTCCGGTGCCCGACCCGCATGTGGTGGGCGAGCAGGTCGACCCCGTCGATGGTCTCGAAGCGGCAGATGTAGTCCAGTCGCTGCTCCGCCTGGGTCTCGCGGTTGCGGTTGGTCGGGCCGGGGTCCAGGTCCTGGCCGAGGCCCGGAGGGCGCATCTCGATCCAGCTGTCGGCGAAGAGCTCGCCGAACGGGTCGGACGCGTTGTCGAAGATGTCGAACCACTCGTTGCTGGTCGCGTCGATGTCACCGCGGATGTTCAGGTCGCCTGCCACGATCACGTTCTGCCAGTTGCTGGGTCCGCCGCCGAGCACGTCCGCGACGAGGTCCGTGATCTCGGCGAGCTGGCTCTTGCGGACGTCGCGGTACTGCTCCTCGGTGTCGTAGGCCGCCTGAAGATGGGTGAAGACCAGCGTCGTCCTCTCGGCGGGGCGGCCCACCTGGATCAGGACGGCGGCCTTCGAGGCCCAGCTGTCGGCCCCGGCATCACGGCCGTAGAAGCGTTCGCGGCGATCCCCACCGCCCGGCAGCGTCAGGAAGGGCAGCTGGGAGAAGACCATCAGGCCCGCGTCCTCCTCGAGGTCCCCCTCGTGGACGGACTCGATGACGTAGGGCCACTCGGGCTTGAGCCGGTTGACCAGGACGTCGCGGGCGTCCTCGCTGAAGACCTCGTTGAGGGCGAGCACATCGGGGCGCTCGGCGGGGTGGATGTCCAGCAGGTCGTCGGCGACCGCTTCCGCCCGGTCGATCGAGTCGGTCGAGCCTCCGGGCAGGAGCCCGGCGATGCCGGCTGGCACGCTGACGGTCCCCTCGCCCACGCCGGCGATCACGGGCAGGAGCTGGACATTGAACGTCATCAGGCGAAGGGGGCGCATCAGGCGGCCCGCGGAGCAGGGCGAGGTGTGGTCATGACGTCGAGGCTAGGGACGTCATCGGCGCGCCCGCGTCGGTGATTTTGCTGGATCCGACTCGGCATCAAGCGCAGCGCGGGCAGGTGCCGAAGATCTCCAGGTTGTGGGAGATGTCGGAGAAGCCGTGCTCGGAGGCGATCGCCGACGTCCAGCGCTCGACCGCTGGTCCCTCGACCTCCACCGTGGCGCCGCAGGTGCGGCACACCAGGTGGTGGTGGTGGTTGTCGGAGCAGCGCCGCCAGATCGCCTCGCCGTCCTCGGTGCGGAGCACGTCGACCTCGCCGTGCTCGGCGAGCAGCTGGAGGGTGCGGTAGACGGTGGCCAGGCCGACCTCCTCGCCGCGGTCGCGGAGCAGCTCGTGGATCTCCTGCGCGGAGCGGAAGTCCTCGAAGGATCGCAGGGCCTCCTGGACGGCGCGGCGCTGCCGGGTCGGCCGCAGCGGGGCGCGCCCGCCCGGGGTGTCAGTGCTCGTCATAGTGCTCTCCGTGGGGGGCGTGCCGGTGGCCGTCGTGCACGTAGTCGACGTGGTCGCCGTGCTCGACCCCGCGGTGGCCGCACTCGGGGCCGTGCTCGTGCGGGTGGGTGTCGGTGGCCTCGTGGACGCTGGGCGCCTCCACGACCGGGAACGGCCGCCGTAGCCGGCGCCGGTGTCGCAGCCAGGCGCCGAGCGGCCAGGTGGCGGCGAAGCCCACGAGCGACAGCAGCACGATGCTGGGCCCGGCGGCGACCCGGGCATGGAACGACGCCCAAGAGGCGATCAGCAGCCCGCCGACCGCGGCCGCCGCGCCCAGCGCCATCGCGGCGGCGACGGTCGTGCGGAAGCTGCGGGTGACCTGCTGGGCGGTCGCCACCGGCACCACCATCATCGCCGAGACCAGCAGCAGCCCGACGGTCCGCATCGCCACGGTCACCGTGACCGCGGCGAGCACTGCCACCAACACGTTGTAGACCCGCACCCGCAGGCCGGCGACCCGGGCGAACTCCTCGTCCTGCGCCACCGCGAAGAGCTGCGGCAGCAGCGACACGGTGACCAGCACGACGACGCCGGCGAGCACCATCGTCACCGCCACGTCGGCCGAGGAGATCGAGGT
Source organism: Nocardioides sp. (assembly GCA_039916425.1). GTDB lineage: Bacteria > Actinomycetota > Actinomycetes > Propionibacteriales > Nocardioidaceae > Nocardioides. The sequence continues at coordinate 15,186 of JBDSLK010000144.1, forward strand.
GATCGACCCGAAGAGGAACTCGTTGAGCCGCGCCGCGCTCTGCCCGGCGATGCCGGTGATGAGCACGCCGCCCGCGATGCCGCCGTAGAAGAGCAGCGCCAGGGCGACGTCACCGTTGGTGTGCCCGCGCTCGCGGATCACCTCGATGGCGATCGCCCCCAGGATCGCGACCACCACGGCCGTCCAGGTGGGGGAGGTGCCGGTCAGCAGGCCCAGCGCGACCCCGGTGACGGCGACGTGGCCGATGCCGTCGCCCATCAGGGCCAGCCGCCGCTGGACGAGGTAGGTGCCGACCGCCGGCGCCGCGAGCCCGGTGAAGAGGGCGGCCAGCAGGGCGCGTTGCATGAAGGGTTCGCGGAGCAGGTCGATCACGACGTGCCTCCCGCTCTGCCGTCGAGGGGGCCGACGACGTGCGGGGCATGGTCGTGGCGCACCTCCCGGCTGTGGTGGTGGCCGTGCGTGCCATGGTCCCCGAGCGGCTCCCCGTCGTACACGATGCGGCCGTCGGCCATCATCACGGCGCGGTCGACCAGGGGGGCCAGCGGTCCGAGCTCGTGGGCGACGAGCACGATCGTCGCGCCCCGCTCCGAGAGCGAGCCCAGGGCCGCCGCGAGCGCCTCCTGGTTGGCGAGGTCGACGCCCGCGGTGGGCTCGTCGAGGAAGAACACGTCGGGCTCGCTGGCGAGGGCCCGGGCGATGAGCGCGCGTTGCTGCTGACCGCCGGAGAGCTCCGAGACGCTGTCGCGGGCACGGTCGGCCAGCCCGACCACCGCCAGTGCCGCCTCGACGGCCCGCCGGTCGTCGCGGCCCAGGGGCCGGAAGAGTCTGCGCTTGGTCAGCCGCCCGGAGGCGACCACCTCCCACACCGAAGCGGGTACGCCGCCGGCGGCGCCTGCCCGCTGCGGCACGAAGCCGATCCGGCCGCGCTCGGCGAAGTGGTGCAGCGGGGTCCCGAACAGCAGCACCTCCCCCCGGGTCAGGTCGTGCAGGCCGGTGGCGGCCCGCACCAGGGTCGACTTGCCGGAGCCGTTGGGCCCCATCAGGGCCAGGAACTCCCCGGGCGGCACGACCAGGTCGACGCCACGCAGCACCGGCCGGCCACCCAGCTCGACAGTGGCGTCACGGACCTCCAGCACCGCGGTGGTCATGGCGCGCACCCGTTGGCCAGCTCCAGCGCGGTGAGGTTGCTGCGCATCAGCGAGAGGTAGTCCTCGCCCGCGCTGGTATCGCCCAACCCCTCGAGCGGGTCGAGCACGGCGCTGCGGATGCCGAGGTCACCGGCGAGCGTGTCGGCGAGTGCGGGGCCGATCAGCGTCTCGGAGAAGACCGTGGTGATGCCCTCGGTGCGGATCAGGTCACCGAGCCGCGACAGGTCTGCCGGCGTCGGCTCGGAGTCGGGGGAGAGTCCGGCGATCGATTCGAAGTGCAGCCCATAGCGGCTCAGGTAGCCGAACGCGTCGTGGCTGACGACGACCGTGTCGCGCTCGCAGGAGGCCAGCCCCGCGGCGTACTCGCCGTCGAGGGTCTCCAGGTCGTCGCGCAGTGCGGCGGTGTTGACGGCGTAGTCGTCCGCGTGCGCGGGGTCGGTCTCGGCCATCGACGTGGCGAGGGCGTCGCCGAGGTCGGCCATCAGCAGGGGGTCGAGCCAGAAGTGCGGGTCGGTCTCGCCGTTCTCGTGGCCCTCGTGCTCGGCGCCGGAGCCCTCCTCGCCGTGGTCCGCGAAGGACACCAGGGAGACGGCCTGCGCCGCGTCGAGCACGACGCCCCGGGCGGTGTTGTCGACGGTCTCGTCGACGGCCGGCTGGAAGCCGCGCTGGTAGACCACCAGGTCGGCGTCGGAGACCACGGCCGTCTCCCCGATCCCGAGCTCGAGGTCGTGCGGCTCGACCCCCGGGGTGGTGAGGCTCTCCACGGTGAGGTGGTCCGCGGCGACGCGTGCCGCGGCGTACTCCAGCGGGTAGAAGGCGGCGGCCACCACGCCCTCGCCCGCGGGCTCCTCAGCGAACGCGCCGCAGCCTGCCAGCAGCATCGCCCCGCCGGTCAGCCCTACCCCGGTCAGCGCGACCCCGGTCAGCGTGATCCTGCCCGGCATCACGGTTCCTGCCCTCCGATGGATCAGGTTCATGAGAACCATTCTCATCTCAGTTGAGAACCGTTGTCAAACCTCCGCCGAGCAGGCGCCAAATCACGGCCGAGCAGGCGCCAAATCACGGCCGAGCCGGCGCCAAGTCACGGCCGAGCCGGCGCCAAATCACCGACCTCCACCAGCGGCAGGAACACAGGCGCCTGGTGGGCGGTGAAGTAGCGGCGGGTGGGCGGTGAAGTAGCGCCGGGTGGGCGGTGAAGTAGCGCCGGGTGGGCGGTGAAGTGGCGCCGGGTGGGCGGTGAAGTGGCGCCGGGTGGGCGGGCTAGGGTCGGGGCTGTGCTCGTGGTGACCAGGTTCCGTGTGCCCGCCGACGATCTCGGGGCGGTGGACGGATTCCGGGCCGACCTGACTGCGGCCCACGCGACGTTGGCCGCCCAGCGCGGGTATGTCGACGGCTGGATCGGGCGCAACCTCGACGACCCGGACCTGTGGACGCTGACCACCCGCTGGCAGCACGTCGGCGCCTACCGCCGAGCCCTCTCGACGTACGACGCCAAGCTGACCGCGGTGCCCGTGCTCGGCCGGGCCGTCGACGAGCCGAGCGCCTACGAGGTGGTCGAGCCCACTGGTGTGCTCAACCGGTCGGAGCCGCGCGAAACCGGGTAGCCCGCGCTCGCTAGGCTTGCTCCTCCGCAGGTGGTCGTCTCGACAGGCTCGACCGCCGACCCGTGATCAGGAGCCTTACCCGTGGCCAAGCCGCCCCCGTCGACCGTCGACCACGTCGTCTCCCTGGCCAAGCGCCGGGGCTTCGTCTACCCGTGCGGCGAGATCTACGGTGGCACCCGCTCGGCCTGGGACTACGGACCGCTGGGTGTGGAGCTCAAGGAGAACATCAAGCGCCAGTGGTGGCGGTCGATGGTCCAGTCGCGCGACGACGTGGTCGGTCTCGACTCGAGCGTGATCCTGCCGCGCCAGACCTGGGAGGCGTCGGGCCACGTCGCCACCTTCAGCGACCCGCTGACCGAGTGCCAGTCCTGCCACAAGCGGTACCGTGCCGACCACCTCCAGGAGGAGGTCGCCGAGAAGCAGGCGAAGAAGAGCGGCGCCGAGGTCGACCCGGACTCGGTCGACCTCGCCACCGTCGCCTGCCCCAACTGCGGCACCCGCGGCGCCTGGACCGAGCCGCGCCAGTTCAACGGGCTGCTCACGACCTACCTCGGCGTCACCGAGGACGAGTCCGGCCTGCACTACCTGCGACCGGAGACCGCGCAGGGCATCTTCCTCAACTTCGCCAACGTGGTGACCAGTCAGCGCATGAAGCCGCCGTTCGGCATCGCCCAGACCGGCAAGTCGTTCCGCAACGAGATCACGCCCGGCAACTTCATCTTCAGGACCCGCGAGTTCGAGCAGATGGAGATGGAGTTCTTCGTAAAGCCTGGCGAGGACGAGGAGTGGCACCAGTACTGGATCGACGAGCGCACCCGCTGGTACGTCGACCTCGGGATCGACCCCGACAACCTGCGCCACTACGAGCACGCGCAGGAGAAGCTGTCCCACTACTCCAAGCGCACCGTCGACATCGAGTACCGCTTCGGCTTCGCCGGGTCCGAGTGGGGTGAGCTCGAGGGCATCGCCAACCGCACCGACTTCGACCTCACCACGCACGCGAAGGCCTCCGGGCAGGACCTCAGCTACTACGACCAGGCAGGTGACGAGCGGTTCACGCCCTACGTCATCGAACCGGCCGCCGGGCTCTCGCGCAGCCTGATGACCTTCCTCGTCGACGCCTTCACCGAGGACGAGGCCCCTAACACCAAGGGTGGCGTCGACAAGCGCACGGTGCTCAAGCTCGACCCGCGCCTCGCACCCGTCAAGGTTGCGGTGCTGCCGCTGAGCCGCAACGCCGACCTCTCGCCCAAGGCCAAAGCGCTGGCCGCCGAGCTGCGCCAGAACTGGAACGTCGACTTCGACGACTCCGGTGCGATCGGCCGCCGCTACCGCCGCCAGGACGAGATCGGTACGCCGTTCTGCGTGACGGTCGACTTCGAGACCCTCGACGACAACGCGGTCACCATCCGCGAGCGCGACACGATGGTCCAGGAGCGCGTCAGCCTCGACGGCATCA
>JBDSLK010000145.1:0-7340 GCA_039916425.1 Nocardioides sp.
CCGCGCCGTCGGGGTCGCCCACGACGTCGACAGCCTGGACGAGTCCGACCTGATCCTGCCGCCCTCCGACGCCAGCCTGGACGAGGTGCGTCACCTGCTCGGCGACGACGGCCTCATCCCCGGCTGACCGGGGTCCGCCATGGCGCGCTCGCGCTTCGTCAACGACACCGGCCTCACCGTCCGGATGACTACGGTGATGTTCCTGCTCGGGGCGCTCTTCGTGGGCCTGATCGTCAGCCTCATGTACTACGTCGGGGGCTCGGGTGCTTACTTCGTCGGGCTTGCCGGTCTCGGAGTCGCCTTCTACCAGTGGTGGTCCTCGGACAAGGTGGCGATGCGGGCGATGCGGGCCCGCGAGGTCACCCCGGAGGAGGCGCCCGAGCTGCACGGCGTCATCGACCGGCTCTGTGCCCTCGCCGACATGCCCAAGCCCCGCGTGGGCATCGCCGACAACGCGATGCCCAACGCGTTCGCGACCGGTCGCTCGCCGGCACGGTCGGTGGTGTGCGTGACCACCGGCATCCTGCAGACCCTCGACGCGGAGGAGCTCGAGGCGGTGCTCGCCCACGAGCTCTCGCACGTCGCCCACCGCGACGTGCTGGTGATGACGGTCGCCTCGTCCGCGGGGATCGTCGCGGGCATGCTGACTCGCACCGCCCAGTTCGGCGGGTTCGGCATGGCCCGGCGTTCCTCCAACAGCAACGGCGCACCGGCCTACCTCGTCGCCCTGGTGCTGAGCCTCGTGGTCTACGCCATCAGCTTCTTCCTCACCCGGCTGCTGTCGCGCTACCGCGAGCTGTGCGCAGACCGGTCGGGCGCCTACCTGACCATGAAGCCGGCCGCTCTCGCGTCGGCGCTGCAGAAGATCAGTGGCGAGATGAACACGATCCCCCAGCGCGACCTGCGTGCGTCCAGCGCGATGAACGCCTTCTTCATCGCCCCGGCGCTCAGCGGGGTCGGCCTCCGCACGCTGACCTCGACCCACCCGTCGCTGGAGCAGCGGCTCGAGCAGCTCGCGAAGATCCAGGCCGAGCTCTCCCGGCCGACGGACTGAGCCGGCCGTGGGTCTCTGGGAGTCGCTGAGCGGGAGGAGCCGGGCCAAGGCGCCCGACCTCGACAACCTCTTCCTGGTGCCGAGCGCCGCGATCACCCTGGAGACGGGGCTGGGCCTGGCCCCGACCGGCACCGGCTCGGTCTGCTACCGCGCGCCGGGCGGTGCGGCGTACGCCCAGGTCGAGAGCGACGTGCTTGCCCTGCTGCGCGCCGACGGCACGCCGGACGTCACGGTCTCCCGGGACTCCTTCGGCTTCACCTGGGTGGTGGTCACCGGGGACCCGGCCGACAGCGGGGCGCTCTGTACCGACCTGCACGCGGTCAACAGCACGCTCGCCGAGCAGGGGTTCGACGGTGGTCTGCTGTGCACCCTGGTGCCCTTCGCCGACGCGGCGGGTCGCCGCGCCGGGCTGGTCTACCTCTACAAGCAGGGCACGTTCTACCCGTTCGCGCCACTGCCCGGTGGTGGCCAGGCTCGCGACACCCTGCTGGAGCTGTCGGTGCGCGACGCCCTGGCCGCCGAGCTCCCGATGGAGCGGGACCGCCAGCGCTGGTTGGCCGTCTGGGGTGCTCCCGGTCTCTAGTCGAGTTGGGCGTCCGGGTCCTCTGAGTTGGGCCTCCTGGCCCTTTCGATCGGGCGTGCGGGCCAACCCAACGAGCCGCGGGGCCCAACCCAACGAGCCGCGGGGCCCAACCCAACGAGCCGCGAGGCCCAACCCAGCGAGCCGCGAGGCCCAACCCAGCGAGCCGCGAGGCCCAAGTCAACGAGCCGCGAGGCCCAAGTCAACGAGCCGCGAGGCCCAAGTCAACGGCGGGTCAGTCGCGGTGGGACTTGCCCGGGAGGTCGAGCATCCGTTGCAGGGCGAGCTTGGCGTCGCGCTCGGTCTCGGGATCGACCTCGATCCGGTTGACGACCACCCCGTCGACGAGAGACTCCAGCGCCCACACCAGGTGGGGGAGGTCGATGCGGTTCATCGTCGAGCAGTAGCAGACGTTGCGGTCGAGGAAGACGATCTGCTTGTCCGGGTGGGCGTTGCGCAGGCGCTGGACCAGGTTGAGCTCGGTACCGATCGCCCAGGTCGAGCCGGCGGGCGCGGCCTCGATGGTCTTGATGATGAACTCCGTCGAGCCGACCAGGTCGGCCCTGAGCACGACCTCGTGCGTGCACTCGGGGTGGACCAGGATGTTGATGCCCGGGTGCTTGGCGCGCAGCTCGTCGACGACGTCCGCGGTGAAGCGGCCGTGCACCGAGCAGTGCCCGCGCCACAGGATCATCGTGGCGTCCGCGAGCTCCTCGCGGGTGAGCCCGCCGTCGGGGAGGAGCGGGTTCCACACCACGCAGTCGTCGAGGTCGAGCCCCAGCTTGAGGACGGCAGTGTTGCGGCCGAGGTGCTGGTCGGGCAGGAAGAGGACCTTGGCGCCGCCGTCGAGGTGTGCCTTCTGCGCGAACGCCCACTCCAGCGCGGCGTCGGCGTTGGACGACGTGCACACCGCACCACCGTGGCGGCCGCAGAACGCCTTGATGTCGGCCGAGGAGTTCATGTAGGTGACGGGCACGACGCTGTCGGCGATGCCGGCCGCGACCATCGCGTCCCAGGCGTCCTCGACCTGGCCGATCCGGGCCATGTCGGCCATCGAGCACCCGGCGGCCAGGTCGGGCAGGACGACCTGCTGCTCGGGGGCCGTGAGGATGTCGGCGGACTCGGCCATGAAGTGCACGCCGCAGAAGACGATGAACTCCGCGTCGGGGCGGCCAGCGGCGTCGCGAGCGAGCTTGAAGGAGTCGCCGGTGACGTCGGCGAACGCGATGACCTCGTCGCGCTGGTAGTGGTGGCCGAGCACGAACACCCGTTCGCCCAGCGCCGCCTTGGCGGCCCGCGCCCGCTCGACCAGGCCGGGGTCCGAGGCGGCCGGCAGGTCACCGGGGCACTCGACGCCGCGCTCGGAGGTGAGGTCCTTCCCTCGGCCGAGGGGGAGCAGGGGTAGGTCGACGGTGGTCACGTACGTCATCGTAGGCGGCAACACATCGGAAGAAGAGGGGAGAGGCCGTGCCACGACGAGGTGACGTGCTCTGCATCGTCCAGGCGGGCGGACAGGGTTCGCGGATGGACGTGCTGACCCGCGAGCGCGCCAAGCCGGCGCTGCCGTTCGGCGGCGTGCACCGGCTCATCGACTTCACGCTGTCGAGCCTGGCCCACTCCGACCTGGCGGACGTGTGGGTGAGCGTGCAGTACCAGGTGGCCTCGATCGACGACTACCTCTCCGGCGGCCGGCCCTGGAGCCTGGACCGCAACCGCGGCGGCTTCCGCCGGATGGTGCCGCAGACCGGCAGCGGGCCCGCCACCGAGGAGGGATTCGCCCACGGCAACGCCGACCTGCTGCTGCGGATGCGGGCCGACATCGAGTCCTTCGGTGCCCCGCACGTGCTGGTGTCGAGCGCCGACCACGTCTTCTCCATGGACCTGGCGCCGGTCGTCGACGAGCACACCGCCTCCGGGAGGACGGCGACCGTGCTGACCTCGGAGGTGACCAAGCGGGAGGCATCCGACAACGTCGTCGTGGTCACCGGGAAGGGTGGGCGGGTGACCGGGGTGGAGGTCAAGCCGCCGAAGCCCTCGTCGGGCACCGTCGCTACAGAGATCTTCCTCTACCGCACCGACGCCCTGCTGGAGACGCTCGACCATCTACGTCGAGAGCTCGCGGGCGACGCCGACGACGCCGCGGCCGGGGACAGCGGCCTCGGCGACTTCGGGGAGCACCTGCTGCCACGCCTGGTCGAGCGCGGCGACGTGCGCGCCGTCCCGATCGAGGGCTACTGGCGCGACGTCGGGCAGCCGGGCCAATACCTCCAGGCCCACCGGGACCTGCTCGCCGACCGGATCGACGTGTTCGGCCACCCCGGCCGGCCCGTCATCTCCCACTGGCCGGACCGGCCCGCGTCCCGGGTCCGGGCCGGCGTGGTCGTCGACAGCCTCCTCTCACCCGGCTGCGACGTCTCCGGTGAGGTCGTGCGCAGCGTGCTCGGCCCCGGGGTCGTCGTCGAGGTTGGCGCACGGGTCGAGGACTGCGTGCTCTTCGAGGACGTCCGAGTCGAGCGGGGGGCCGACCTGCGCCACTCGATCGTGGACGAGCGCACGGTGGTCGGCCGCGGCGCGGTCGTCGGTCGTACGCCGACCGCACGGGTGGCCCGCGACGAGGACCTGGTGCTGGTCGGCCGGGGCTCCCGCATCGGTGCGAGGGTCCGCGTCGACCCCGGGGCGAGGCTGGAGCCCGGCACGTCGGCGTGAGGGTGGGACGCGACGAGGGCCGTCAGTCGACGATCCTCAGCGCGTTGCGCGGACAGGCGCGGACGGCGGCCCTGGCGTCGGACAGCAGGGCAGCGTCGATCTCACGCGTAACGATCGGGTAGCCCCAGTCGTCGAGGTCCACCACCTCGGGCAGCACCTCGTGGCACAGACCGCGGGCCTGGCAGGCCGGCCAGTCCACGCGCAGCCGGTGCGCCATCAGGCGGCCTCCGCCGTGCGGGCGTCGCAGCCACCGGCACCGTGAGCGGCGACCTCGCCGGGCAGGGCTCGCAGCAGCGAGCGGACCAGGCGGGCCGTGCCGTCGGGGTGGGCGCAGGCTCCGCGCCGCTCGACGAGGCGGGAGAGCCGCTCGATCTCGGCGACCGCGCCGCGCTCGCCGCCCGAGCCGGTCAAGGCCGCCCGCACCGTGGCCGCCAGCGCCGGCAGGCCGTTGAGGCAGGGGCCGCAGCGACCGGAGCTCTGCCCGGCCAGGTGGTCGACGACCTGGCTGGTCAGGGCCAGCGGACACGTCCCGGGACCCGGGGCGAGGACGACCCCAGCGCCCAGCGGCATGCCGAGCGCGGCCATCCCGGGCACCGACACCCGCGCGCTGGCCACGGTGGACCAGGTCGCCCACGAGCCGTGGAACCCGCCGACGAGCAGCGGGCCCCCGGTGGCGGAGGACGGCAGCACGTCGCGCAGCCGCGCGCCGTACTCCACCTCGTGGACGTGCGGCACCTGCCCGGGGGCGGTGACCGTCAGCAGGGTGGTGCCGGGCTCGTCGACACGGCCGCGGGCGGTGTACGCCGCCTCGCCGTCCAGGACGAGCAGGCCGACGTGGGCCCAGGTCTCGGCGTTGGAGAGCAGCGTCGGACGGCCGTGGAGACCGGCGACGGCCTCGGGCGCCCAGGCCACGACCGGCAGGTTGGACCGCCCCGCGAGCAGCTCGACGACGGCGCGCGCCTGCCCGGAGACGAAGCGCGCGTCGGCCCGGTGCTGGCGGAAGCGCACCCGGTCGTCACGCTCCGCGATGGCGTGGGCCATCCGCTCAGCGGCGTGCGGACGGTCGCCGGGCAGCACCACGTGTACGTCCCTGGCCCCGAGGGCCCCGGCGGCCGCGACGGCCCCGTCCAGCACGAGGTGGGGGCGGGTCAGCGCCAGGGCGCTGTCCTTGCTGCTCGCGGGTTCGCCCTCGCTGAGGTTGACCACAACGACGGGCCGCCGGCCACGCGAGGCCGCCGCCAGCTTGGTGCTGAAGGGGAACGCCGCCCCACCGCGCCCGCGCAGCCGGGCGTCGGCGGTGAGGGCGAGCAGCCGGGCCGCCGTCACGGCGGGTGCGGTGCCGTGCCGGGCGCGGTGGGCGGCCAGCGACGGTCCCTCGTCGATCCCGGCCAGCAGGGCCGGGCCGGGCAGCACCCGGATCTCGTCGGGCACGGGCACCGGGGACGCGGCGGTCACGACGGGCTCCCGAGCCGCGCCCGGCGGTCGACCGGCAGCCGGGCGAGCCGGTAGACGGCCGCCGCGACGACGGCGACGACGCAGACGGCGGCCGGGACGACGGCCCAACCGGGGCCGGCGCCGGGCACGGCCTCCAGGTCGGTCCCGATACCGACCGAGTGCACCACCGACAGCACCCACGCGACCCAGGCCAGCAGGTGCACGGCGTACCACGCGCGGTGGGGGAGCCGGGTCCGCAGCAGGCTGGTGAGCGCGATGACGACGACCAGGTCGAGCGCGAGGGTGCCGAGTCCGAGGTAGAGCGGCTCGTACGTCGCTCCGACCGGCACCAGCGCCTGCCACCAGCGGATGTCGACGAAGGTGTCGGCGACGGCCGTGACCACGTGGGCGACCAGCGCGAGCACCGAGAGCAGCGAGAGGTTGCGGTGCAGGGACTGGGACACGAAGCGGGGCAGCCCGCGTCCCGGGCGGCCACCCAGGGCCAGCACGCCGAGCACGGTGGTGGCCGTGAGGAGCACGAGGAGGACGATCCCGGTGCCGCGGTTGAGATACCAGAGGAGCGGGCCGTCGGTCATGCCGCGCTCCGCTCGTGCGGCCAGGCGCCGACGGGGTGCACGCGACCGTCGGTCGCGACCAGTCGGGCCGTGACCCCGCGCTCGTCGAGCCAGGCCGGGGCCTCGGCACCGAGGACCACCGCGGCGGTGCTCGCGGCGTTGGCGGCACTGCAGGTGGACCCGGCGGCGCTGACCGTGCGCCAGACCTCGGTGGCCGGCAGCCCGGTCCGCGGGTCCAGCAGGTGGTGGCGTCGTACGCCGTCCCGCGTCCAGCGCCGCACCCGGGTCGTCGAGGTCGCCAGCCCGCCGCTCTCTAGCTCGACCAAGGTCTCGACCGGGCCCCCGGGCCGCTCCGAGACCGCCACGGTCCAGGGCGTGCCGTCCGGAGCCGCGATCCGCAGGTCACCACCGACGCTCACCAGGGCAGTGCCGCGCAGGTGCTCGGCGAAGGCCGCGGCGACCAGGTCCGCCGCCCAGGCCTTGCCCACGGCGCCGAGGTCCAGGGCGGTGTCCTCGGGGATGCACACCGCGCCCTCGGGGTCGAGGGCGATCTCCCGCCAGGCGTCGCGAGCGGGTGGTGGCGTGGCGACGCGGGAGGCGGAGTCGGCGACCTGCGCCAGCAGGGCGAAGTCCCGGTCGTATCCGAGCTCGACGAGCGGGCGCCCCAGCAAGGGGTGTACCAGCCCGTCGGTCTGCCGGGCGACGTCGACGGCGACCTCGAGCGCCGCCACCAGCAGCGGGTCCACGGTCACCCAGCCGCCTGCGTGGCGGTTGGCCCGGCTCAGGTCGGAGTCGACCCGGAAGCGGCTGCAGACCTCGTCGACGTCTCGCAGGACCGACGTGGTGAGTGCCCGGGCCGCCACCAGGTCGTCGGCCCGGCGCACGGCGACGTGGACCGTGGTCCCGAGCGCGTCTAGGGTGGTCTGTACGCCGCTCATCTCAGGACCCGGTCGAGGGGACGGGAGGCGGAGGAGGCGGCGGCGGAGGAGGC
>JBDSLK010000146.1:0-10567 GCA_039916425.1 Nocardioides sp.
GGCGGCCGCGCAGCCGCGCAGAGAGCCCGACCGGGGCACCGACAGCGCATGACCCTCGACATCCTCGTCCCCTTCTGGGGCGACCCCGCGCTGCTGCGCGCCTGCGTGCGCAGCGTCCTGGAGCAGACCGACGCCGACTGGCGCCTCCTCGTCGTCGACGACTGCTACCCCGACGACACCGTGGCTCCCTGGGTCGAGGGCCTCGGCGACAGTCGCGTCGGCTACGTCCGCAATGAGACCAACCTCGGGATCACCGACAACTACCGTCGGTGCCTCGACCTGGCCGTTCATGACTGGATGGTCTTCCTCGGCTGCGACGACCTGCTGCTCCCCGACTACGTTGCGACGGTGCGCGCCGCCGTCGACCGGTACGCCGGGGACGAGGCCGTCGACATCGTGCAGCCGGGCGTCCGTGTGGTCGACGAGCATGGCGAGCGCGTCCGTCCGCTGGCCGACGTCGTGAAGCGTCGACTCTTCCAGCCGCGCCTCGACGGGCCGACCGTGCTGCACGGCGAGGACCTCGCGGTCTCCCTGCTGCGGGGCAACTGGCTCTACTGGCCCTCCCTGGCGTTCCGCACCGAGTCGTTGCGGCGCCAGAGCTTCCTCGACGGCTTCCCGCTCGTGCAGGACCTCGCCCTCGTGCTCGACCTGACGATGGCTGGCTCGCGCCTGCTGGTGCTGCCCGACGAGGTCTTCGCCTACCGTCGTCACGCCGCGAGCGCCTCGTCCGCCACCCTCGTCAAGGGGGGCCGGTTCGCGGGCGAGCATGAGTACTTCGCGATCGCGGCCCGTCGCTGCCAGGAGCGTCGTTGGCCGCGGGGCGCCTCGGCCGCGCGCGCACACTTGGCGTCCCGGATCCATGCCGCCAGCCTGGTCCCTGCCGCCCTGCGGGCGCGCCAGTGGTCGTCAGCATTGAAGTTGGCACATCACACGATGAGGAGGTCCCTGAGGTGACCCCGCGAAGTCCGGTCTCGGTGACAATCGCAATCCCGGTGTACAACGGTGAAACCTATCTACGAGAGGCGCTGGCGTCTGTCGCCGATCAGACCATGCCGGCCGACGAGGTGCTCGTCTTCGACAATGCCTCGACCGACCGCACGCGGGCGATCGCAGCCGAGGTCATCCCCGACAGCGCCATTCGCACCAACGAGACCAACCGCGGCGCGGCGGCGAACTTCAATCGCGCCGTCGCGGGTTCGACCGGCACCTACTTCGCCTGGCTCGGCGCAGACGACAGACTCGCTCCCGAATTCATTGAGCGGTGCTCCTTGGCTCTTGATGTTGCTCCTGAAGCTGGCGCGTGCCTGACAGCCATTCAGTTCATCGACCCTCGGGGTCAACCCCAGGGACTTCAGAGTGACTCGGCGCTAGCCTCTCGCGACGCACGCGTGCGCCTGCGTTCATTCCTGCGCAGACCCAGATGGACCGAGGTGTACTGCCTGTACCGCCGCGAGGCACTGCTCGCGTCTCCTCGATTCACCAACCAGTACGGCGCCGACGTTCTGCTTACCTGGTGGTTCCTGCTTCGCGACCCGTTGCTGGTGCTCGAAGAGCCGCTGCTTGAGTATCGCGTCTACCCGGTCAAGACGGCTGAAGGGACCGCGCGCTCGCTCAACCCCGAAGCGCGCCGACCAAGATGGCTGATGACATCGCTCTGGGGAGCACTTTGGCGGGAGACCAAATCTGGGGGCGTCGATGCTCGCGTCGCGCGGGCGGCGCGGAGCGAACTCCGTCGGTGCCTGGTACATCGACACTGGTTGCACCACATCGCCTGGGACTTCTACTTGATAGCAGGCGACCTGCTGGGCGCGATTCGTCGGCCGAGGCGTCAACGCGCCTTACCGGACGGTGCTGCCGACAAGGGCCTCCGTTAGGGTTTCGCTGCCGACGTAGGCATCGCTCCGGCGCCGCAGACGACTTTCAGAGGGGACGAGACTGGTGAAGACCGTGATCCTGGCCGGTGGGCGGGGCACACGTCTTGCCGAGGAGACCCACGCGATCCCCAAGCCGATGGTCGACATCGGCGGACGCCCGATCCTCTGGCACATCATGCGCCACTACGCCACGTTCGGCTACGCCGACTTCGTGGTCGCCTTGGGCTACAAGGGCTACGTCATCAAGGAGTACTTCGCCAACCACCTGATGCACGAGTGCGACATGGCCGTCGATCTCGTGACCGGCTCGGTTGAGTACCTCTCCCGTAGCAACCTGGACTGGAAGGTCACCCTGATCGACACCGGGGCCGACTCGATGACAGGCGGCCGGATCAAGCGGCTGGCACCGTTGCTGACCGAGCGCTTCCTGCTGACCTACGGCGACGGCCTGTCCGACGTACCCGTCGACGCGGTCGTCGACCTCCACCAGCGGTCAGGCGCACTGGCCACCGTCACCGCGGTGCATCCGCCGCCACGCTTCGGCTCGCTCGGGATCGCCGACGGCTTGGTCACCGACTTCCGGGAGAAGCCGAGCGACTCCCACGACTGGATCAACGGCGGCTACTTCGTGGTCGAGCCCGAGGTGCTCAACCTGATCGAGGGCGACCACGTGTCGTTCGAGCAGGCGCCGCTGACCACGCTCGCCGAGCGCGGCCGGCTCGCCGCCTACGAGCACGGCGGCTTCTGGATGCCGATGGACACGATCCGCGAGCGCGACGAGCTCAACCGGATCTGGGAGGCAGGGGACGCACCATGGTGGACCGCACGATGAACGACGAGCTCACCGAGCGCGGCTCGCGGGTCTGCCGCGGCTGCGGGACACGGGATCTGGTCTCCGTGCTGGATCTGGGCCGCCAGCCGCTCGCCAACGAGATGGCCCTCTCCGCCGACCTGCCCGACCCCGCGTTCCCGCTGCACCTGCGCAGCTGTCCCACGTGCGGTCTCGGGCAGATCGGGGAGTACGTCCTGCCTGCCCGCATCTTCGGCGCGGAGTACCCCTACCTCTCCTCGGTCAGCACGTCCTGGCTCGCCCACGCCGGCGCCTACACCCAGCAGCTGATCGACGAGCTCTCGCTGATCGACGGCGACCTCGTGATGGAGGTCGCGAGCAACGACGGCTACCTGCTCGCCCAGATGCGCGAGCGCGGCATGCGCGTGCTCGGCATCGAGCCCGCGTCCAACGTCGCCGAGATCGCCCGGGGCAAGGGGGTCGAGACGGTCTCGGAGTTCTTCGGCCTCGAGCTCGCCGAACGCCTGGTCGGGAGCCACGGCAGGCCGCGGCTGATCACCGCCAACAACGTGATGGCACACGTCCCCGACCTGCACGACTTCGTGCGGGGTCTCAGCCACCTGTGCGACGACCGGACGGTCATCACGGTCGAGAACCCGTCGTTCGTCAACCTGCTCCGCGAGGCGCAGTTCGACACGATCTACCACGAGCACTTCTCCTACCTCACCGCCCACGCGGTGGCCGCCGCCGTAGCGCCCTTCGGGCTCGAGCTCGTCAGGGTCGAGCAGCTCAGCACCCACGGTGGCTCCAACCGCTACTGGCTGATGCGGTCGGGGGTCCGCACCCCCGACGCCAGCGTCACGGAGACCATCGAGCAGGAGGTTGCTGCGGGCCTGCTCTCCCCCGAGCTGTGGGACTCGTTCGCCCGGCGCAGCCGGAACGCCATCGATGGTCTGCGGGTCTGGCTCGACGAGCGTCACGCCGCCGGCCGGGTTGTGGCCGGCTACGGCGCCGCTGCCAAGGGCAACACCCTGATGAACGCCGCTGGCATCGTCGCGGACGACCTGATCGTGGTGGTCGACGGCAGCGAGGCCAAGCAGGGCAAGTTCCTTCCCGGTACTCACGTCCCGGTGATGGCGCCGCCGACCCTGGCGGACGCCGCGGTAGACGACGTGTTGATCCTGCCGTGGAACATCGCCCCGGAGATCAGCACGCTCGTCCAGGGACTGGCTCCGGGGGCGACCTGCTGGATCGCCGTGCCGTCCATGACGGAAGTCGGATGATCGTCGAGCCTCTCGAGATCCGGGGTGCGGCGTTGCTGCGCGGCAGCCGGCACGCCGACGACCGGGGTTTCCTCCGCAAGCCCTGGGTGGCCTCCGAGGCGGCCGCGCACGGCCTCGATGTCCGCGTCGAGGAGGTGGTCACCACCGCCAACGACGTCGCCGGCACCATCCGTGGGATGCACTACCAGATCGCTCCGCACGCCGAGACGAAGACGCTGTGGGTGACCGACGGAGTCCTCTTCGACGTGCTGGTCGACCTGCGCCCCGACGAGCCGACCTACGGTCGTTGGCTCTCTGTCGTCCTGGCGGCCGACGACGACGTCGCCGTGCACGTGCCCGAGGGTGTGGCGCACGGCTACCAGACCCTGGCTGACGACACCCGGCTTACCTACCTGCTCGGCGCCAGCCACGCCCCCGAGCATGCCCGCACTCTGCGTTGGGACGACGAGAGCGTGCGTATCGAGTGGCCACGACCGGTCACCCGGACCTCCTCCAAGGACCGCGAGGGGCATGCGTGGCCTCCGCGGCCGTGATCACCGGGGCCACCGGGCTCCTGGGCTCCTGGGTGCTGAGTCACTGGGACGTGCCGGGCGTGACTCCGGTCCCGGTCAGCGGCTCGGACGTCGATCTGCTGGCGCGGGGTGCCGCGACCGACCTGCTGGCCCGCACGCAGCCGGCGTACGTCGTGCATCTCGCCTGGTGCGCAAGCGGCCGCCCCGACTACCGAGGCTCCAGCGACAACGACCGCTGGGTCGAGGCCTCTCTCGAGCTGGTCGCGGCGGCCCGGGCCATGGGCTCCGCGGTGTGGCTCACCGGCACCGTGGTCGACGAGACCCGCGAGGCCCTCGACGCCTACAGCCGAGCGAAGGCCAGACTGAAGACCACCCTGGCCTCCGATATCGGCAGCGGTGCGGTCGGGTGGCTGCGCCCCTTCTACGTCTTCGACGAGAAGTGGCGTCGCCCCGGTGTGGTCGACCACGCCGTCGCGGCCCGTGACCGCGGCGAGCCGGTCCAGCTGCAGACCCCTGCCCAAGCGCACGACTTCGTGCACGCCTCGGACGTCGGGAGCGCGATCGTCACGGCGGTGGGCCACGGCCTTA
Organism: Nocardioides sp.; assembly: GCA_039916425.1. Classification (GTDB taxonomy): domain Bacteria; phylum Actinomycetota; class Actinomycetes; order Propionibacteriales; family Nocardioidaceae; genus Nocardioides. The sequence continues at coordinate 5,048 of JBDSLK010000146.1, forward strand.
CCGGCGAGGTGCCGATAGGCTCCGGCGCGCTGCACACCGTCGCCGACGTCGTGACCGCGCTCGGCGGGGAGTGGTCGGCCGCCACGGAGGTGCCTCGCGAACAGGCCCACCTCGAGCACGTAGCCGACACCCATCGACTGACCGCCCTGGGATGGGGCCCGACAAGGACTGAGGAGTTCTTCGCACATGACTGAGGACAACGAGCGCAGCTCACACGGCGACTACGTCCCCGACGGCGACGAGTTCGCCGCCCAGCGGGAGACCTGGCGCGAGTCGCTGGCCGACGATGCCGGGCTGCGCGGCCAGGCAGTCGACCTCCAGGTGGCGGCCGAGCGGCACCACTACACCTACCACTGGGAATGGGCGGGGGTGCCGGTGATCCGCATCCCCGATGACGTGATGGTGCTCCAGGAGCTGTTCTGGTCCTACCGGCCCCAGCGCGTGGTGGAGACCGGCGTCGCCCGCGGCGGAAGCATGCTCCTCAATGCCAGCCTGATGCAGATGTGCGGCGACGAGCCTGCGGTGCTCGGCATCGACCACAAGCTCTACCCACACGCGACCAGCGCGGTGCAGGAGCATCCACTCGGCGTTGGGGTCGAGCTGCTCGAGGCCGACTCGACCTCCTCGATCGCGGTCGACGCCGCTCGCGCCTTCCTCGGGGACGCCGAGCGCGCCGTCTTGGTGCTGGACAGCAACCACACCCACGACCACGTGCTCGCCGAGCTCCGGGCCCTGGCGCCGCTGCTGCCCTCGGGCGGCATGGTGCTGGTTGCCGACACCTTGGTCGAGGAGTTCCCCGAGGGACACTTCGAGGGGCGTCCGTGGGACCGGGGCGACAACCCGATGACGGCGGTGCGGGCCTTCGTCGCCGAGCAGGACGAGTTCGTGGCTGCACCGGAGTGGGGTCGGCGGGCCTTGGTCACAGAGTTCCGCGACGGGATCCTGCGGCGCGTTTGAGCAAGCGCTCGCAGGTCAGCCGGCCGGTCTCGCGACCGAGTGGCGGGACGTGCTGGTCCAGGCGTTCCTGCCGAAGAGCCACATGATGACCAGGGCAGTCCCCACCCCGACCAACGGGGCCAACGTGGCGCGCCACAAGGCGTCTCCGGGCAGCGCGAGCACCAGCATGAACGTCACGGTCGCGGCCCCCCAGGCGAGGGCCACCCAGTGCCAGCGGTCCAAGGCGCCCAGAGCAGCCTGCTGCACCACCGCGACGAACATCCCGCTGCTGGCGGCCGCCAGGACGGCGAGGTTGGCCATGCCGAGGGTGAAGTCGGGGCCGAGCAGCAACGCGAGGGCCAACTGACCGAGGCCTGCGAAGACCAGCACGTAGATCACCCCGAGCACCGCCGTGATCGTGTCAGCGGTCCTGCGCACACGCCTGAAAGCCGCCTCGTCCTGGGCCTCGACGCTCGAGGAGAGGTGAGCCAGGAGCGGACTCATCACAGCCGAGACGAACTGGGTCGGGATCCGGCTCAGGGTGACTGCGCCGGCGAACGCACCGAGGACGTGCGGGCTGACGGCCTCGATCGAGCGCAGCCAGGGAACAGACCCGTTGTTGGCGAGCAGCGGACCGGCCGACCCCACCAGCAGCAGCAGGACCGGGCGGAAGGGCACCTCTTTGCCGCGGACGCGCGGACGCGCGAGCCAGGGCCCCAGCCGCCGGCTCGCGACCACGATGCTCACCACGACGGCGGCGCTGCAGCCCAGAGACAGTGTGGTGACCGAGTCGGCGCCGAGAGCCACCAGCGCTCCGACGACCGCGGCTCGCGCGACCCCGTCAGTGGCCAGCTGGACCGCGATGGCGACGAAGTCGTGCCGACCTGTCGACGCACCCCGTTGCAGAGCCTGCATGGCCATCAGCGACATGAAGACGGGCAGCAGTAGAGCCGGCGCGAGCTCTCCGCTGAACAGGTCCTGGGCCAACACCGGGGCGGCCATCAGCAGTCCGACGCTCAGCACGCCGACCATGACGCCGGCACGGCCGATCATCAGCCCGCTGGCAGAGTGGTGCGACCGGCCGGCCGTCAGGTCCGAGATCAGCAGCCGGGCGAGGTAGACCTCGAACACCCCGAAGCTGGTGCCCAACAGGGTGGCCACCGTCCACCACACCACAAAATCGGCGTACGCCGCGCTCGGAAGGCTGCGGGCTGCCAGGGACAGCATGGCCAGCGTGCCCACACCAGTGACGACGAGACCGAACGCGACCACGACCGTGCCCGTGGCGAGCCTTCGACGCGCACTGCCCGCAGGACCTGGTCCCGGTGCGTGGGCGTGGTCCGGCACCGGTGGACTCCTTCGTTCAACGGGACGCCGCCGGGCGGCGACCTGCGTGGGAAGCGTACTCGCCCGTGGTCGGTCCCTCCCCCGCTGTGCGGTCCAAGCGGCGCTTGGTGGCGAGCAGCCCGTGGGCGCCGCTGGTGGCACGGGGTGTGGTTCAATCGGCGACCGACGTCCGCTTCCCGATCCTCGAACCGAACAGCACGGGTGACCCACATGCATCGCACGCTCGACCCCGCCTTCTGGTCCGGACGACGCGTGCTCGTCACCGGGCACACCGGCTTCAAGGGGGCCTGGCTCACCTGCTGGCTGACCGGCCTCGGGGCCCGTGTCCATGGCGTCTCGCTGCCCGGTGAGCACGGTGAGCACAGCCTGTGGGACTCCCTCGCGCTAGACGGCGTCACGGAGACCCGCGCCGACGTGGCCGGTACTGCGTGGCTCGCCGAGGCCGCGGCCTTTCGCCCCGAGGTGGTGCTCCACCTCGCGGCCCAGTCCCTGGTCAGCGAGGGCTACCGCGACCCGGCGACGACCTTCACCACCAACGTGCTGGGCACGGTCCGAGTGATGTCGCTGCTGGAGAGTCTCGATGGCGTGCTCGCCACCGTCGTCATCACCACCGACAAGGTCTACGACATCCGGCAGCCGACGCCCTACCGAGAGGACCAGTTCCTCGGTGGCAAGGACCCCTACTCGGCCAGCAAGGCGTGCGCCGAGCTCGTCACCCACTCCTGGCCGCCGGTCGGCAGCCCGGTGGGCACCGCCCGAGCGGGCAACGTCATCGGCGGCGGCGACTTCTCCCTCGACCGGATCGTGCCCGACATCGTGCGGGCGTGGGCGGCCGGCGAGGTCCTGACCCTGCGCCGCCCGACGGCGGTGCGCCCCTGGCAGCACGTCATCGAGCCGTTGCTGGGCTACCTGCTCTACGCCGAGGACCTGGCGGGCGGGCGCGACGTGCCTACCGCCCTCAACTTCGGTCCCGATCCCAGCCAAGCCGTCGCCGTGCTGGACCTCGTGGAGTTCTCGGCCGCCGAGTGGGCCCGCCTCACCGGCTGTGCCCCGGCCGGCTGGGAGGTCGAGCCCACTCCCGCGATGGCGGAGACCCAGGACCTGACCCTCGACCCCGGCCAGGCCCAGCGGATCCTCCGCTGGGGCAACGTCTGGGGCTGGCAGGAGGCGATCCGCCGGTCGCTGGAGTGGTACGTCCGCGCCGCTGCGGGCGAGGACCCGCGGGCGCTCGTGACCGAGCAGGTGGAGCAGTACGTCACGAACGCGGAGTCGGCCCGCACAACGCCTGTCTGAACACCTCGAGGGTCTCCTCGGCCACCCGCTGCCAGGTGAACAGCGTCGCCTGGGCCCGCCCGAGATCGGCGAGCTCGACTAGCCTGGCCGGCTGGGTGCCAACCACCCGCAGCGCCGCGGCGATGGAGGCCGGGTCATGTGGGTCGAACCACAGCGCGGCATCGCCACCCACCTCGCGCAGCACCGGGATGTCCGAGGCCAGCACGGGCAGCCCGGCCGCCATCGCCTCGAGCACCGGCAAGTCGAAGCCCTCGGCGAAGGTCGGCATCGCCATCGCCCGCGCGCGACCATAGAGGTCCGCGAGCTCCTCATCGGTGACCCAGCCGCGCAGCTCCACCCAGTCCTGGAGGCCGGCCTCGTCGACGACGCCGCGCAGCGGGTCGTCGCCGCGGCCGCCGGTGATCACGAGCCGGGGACGGACGCCCTCCTCGACCAGGGCCAGCGCCCGGACCAGGCCGTCCCAGTTCTTGTAGGGCCGTCGCTGGCCGCTGGCGACGACGAGGTTCTCCCGGCCGAGGACGGGCGCCGGCGCTGCCGCGACCTTGGTCGCGGCGAGCGGCACCACGTGGAGCCGATCGGCCGGGTAGCCGAGGTAGCGCTCGATCTCGGTCGCGGAGACCTGGCTGTCGGTGATGACGTGGCTGGCGTTGGCGGCGCCGCGACGCTCCATCCACATCACCGGACGCGTGTAGAACGGCGTCACCATCAGCTCCGGGTGGCTCCAATAGAGCATGTCGTGAATGGTCAGCACGGCCGGCATCGAGGTCCACACCGGGCCGAGTGTCGCCGGCGAGTGCACCAGGTCGGCACGGCGGCGGCGGGCGACGTACGACGACGCCACGAGCTCGCCGAAGGCCCAGACGAACCGGTTCTCGCCACTGATCCGCGACCGGATCACCTCCCCGGGGAACCACGACAGGTCGAGCAGCGAGCCCTCCTTGCTGGCGAGCGCGACGAAGTCGAAGCCGGTGTCCATGGTGGACAGCTGCCGGTAGAGCTCGCGGGTGTAGGTCTCCATCCCACCCTTGGTGCCGGTGTAGGAGAGCATGTCCACCATCACCAGGGGACGCCTGCCCATGATCGCCCCTCTCGTCTCGACAGCGACTGGTGAGTGTAGTGCCCGGACCGACGAGCGCCTTGATACGGTGCTGGGCATGTCTGCGCCGCCTAGCTCGGGCTCCGCCGTGGCAGCCACTACGAAGTTCGGGCCGGTCCGTCTCGGTGACCGGATCGGCGACCGGGACAACAACTTCGACATCCTCCGCTTGCTCGCCGCCTGGGCCGTGCTGGTCTCCCACTCCTTCGGGCTGCTGGGCGAGCCCGAACCACTCCACCAGCTGGGGTCCAGCCTCGGCGCGGTCGGAGTGCTGATCTTCTTCGCCGTCAGCGGTCTGCTGATCCGGCGCAGCTGGGACTACGACCCGTCCCCGCGGGACTTCTGGACCAAGCGCGCGCTGCGGCTGCTCCCCGCGCTCGCGGTGGTCAGCCTGGTGACGGCGTTCGTCCTGGGTCCGCTGGTCACCACCGCGGGCCTGGGCACCTACCTCGGGTCCTGGCAGACGTGGGTCTACCCGGTGCGGATCACGCTCCTCGTCCCGTTCGGTGCGAGCCTGCCGGGCGTGTTCGAGGACAACCTCTACGCCGGCGCGGTCAACGGTCCGCTGTGGAGCCTGCCGGTGGAGGTCTTCGCCTACCTCGGTCTGGCTCTGCTCGGCATGAGCCGGCTGCTCGGCCGGCGGTGGCTACTGGTCGGCCTGTCGGTGCTGGGCCTGGTCTGGGCCGCCGTCTGGGTGTCGGTCACCCCGGGCGCCGTCGGGGCGATCTACGTGCTCGCCGCCTTCGCCCTCGGCGCTACCGCCTACTCCTTCAAGGAGCGGATCGTGCTGGCGTGGCCGGTCGCCGTCGCCCTGGTGGTTGCCTGCTGGCTCGCCGGGCTCGGCCCGG